>DATNCH010000193.1:0-39029 GCA_035571655.1 Pyrinomonadaceae bacterium
CAAAAACGCGCCAGCGACAACTACCAATAATCCGACTCCCCGATTCATCGTGCCTTTAAACTCCTTCCCAAGGCTTTGATGGCCGCCACCGGCGAGGCACACTTAAAGAATCTTTCACGTTTATACTTAACCCGAAAGAAAAATCCAGAAAACAGCATAGATCATTGGAAACCAACAAACCCTGACGGCTATTAAAGCCGAAACTGAAGGAGGAACCATGCTCAAAGCTCTCGGATTAGTGCTCACAATCGCCCTGCTTCTGGCGATAACTTCTTGCCAGCCGGGTGGTACCAACTCAAATAACGCGACCCCATCGCCTTCGGCGAGCACACCCACGCCTGCCTCTCCATCACCCACAGTCACAGCTTCCGTATCTCCGTCACCGGCGACGGGTAGCGTGAAAGGGTCCAATTTCAAGTGGACTGATGATGCGAGTGGCACGCCGGTAACAACGATTAAGGTCGGTGGAAGCGTTACCTGGACGATCACGGGTGGAACGCATAAATTGGAACGGGTCGCAGGCAGCGCGGCAAATGGCTGTGATAACCTGGACGCCTCGTTTGACTCCGGCAACCTTACTTCGGGACAGACCGCAACCAGAACGTTCACGAAAGTCGGAACTTTCGGATATCACTGCGGCATCCACCTGGGTGATCCCAACTGCAAGACAACGCCGGGAACTGGCGCGATGCCGGGTGTTATCAAAGTCGTACCGTAAAGGTCGGGTCGGAAATCATCGCTGCGTAGTTTGAAGATCTGCTGGCAATCAGTCTGGCTGAGACGTTGCTCGGTGGTGCGGTATCGTTGCGTACCCTGACTATCCACTCCATCAATACAAAATACGAAACTACGACCAGCATGACCGCGATGATGACGCTTCCCCAAATCCGCCAACGCGGACACGTTGCACAGATGGTGGTGATACCCCGGTAGAAGTTGATTATGAGAATGACCACTACGAAGTAGATCCATAACAGAAAGATCAAGGAATAAAACGGCACTCCCACGTTTTCCAAGCCCAGTATGAAGGCCGTAATCGGTACCCAAGGCAAGCCAAGAAACAGGATGACAAAGAAGGCTTGTTTTATTGTTATCGGAACACGGAAAATTTTCGCGAAGACGTAGGTATATATCCCGGCAAGCGCCGCTGCGCCGAGGAGAAAGAGCAGGGCCGGGCGGCTATTGAGAACAATCAGCCACGGAACAGTCTTAAGCAGTGAACTAGGGCTGGCTACCAAAGGCACGCCGTAACCAACTCCCGAGAGAAATACCACGAGTGCCAATAGCGACCACAATCGCTTCCAGCTAGTTACTGACTCTGATTCGAAGAGTGAGGGATCAGGCCCTCCAAGTAGCGTAAGCCAATCGCTAAACGCCTGACGAATCCAACTCGGCATATTAGAAACTCGAGAAAATTGACAAGCAAATCATTAGAAATATCGCATGCTGATCACTGACCGCGCGCTGTACCGACTCTATGCCTAAGAGATCTTGAGATCGGCGAGGGCTCTCGCCAAACTACCCTTGTCTGCCGGCTCACCCGGACACGAAAAGAGATCCAGCGCACCCTCGATCAGCGGTAACCGAGATCGAGCATCACGGTGCCTGAATAGCGCCGGTGTAACAAGTCCCAGGCACCAACCTGCCCGCCACCACGTACCTGGTCCGCAATGTCTATTAAGAAGATTGCTGATCTGCCCCGGTACCGGCGCATAAGCCGCATGTGATCTCATGGTGAGACTCTCCAATCCAACACCCGTAGACGTCTCTACCCACATCTTAGTTCCCTCAAGAAGACTCACAAGCAACTCTGTCGACGTTGGCTCCTCCACTGTTCCTACCTTCTTTTTTGGATACCTCAACGCCACTTTATTAAGCTCGTCAATGACCGCCTGAACCTTTTTCGCTGCGCCTTCCTTTTGACTCGCCGAACCACCCGCACGCTCTGCCGCGAAGATCGCATTGCTCGCATCCAGCATCAATTTAGCGATACTACGTGAACCTTCGCGATCATGATCTCCGAGGATCAAGTCCTTTACTGCGTTCAAATCGTCGTTGAACCTCTTATTCGCTTCGTCAATCTCTTTTTTGATCTCCGGCGCTTTCTTAGCAAGCTCGATGATCTCTTTCAGAATCCGCTGCGCGTTCGCCGATAATTTGATCTCCTGATCCGGCAATAGCTCTTCGGTCGCCGACGCTATTTCTCGCCCAACCAACCCGAATGTGTTTGAAAGCAAATACGCGTGCTGAAACTGATTTTTCCCTGAAGTTCTAATTAACTCCGTGTTGTTGAGACCTAATTGGACGACGTGCCGCAATCGCGCAGTTTGCGCCTTTGACTGCGAACCACGGATCTCAGCATCAAGCTCCTGAACCTTCGCGTTAATGTCCTTTAATTGCTTAGCACATAAATCTGCTGCTGTACCGACGTCGGTTCCCGAGCCTTTCAGGAGTTCGTACGGAATTTGCAAAAGCAACGTTAAGTAGAACACGAGTGAGTCGGCTGCTGTTGCCGTGCACGTCGGACTCTCCGCATTATTGAAGTTAACCCTTGCCGCAGGTACAAATGCCGCCATTCCACCCATTAACGCGCGGCCCATAAACCGACGGCGTCCTGCCAGCGCCTGCTCTTCGATATTTGCACTGTGCTCTTCTCGATATTTCATTTTTACTCCTGAGGTTAGGACTGGTTCGAGCGACTGAAGCGGATCAAAAAACGTGAGCTTTTTAATGGCTTGGTCTGCGGCGGAGTATAACTATGCGCTGAAATGTAAGTCAATTTTTTCAAGGCGAAAAAGCAATTCCTTCACACGCGAAAATTCGTCTTGACACCGTTATAGAAAAGAGAGTATACGAATGCCCACATCGAGTTGGTCCATACTACTCGCAAGTGCTTGACGAGAGTCCTGCTTCCTCCATCACCGTGGGGGGATCTCACTCCCGCCAGTAATATTTAAAGAGCCCGCAAAAGCTGGAGCAAAGTTTCTTCACGAACCATAACTAACCAACCATGGCCTGCCGTTTTTAGGGTCAGGAAGGATCGGATAACTCAACGTCTCTGCTCATCCCCTCGTGAGCCCCATAAAAACACCTTAAAGATCACTCGCATAGCGGTCTAACAAGACCAGGTCAGGCATGCAAGATGTCAGCTCTAAGATTTCAATTATTCGGGAAACTCCTCATTCAGAAAGACGCCCAAGCTCTGAATGGCCTCGAGGGACGTAAAGAGCAGGAACTCTTGTGCTATCTGCTGGTTCACCCTGACCGGCCTCATCCTCGTGAAATGCTCGCGAGTTTGTTGTGGAGCGATACCTCAACCGAAAAATCGCGCAAGTATCTAAGACAAGCCCTCTGGCACCTGCATTCAATGCTGAAACCAGCACGTCCGGTGAACACCGAAGTGCTTTCGGCTGAACACGACTGGGTGCAACTCAACCTGAACGGCGATTGCTGGATTGACGTGACCGCTTTCGAGCGCGCATTCGCTGACACTCAGGGCGTATCCGGCAAGTCGCTCGACCAAAACGGTGCTCAGTCGTTGAAAAACGCGGTCGAACTCTACAAAGGCGATCTGCTCGACGGCTGGTATCACGACTGGTGTCTCTTCGAGCGTGAGCGTTTACAGAACATGTACCTCACCATGCTCGACAAACTCATGACTTACTCGATGGAACACAAGGAATACGAGACCGGCTTCACCTACGGCGCAACGATTCTCCGTTACGACCGCGCGTCGGAACGAACCTACCGGCAGTTAATGCTGATGAAATATTCCGCCGGGGATCGAACGGGCGCTCTGCGACTTTACGACCGCTGTGTCGCTGCTCTTGCCGAAGAATTGGCTGTTGAACCTGAAGGACGCACCACCGCGCTCTACGAAAAAATACGTACGGGCAGCATCGATAATTCTCAAACTACAGACCAAATTCCTCACGACGCTTCGTTGACAGAAGTTTTAGGCCGCCTCAAGCGACTCCAATTAGTTCTGACCGCTGTGCAGAAGCGAGTGCAACGCGACATCGCGGCCGTCGAACAGGGATTCAAAACTCTCAAGTAAACCCGCTACCTGGCAGCGACCTGCTTTACTCTGCGGCTCTCTGCGTATCTCCGCGTCCTCTGCGTTGAAATAATCTTTTACGCAGAGAACGCAGAGATACGCAGAGAGCCGCAGAGTAAAGCCACTCATCAGACGCCCAACAGACGCGCGAAAGACTCAGCCACGACATCCATCTGTTAAAGAGTCTGGGAATGCCCGAGTCTAAAGTGCATTCCTTCATCGTGAAACTTTGGTTTGACGACGAGATTCAGCGCAACGGAATGCGTGGCTGGCATGGCCACATCACGCACGTGCCAAGCGGCGACCGCCGCTATTTGAAAGAGCTCGAAGACATTGTCGCTTTCATTAAGTCTTACATCGGCGAGGTTGACTGCTCAGTCGTTTCGCACATCCGTCGTTGGCTGAAGCATTAATCCGAAGTCGAGTTCGCCAAACTCGGGCCGGGATCCAGGGAGGACGTTTTGGCAGGTTTTGCCGGAATTGCCGCAGCGGGAAAGAGCATCGAGATGCTGCTCAACGCATGTTTCGAGGCGTTGCAGCCGCTGGAGCCGCCGGGAAACAAAACCAAAGCCGTGCTGGTGCGCACGAGTGATTTTGAAAAGGACAACATCGGCACCCAGATCGGTTCTCCAGCGCTATCGATCTTTCTCTACCGAGTTGATTTCAACAAAGTGATGCGCGCGGCATGGGCCGGAGTAACCGAGCGTGATGGACGCGCGCATCTCGGACTTGACCTGCACTACCTGATCACGCCCTGGGCCGAGAATGCAGTGGAAGAACATCGGATCCTCGGTAGAGCAATGCAGTGTCTGGATACGACGCCGATTATCGCTGGACCACTGTTGCATTCGTCGGGCGAATGGGACGGAAGCGAAGCAATTCAGATCGTGCTTGAAGAAGTTTCCAACGAAGCCGTCATGCGCATGTTTGATTCACTGCCGACCGACTACCGATTGAGTGTGCCCTACATCGCGCGCGTGATGCGGTTGGACAGCCGCGTGGCTGCGCCGGAAGGTCCGGTTATCACGGCTGTCACTGGAATAACGCCGACGCCGACGTTATGAACCAATTTTTACCGAGTCGCTTTGTCGAAAACGTCGAGCGCCTTGCGCTTGGTATTGAACCTATGGACGCCGTGCGCGCGAGACCTTTGACTTACCAGCTCCAGGTTGAGCATGAAGCCTCGCTGCTGTTAGGCCTGCAACGTCCGCCCATCGAGCGCCACACTTCCAATCGCTACGCCTTACGCTATCAACCCGGGGTGAAGACGCCGATCGAGTTGAGGTTTTTCGATACCGCAAACCGCATCTACAAGCCCGAACGCGATCGACGCCGGATCGTGCCGCGACGTTTGCGCATTCCGATCCTGACGCTCGCCGACGTCGAAACCGACGAGCTCAACGAAGCGCAAGCCGCAAATCAAACCGTAATGGATTTCAAGCGACGAATACGACGTCCGGTTTTCTTTCCCGGCGCGGCGTACGACTTCAGCGCCACGACTACAGGTCTGCGTGGACGAGTGACACGCGGCGGCAAACCGATGCGCTGGGCACGCGTCGTCGCGGTTTTGGACGGCACAACTGTAGTTGTTGGTCGCGCTCACGGCGACGATCGTGGCGAATTTCTTCTATTGATCAATTCAGCAGTAACGACCGGCGGCGCAACGCCAAAACCACTCAGAATTAAGGTCACAGTCGCTGGACCAGATACTGCACCGACGCCTACCGATCCCGATCAACCCAAACGGGATCCGTTGTGGGATCTGCCATTGGAGATCATGGCAGCGCCTGGAGCTAACGATCCGGTCGCGACCGGCGAACAGGATCCCAATCAACCACCCGGACAAGAGTACACGGCAACTGTCACACGCGTAATTGAATTCACTGTAGGCAAATGCCTTAGCGGATTAGAAGACTTTGAGATCACCTAGCGCCCTTGAGCGCTGCAAAAAAGGAGTTCCTTCATGCCCGAATATCTAGCACCTGGAGTTTATGTCGAGGAAGTCAGCTTTCGCGCGAAATCCATCGAAGGCGTGCCTACGAGTACCACCGGATTTGCCGGAATAACTCACTATGGCCCGGTGCGATATCCGGGCGGTCCCAAGAAGTCGGAGCCGCGTTTGATCACGAGCTTTACTGAATTCGAGCGCGTCTATGGCTCGTTGAATGAAGTGGGAATCGGCTCCGGACGCCCGGCGTACCTGGCCCATGCGGCCCGTGCGTTCTTCGAGAACGGCGGGAAGCGTCTCTACGTTTCGCGTGTATTCACGCCGCGGCCCGGCGACCTGCCTCGGGGCGTTGCCAGCCGGGCCATTCCTGATGGTGGACTAACCGCAACGTGGAAAGCGCGTTGGCCCGGCGCGCTCGGCAATGTGCTGGTCGAGACTCTGCCGATGCGAACGCGCGTAACCGTCTCCGCCACGGGCGTGGTTCAGCGCGTAAAAGACGGCGCAGTGATAGAAGTGCTGCCCGGTGGTGGTTCACCGCCGGCGCCCACCGCTCCCATTACGCTCGGAAATTTGAGGGTAGTCCGAGTCGATCAGGACGGCAATCAAACGTTCACCGGAGGTGGTGCACCTACTTCTGCGAACATCGTTCATCTCGTCGAGTTGATCGTCACGGTGCGGGCTGGTCTCGATCGCGTGGACCAATACACCGAGCTTGCAGGTGACCCCGCGCAGACTCGCTACATCGGCAAAGTACTCGAGATGGACGATCCGGCGGACGAGAACGCGCTGGTTGCACTGGCATGGGATCCCGACGCAGCGGGCGCATCCGCAGCGAGCCTTATGGCGTTGTTGACTGGTCCTACCGCAGCCGGCCGGCTCCAAAACGGCAACGACGGAGCAGAACCAGCCGCAACAGATTTCGCCGGGCAGGAGGCTGATCCGGACAATCCACTACTCACGGCCACCGGCCTCGCAGCGCTCGGCGAGATCGACGACATCGCAATCGTCGCGATGCCTGACGCCGCGACGTTGTCTACAGAGGACGAGATCTTTACGGCGACTCAATCTCTCGTCGCTCACGCAGAGGGACTGCGCTACCGAATCGCGGTGGTGGATGGTCCACGAGCAAGTTCTCTGAATGAGATTCGAGAGTTTCGCGGTAAGTTCGACAGCAAATACGCGGCGCTGTATTACCCGTGGATTGAAATTCTCGATCCCACGGAGCGCGCGGCACAGGGACGACCGCCGACGCGCCTGTTGCTCCCGCCTTCAGGTTTTGTCACCGGCATTTACGCGCGTTCAGACATCGAACGCGGCGTACACAAAGCACCCGCAAACGAAGTCGTGCGGGGTTTGACGCGCTTCGAAGCCAACATCAACAAGGCCCGCCAGGACGTTCTGAATCCGGAAGGGATCAACGCGCTCAGATTTTTCGAAGGTCGCGGGAATCGTGTTTGGGGTGCTCGCACCATGAGCTCCGATCCGGAATGGAAGTACGTCAACGTGCGACGACTGTTCATCTATATCGAACACTCGATCGACAAAGGTACGCAGTGGGCGGTGTTTGAGCCAAATGGACCACGGCTCTGGGCCAACATCCGCCAAACAGTCGAGGACTTTCTGCTGGTGCTGTGGCGCGATGGCGCACTGCTCGGCGATAAACCCGATCAAGCCTACTTCGTCCGTTGCGATCGGACCACCATGACGCAAAACGATCTCGACAACGGGCGTTTGATCTGCCTCATCGGTGTCGCGCCGGTCAAACCTGCGGAGTTCGTGATATTCCGCATCGGCCAGTGGACGGGTGACGCAAAGGTTTAGCAACTAGAAGGAGAAGACAATGCCGACTGAACGTGCAAATCCCTATGGCGCATTCAACTATATGGTGTCGTTAAATGACAAGAACGACGATCCTGCCGATATCTTCGGAGGGTTTTCAGACGTCAGTGGACTCGGAATGGACGTAAGCTATTCCGAGTATCGCAACGGCAACGAAAAATTCAACACCGCACGCAAGATACCAAACACTCACAAACTCGACGACGTGACACTTAAGCGAGGGCTGGTCGGCAAAACGAAGCTGTTCGAATGGATCAAGTCAGTAGCGGACGGCACGTATGCTCCGACTAACATGACGGTCACGTTGTTAGACGAAGCGCGCCAGCCAGTCGCGACGTGGGTCTTGCGAAACGCTCATCCGAAAAAGTGGACTGGTCCAACACTCGCTGCGAAAGGCGGCGGTGAAGTCGCCATGGAAGAACTGCACCTGGTGCACGAAGGGATTGATTACAAGTAATCATTAAATACGCCGAAGGCGTTGGCTAATTCCAGCCCAGGATTAACGCCGAAGGCGTTGGCTAATTCCAGCCCAGGGTTCGAGCACAGCGAGAACCCTGGGTCACAAAGAGTGAATAGAACAAACGCTGGAAGCGTTAGGCCTGTGCGACATTAACCCTTACAGGGTTTAAAGCAAGGTTCCTTGACGTAGTCCCAGGGTTCGAGCACCGCGAGAACCCTGGGTAACGAAGAGTGAAAAGGCAAACGCTGAAAGCGTTAGGCCTGTGCGACATTAACCCTTACAGGGTTGAAAGCATGAGGTTGACATAGTCCCAGGGTTGTCGCTTCCGCTCCAACCCTGGGCTGAAATTAGCGAACGCCTTCGGCGTTACATGGATAACAAAACTGCAACGGGATCCTCGGAGTAGCTATACATGGCCTTACCTCTCCGCATACCGACTGGAGCGCCGGGAATTTATAAGCTTCCCGATTCTCCGCTTCACGCGCTTACGGGCGTGCGCATGGACGTATGCGCTTTTGTCGGCGTCGCGCCTCGTGGGCCAGTGCGCGTTCCGGTCGTCAACGAAAAGTGGCTTGATGACGTGCCCTGCGTTGAACCGGCACGTCCGCGGCGTCGGACCGTCGCCGTCGCGATCGAGAGCTTCGACGATTACCGCCGGATATTTGGCGGCTTTGAAGGTCCAGGCCTGTTGCCTTATGCAGTCGCCGCGTTTTTCGAGCAAGGCGGGCGGCGAACTTACGTCGCGCGAATCGTTACCGAGTCATTCGACGCGACGAAGAACGGCGACGCGAAAGGTGTTGTCCCCGGTGCGAAGATGCTGGCGACCGAGCTCACGCTGCATGCACGGAACGAAGGCACCTGGGGCAACCGGCTGCAAGGCTCGCTTGCTTTCACGGTGACGCCGCTCTTCTTCGAGGAACCAACTCTCAGCGGATTGAGCGTCGATCAGAACGTCAAGCTGCCGGTTGGTACGTTGCTGCGTTTGACCCTCACAGATACGCAACGCGTTTTGCGATTCGTCGTCAGTGTAGATCGTGTCAATCGTGAAACGAGCTCCGGCTTCGTCTGGCAGGCTGCGTTTGATCAAATCCTGCCGGCTGAGATCGACACTGTCGAAGTCGTCGAAGGCGTGCTCGACATCGACGACGGCGACGGGCGGAAGGAACGGCACGAGCAGCTCGGTTTGTCAGCATCTCATCCACGCTGGATGGCGACCGTGCTTTGCTATGAGTCGGAACTGGTCTATCCCGATGCGAGTTGGAGTTCCGGGTTCATGATGCCGGAAACTCCCGACCTGATCGCCGCGGGAAACGGGAACTCATTCGAAGGCGGACTCGATCGCTACGCGGATATTTCTCCCGACGATTTCTTCGGTAAATGGACGCTGGGAGATGAAGAGCCGGGTGACGGAGTACATTCGCTCGTAAACCTGTCAGATCTTTCGATCGTCGCGGTGCCGGATCTCTACTCGCCCGCACAATTCCTCGAAGATAAAGAAGTGGTCGACGAATCACTCGCGGGCCCCGAATTCGAAACCTGCGTCGACCCACCGGAGAAAGCGAAACAGACTGAACGCTTATACGATCTCGCGGGCCTGCGTTTGGATCCGCGCGTGCCTTCCGAGCGCGAAAAGATCATCGGCTACCAGAAACGAGTCGTCGAGCTCGCAGACATTCTTCGCTCTTTCATAGTCCTCATCGATGTGCCGCCCGGTTTGAATCAACATCAGATACTCGCGTGGCGCGCACGATTCGATTCTGCTTTCGCTGCCGCGTACCACCCTTGGCTAAAAGTCGCGAGACGTGACGACAGTCGCGATGCGCTGTTGCCGGTACAGCCGTCTGCCGTCGCCGCGGGTGTGATTGCCCGGCAAGAGTTGGCGTTCGGCGTACCGCATGGTCCAGCGAATGTGATCGCAGCCGAAGTGATCTCACTGAACGACGTGGTGTCGCCCGCGCGTCACGATGAACTTCACCCGCAGGGAATCAACGTCTATCTGCGCGAACACGCTGGCATTCGCCTGACGGCAGCTCGCACGTTGAGCCGCCTGCCGGAGTTCAGGCAGTTAAGCGTGCGCCGTTTGTTGACCATGATCAAACGCGCGCTCGAGCAACAGATGCAATGGGTTGTTTTTGAACCAAACAACTCGTCGCTGCGGCTTGAAGTGCGGTTCATGATCCAGAACTACCTGCGACAGCTTTTTCGCATCGGTGCTTTTCGCGGCGCGACCGAAAACGAGGCGTTTTTTGTCGTCTGCGACGACACCAACAACTCGCGAGCAACGATGGATGAGGGCAAGTTGATTGTCGACATCGGCGTCGCGCCAGCCGAGCCGTTGGAATTCATCGTGTTGCGTTTGGCGCGCGATGCAGACGGCACGCTGACGCTCAAGGAGAAGTGAGCTAGTGGCGGATCAACTACTCAGATCGTTTCGCTTCGAGATCTCGCTGCGCAAGAGCGCGAGTGTTGAGTCAGGCACGCAGACGCCGAGTGATTCGCCGTCCGGCACGGAGCTCGGCGACGGAGCTTTTCAGGAATGTTCGGGTCTGGAAATCGAAATGGATGTTCAGGAGTACCAGGAAGGCGGGCGCAACGACGGAATCATCAGGCGCGTCGGCCGCGGCAAGTACAGCCCGATCATTTTGAAGCGTGGAATGTTTTATCCGTCGAGTGGTAGTGCGAATCGCGATCTGTGGATGTGGATTCAGGGGATCGTTTCGGGCGAACGGCCGGTCGCACGTTATGACGGCCTGATCAAGGTGATGAGCAAAGGGGACGAGGTTTCGGCGACGTGGGTCTTCGATCGCGGGTTACCGATGAAGGTTAGCGGACCTCAATTAAATGCAAAGACCGGTGAAGTCGCGATTGAGGAGTTGCACATCGCACATGAAGGGCTGCGGCTGGTGGAAATTTAAAGACTTCAGAAGTTGCACAACGAACGAGAACCTATGGAATTGCAAAAGGCAATGATTGCTGAACTCGACGGGGACACAGAGAAAGACTCGTTCCCGGTCCAGTTCAATCCAACCACGCTGCGGTTGTCGCTGACCAATCGCGTGGAGGGTGGTGAGACGCAGGGCAAGCAAGTGCGACAACAAATTGGCGCCAGCTCGACGACACTCAATCTCGATCTCGTCTTTGATACCGCCGACGAAGGCACCACTGAGAATCCCAAATCAGTACGTGAGAAAACCAAGAAGCTGGAGAAGTTCCTCGTCGCGAAGGGTGAGGGCCAGCAGCAAAACGCGCCGCCGAGAATTCGTTTCACGTGGGGAGACCTGATTGTCGAAGGCGTGGTCGAGTCGATGACGATCGACTTCGAACACTTTGCCGCGAATGGCGTGCCGTTACGCGCGAAAGTCCCGCTTGCAATTAAAGGACAGGATCGCGAGAACGAGGTAAAGGGCACAGACGACAACCGCGCGGGCGCACCCGCGCCGGGCGGCGCCGGCGCCGGCGGATTGGGAGGCGGACTTGGTTTAGGTGCTTCGGCGGGGATCGGTTTCGGCGCCTCGTTGGGAATCGGTATTGGCGCGTCGGTGGGGATTGGGCTGAGCGCTTCGGTGGGAATTGGTATCGGCGCGTCGGCAAGTGTGGGTGTGGCGCTTGGTGGAGAGAGCGCGGGTGAATTTGCGGCGCGAGTCGGAGTCGATCCGGCGGCGTGGCGTGGTCTACAGATCGGTGGTGAGAGTTCGCTGTCACTCTCCGCGGGAGTTGAAGTCGGGTTCGATACTAATTTGAGTGCGAGTGCGGGGCTCGGGGTCACAGTTGGTTTTGAAGCCGGCGCAAGCGCGTCGGTTGAACAGTCGTTCGGCCTTGCGCCGAGTTTGAATGCAGTTTCCGGTGTTGGAGTCGGGACGAACCTGGCTTCGGGTTTTGCACTCTCTTCCGCGGGTGGAGTGCGAGCGGCGCTTGAAGCGGTTCAATCCGTGAAGAACGACTCAGCGGAGCAGAAGGCGCGTGCTGCGTTCAAAGCTCCGGTGAAAGCCTTGCCTGCTGCTGCGACGTCCAGCAGTGCTCCGGGTAAGAGCACATCAACTGCTGTCAGTGGGCCGGCGAGCAGTGCTTCTGCCGCGCAGCCAAAGTCTCCCGAACAAGCACGTCCACCGCTGGCGCGCACCGGTTTGCCTGGTCCATCTGCGCAACAGGCCGCGCCGCCCGCACCGCGTCCACCACGTGCGGATCCGCGTGCGAGCTCGTTCGGTTTCGGCGTGCCGCTGCGGGTGACGATGGGTGAGGCAGCAGACAGGCGTTCCGAATCGATCCAGGGAGCGGTCGCAATAAAAACGCGGATCGACACTGGTGATCCGCCGCTGACAAACGATCCGACCAAGCCGGCGTGGATAGCTTTACCAGCGCGCGATCCGGCGCGAACAGCCGCCGACAAACTGCAAGGCAAGCTCAAGCCGAAGCAGCCGTGTGGCTGTGCCGGGCGCTGCAAACATTGAAGGGGGCGTGATGGGTGTTTACGTTGATGAAATGGTTTCAGAAGTGACTGGGCAAACTGATTCGCCTGCTGCCGGTTCGCCGCAGCCGACGAAGTGGGAGGAACTGGCACGCGTGCGCGAGGCGGAAGCGCAGATCGCCCGCGATCGATTCCGCAGAGCCGCCGAAGGCTACGATGACTGAAGCATTACTCACTTACGCTGGCCCGGTATTCGAGATTGACGATGACGTCAAAGCCGATTTAGCGCGCGACGTCGTCCGCCTCGAAATCGAGGAGACCACGGCGGGACTCAAAACGATGACCGCATACCTCGTCGCACAAGGAAGAGCAAACGGTTCAGGTGACCAACAGCAACTCTACCTCGACGGAGCGGTGGTGGATTTCGGCAAGAAGATCTCGGTCGTGCTTGGTGCGACGCCCGCCGCACACAAAGTGTTCAGCGGTTGGATTAGCGGACTCGAAGCCAATTTTCAGGAAGGCAAAGAACCTGAAGTCGTTGTTTTCGCCGAAGACAAGTTGATGAAACTGCGAATGACGAGGCGGATGAAGACTTACGAGAACATGAGTGACGCCGACATCGCGAGCGCAATCGCCGCCGAGCATGGACTGACGCCCGCAGTCGATGCCGATGGTCCAACTTACGACGTGGTCCAACAATGGAACCAGAGCGATCTCGCGTTTCTGCGCGAGCGTGCGAGAGAAATACAGGCGGAGATTTGGATCGAAGACGAAACGCTCAACTTCAAGTCGCGCAGCAAACGCACGGCGACTGAGCTGACGCTGGTCCAGGGTAACCACCTGGTGTCCGTACGCTCTCGCGCGGACCTGGCCCATCAACGTACGAAAGTAAAGGTCAGCGGCTACGACGCAGCGCAGCGAGAAAAGATCGACGAGGAAGCCGGCGGTGATGCGATCCAGGCGGAAGTCTCCGAGGGACTGACTGGTCCGGCAGTGCTGGAACGCGCTTTCGGCGAACGAGTCTCGTACCGCGTTCGCGAAGCGCCGTTGAAATCCGGCGAGGCATCGGATCGTGCGCGCGCAGAGATGCTGCGTCGTGCGCGTGGGTTCGTGACGGTTGTGGCCACGACGCGTGGCTCAGCGGACATGGTGGTGGGCAGCAAACTCAAACTTGAAGGCACTGGCCGTCCGTTTGAGGGCTCCGGGTATTACGTGACGCGCGTTTGTCACACATACGATTCCACGGGCGGATTTCGCACGCATTTTGAGGCCGAGCGGGCCACGATCCAGGAGGGACCTTGAGCCAGTTAATCGAGGCATTCAGGCCGGATGGCGACGCGTCGCGTTACTTCGGTGTGTTTCCGGCAATCGTCACGGACATTGTCGATCCGGAAAAGCTGGGCCGCATTCAGGTGAAGTTTCCGTGGCTTGGTGGCGATGGCGATTCAGTGCGGTCGTGGGCCACGTTGCTTACACCGTATGCCGACGACGATCAGGGGTTTGAAGTTCTGCCGGCAGTTGACACGCAAGTGGTAGTGGCGTTTGAAGCCGGGGATCTGCGACGGCCGTACATCATCGGCTCCGCGTGGAACGGCAAGGAAGCGATGCCGGAAGCGCCCGCTGCGCCAAACAACAAGCGTTTGATCAAATCGCGCGCCGGCAGCCTGCTCGAGTTTGACGATACGGATGGGGCAGCGAAAGTGACGCTCTCGATGAAGAGTGGTCACAAGCTGGTGTTGGACGATAGTGCGAAGGAAGTTAAGTTCGAGCATTCGAATGGATGCGTGATCAAGTTTGACAGCAGTGGAAATGCAACGATCACGGCGAAGGGAAGCATGACGCTCAATGCGCCGTCGGGTCTGACAGTGAATGCGCCGACGTCGACGTTTTCAGGCAGCATCACGTGCCAGCCCTTGACGGCAACATCCGTAACGTCGCCGCTCTATTCGCCGGGAGTCGGGAATGTTTGGTGATTACGCCATTGCCTTTGGCGGCTTTGCGAGCGAATTTCCTCGCAAAGGCGCAAAGACGCAAAGACTTAAACCGCTCTACAGTCGAGTGGTGAACCTATGAACGGAAATCACGAGTGGAAATTAGTGGCGCCGTGGTATCGGTGGCAGCGCCAATTCGACGCCGACGGCGTGAAGCCGTGGCAGACTCGTCCCGTTTTCCAAAAGTTTGACCAAAACGATTTCGTCAAGATCTTCACGAACGATCCGCAGCGCTCGCTCACGTTTTTGCCCGTGGACGACACCGTTTTCAACACCAGTCTGAAGCTCGTCGATAAACTCGCGGCAGGACCGCTCGTGGGACGTTTCACCCGGCTTTACGCGCCGAAGGGACCGAAAGGCCAAGCCGCGACCGACGCGTTCGAAGCGCTGATGGTGCCCACGGGTATTCGCAAACTCTATTTGCCGACGCACAAACGCTTCTATCTCGTCGTCTGCGAGTTGCACTGTTACGTCGCTGGTTTTCCGATGGTGACCTCCGATCAAGTTTGCCAGTCGGGATTCGTCGTCCGGCGCCGTGTGACGAACATTCCTCAACCAAACGTGAAAGCCGCGAAGAAGGAATTCGACAAAATCCAGACTGCGCTCAACGCCATCAATGCAGAGATCGGTTTTTGGATGGAAACCGCGCCTGCCACTGGTCGCAAAGCAAAACAACGCGCACTGACGATAAAAAACGCCAAGAAAGACGGAACGTTTACGACGAAGCTGAAAGACCTCGAGCTGAAGGCTGCACAGCAGAAAGCGAAGCTAACCACTTGGCAAAAATCATTCGGCGTGACTTCGCGGCTTGAAGGTTGGATACCCGAGTTCATCCAACAGCCGGGCGCCGACAAAAAGCAGGCGCTGGAAAACGTCGGCTCGTGGCAACAGGTTGAAGAAACACCACCGCAAACTAAAAATGAAGAATTCCCGCGTGACGAAGCATTCTTTCCGCTGTTTGCACTGTTTCCGGATCCAAACATTCCGAAGCATTCCGCTCGCGGTAGAAACATCTACTTCGGAGTAATTCCAACCAGCAGTCTCGATACGGATCAATTCGGCGCTCCCCGTTTTGATAGCGATGCGACTTACGAGATTCGCTGCTTCGTTCGCCGGCACAAAACAGATTGTCCGCGGCTCGAGAAGACACCGGATTGTCATGGTCCACTCGTTTGGAGTGAACCCAGCGAAGTCTACAAACTCGCGGCAGCGACCGATCTGCTCGGAACCAGCAATCGTCCGATCACGATCAGAATGCCGGACCTGTCCGAGCTGGCGGCCCAGGCGGCTGCTCTGCCGGCTAACAAACTCGCGCCCGTGCGCATTGAAAAGCCGCAGAGCATGAACTTCAAGACCGATTCCGACGGAAAGCCGACTAGCGGCGGCGTCGGCGGATTTCAAATCTGCTTTTTCTCGATCCCGCTGATCACGATCATCGCAATGTTCGTGCTTCAGTTGTTTTTGCCGATCGTCGTGTTTCTGTTTGGCCTCTTCTTTTTGTTGGCACTGAAGTTTTGTATTCCACCAAGCCTATCGATAGCGGGTGGTCTCTCGGCGGACCTCGATGTGCTCATGCCGGCGCCGTTGCTCGAACTCGATGCCAGCATCGACGTCGACGTCGATTTAGATGGCCTCTTCGGCGCCGGTTTCACCGCGCAGCTCCATGCTGACTTTCAGACGGGCATTACAGAGGAGCACGGCATAGTCGACGTGGATCTCCAGCTCGACGACTTTAGTAACGCCGCGCTGCTGCCGATTGGCGAAAACATTCAACAGGCTAAGTCACTGGTGGGCGACGACGGGAAGCCGAAGCCTGAGGCTGGCGTTGACGTTACCGCATCCCTCGACTACGAACCGCGCGTGGAGGTGAAAGTCAAATGAGTACGTTGACCTTCCTCGGGCGCGGCTGGAACTTCCCGGTCACTCCCGACGAGCGCAACAAAAATCTCGAATACACCGGTGGACCTGAAAAGGTTCGCCAGGCAATTCAAATCATTCTCGACACCGATCCGGGTGAACGAATCATGCGGCCGGATTTTGGCTGCGGCTTGCGTCGCTATTTGATGAAACCGAACACGACGGCGACGCGGACGTTGATTCAGCGCGAAGTTGGAATTGCCCTGCGCGCGTGGGAACCACGGATTGACGTGCAAAGCGTGGAGGTAACGCCCGGCGAGGACCCGTCGCTGATCCTGATCGAAATTTTTTACACCCACAAACGGGATGGTCGAAAGGGTAATTTCGTCTACCCGTTTTATCTGGAGTAGTTGCGCATGCCCAACGGCGTCAAACTTGGAAGAGGTCAGTACCGGAACGCGGTAGCGTCGGGTCCGTCCTCTACTTGCGATTCTCTTGGGTTACTTGAGTCGAGGACCCGACGCTACCGCGTTCCGGTACTGACCTCTTCCAACACTGATTCTGAGTTGTAGGTAAACCCATGCCGATCCCAAATCCTATCCTTGACGATCGCTCTTACCAGCAATTGCGGGATGAGTTGGTACGGCGTATTCCCGTTTACACACCGGAATGGACGGACCACAACGCGAGCGATCCGGGCATCACGCTGATCGAGCTGTTTGCGTTTCTCGGCGAGAACCTGCTCTATCGCTTCAATCAAATCCCCGAAGCTGCGCGGCTCGAATTTTTGCGCCTGCTTCAGATTCCGCTGCGGCCCGCGGTGGCGGCGCGCGCGCTGATCACCGTTTCTACTGACAAGCTCGTCAAAGACGTCAAACAGAAATGGACCGGCCAAATCGTGCCGCTCCAATCGGAACTCAAAGCCGGACCACTTCCGTTCGAAACGCAGACCGAAGTCGTCGCGTGGCCCATCTCGTTTGTGACGATGGGACGCATGATCGCGCCCAAACCGGATCAGCAGCAGGAACCGGAAGCTTTCGAGTTTGCCGTGCGCGCGCTTGACGCCGCGAATCTCGCACCGATCGACACCGCCGTCTTCTACGAAAGCAAAACCGTCGATATCAACGATCCCCCAGTCGACTTCGATGGAACAGTCGACCGGATGATCTGGATCGCAGTGCTCAACGAGCTGAAGAAGAGTCCGGACGACAAAATCACCGACATGCGTGAGTTCTTTGCCGATGCGTTGATCAACATCGGATTCATCCCCGATCCGATCCTCGAATCGATGGAGCAGGTGCCACCGTGTCCAGGTGCGGGCACGACGCTTAAAGCGCCGGCGGTTGAGTGGCAGGTTTCAACCGGAGAGATCAAGAACGGCGAGCCTCAATATCGCCGGGTCATGGTGGAAGGCGACACCACGAGCGGGTTCAAGCAGGAAGGCGTTGTCAGAGTTCGGCTGCCAAACGCGGCGGATAAGTTTGGTTCATTCGTGCCTGACGATCTCGACAAGCTCGGCACGGGCCAGTTTCCGCCGGCGCTCGACGAAGAGAAAGAGAAGAAACTGCTGTGCTGGCTGCGCGCTTTTCGGCACGACGGCAGCGGCTTTGGGAAAGTGCTCTTCGTCGGCGCGAACGCAGCGGAAAGCGAGCAGTCGAAAAAAGCGCGCGTTGAATTTCTCGGCAGCGGCAATGCTCAACCCGATCAGAGTTTTCACGTCGTCAACAAGCCGGTGCTCGCACGCACAGTCAGGGTCGAGGTTGAAGAGGGCCAGCGCTGGATCGAGTGGAAGGAAACGGACGGATTTCATGCGAGTCAGCCCGACGATCGTCATTTCGTCGTCGATCTCGAAGCGGGCGAAGTGCGCTTTGGTAATGGACTACAGGGTTTGCCGCCGCAGATTGGCCAAAGAATTCGTGCGCGTGAATACCGTTACGGTGGCGGCGTTGAAGGGAACGTAGCGCCGAAAGGAATTTCCAAGCTCGTTCCGTTTCCCGATCTCAAAGTCGAGAATCCGTTGCGTGCGCGTGGAGGCGCCGCTGCCGAGTCGATCAGAGAAGGACTCAGTCGTATTCCCGGCGAATTGCGTCGCCGCGATCGCGCGGTAACGGCAACTGACTTCCAGGAACTCGCGTTGGCAACACCCGGAGCGGATGTGGGCCGTGCTGAATGTCTGCCGCGCTTTCATCCACCCAGCAAGAAGTCGGAGGCTGCGGGAATCGTCAGCGTCGTCGTTTGGCCGCGCGAGGATCCGGTTCGTCCGAATGCACCCTTGCCCGATCGAAGTCTGCTGCGCGCTGTCTGTGAGTGGCTCGATCAGCGACGACTCGTGACGACGGAGTTGTACGTGATTCCTCCGACTTATCACCGGGTTGCGGTCGCAGTCGGCTTGCAGGCGAAGCAGGGTTACGGAATCGAAGCCGTGCGTCACTGGGTGGAGCTGGTGCTCCGCCAATATCTCGCGCCGCTGCCGCCGTATGGGCCAGAAGGTCAGGGCTGGCCGTTAGGCAGGCGCGTACACGGTCCCGAACTCGAAGCCGCGGCGTTGCAGGTTGAAGGTGTTCAGTTCCTCAACGACCTCAAGGTTGCGGGTTGGGACGGAACAAATTGGGTGCAGGGTTCGGTGGATTTGAAGAAGTGGGAAGTGCCTGAGCTCGTCGAGATCACGGTGGTTGAAGGACCACTTGGTCCACTCGCGCCGGGACAAAGCGTCGCGCCGCCGCCGGTGTCGAATCAACTCGTTCCGATCCCGGTTATCAGGGAGGAGTGCTGAGCATGCCTGCGCCGCGTCCATTCGCACTCATCCGAACGCGCGATCAGTGGCTCCGCGCGTCACACAACAACACCGCGCTCGAAGGCGAAGTCGTGCAGCTCTATTGGACCGACGAAGAGACGCAAAGCAGCATCGCGGATGAGGACTTCACCGAGCTCGGCGGCGGGCTGGCATTCGACGAGTATTGCCGGCTCTATCACAGCATTCCGAAAGAAGGCCGCGTGGAGAGGTTGCATTGGGCGCTTCACGATCCGTTACAACCCGCGAGCGCTCAGAAGGCGCCGGTCGATCTGTTTGAGACTGAAGTCGATGACGAATTTGGTGATTTTGTTTTATCGGGAGAACAGCCGGCTCAGTTAGTTGGACCAGCCGGACTGGCGGTTGACGATGACGGGCGACTGTTCGTCGCGGAGTCGGGCTCGAAGCGCATATTGGTCTTTGACCTGCGGTCAAATCGTTTACTGCGACGCGTACAACTGCCTGCGATGCCGGTTGATCTTGTTACCTCCGGCCGCACGGTCTATGCGCTTCTGACGTCGCCGTTCGGTCTGATCAAACTTACCGCCCGCACCGATCCGCAAACGCTCGGGTTACCACCGGAGATCACTGGACCATCGCGTCTCGCAATCACGCCTGAAGGTGAATTGTTCGTGCTCGAGAAAGCGGGTACGAAGGATGCGCGCGTGGTGCAGTATCGCGGTGCACGCGAGATCGTGAAGGTGCGATTTGCGACTGATATTGAATTTCAAGCCGCTCATCTGACGTCAGCGACAGCCGCACTGCCGTGTATGCCGTTGGTGGTTGCGCGTCTTCCAGGCGACGATTTTCTCCGCTTCTGCATCGGCGACAATGATGTTTCCGAAATACCGCCGTTGAAGGCGCGTGGTTACGACGGTCTCGGCATCGTGAACACTCCCGACGGGCGCATCGGTTTCTGGACCAAGTCTGGTTTTCGTCACGCAGTCGCAGCGCGGTTGACGTATCTACCGTCGGGCAGCGTAACTACGTTTCGACTCGACAGTGACGAGTTTCACACGACCTGGGGCCGCATCTTTCTCGATGCGTGCATTCCGAAGAACACGACTGTGATGGTCCGCTGTATCACTGCGGACGAGCCGCCCGTCGATGCTGAGATCGCGAGAACGCCTCCGGCAAATACAACCGATCCACACTTCACGACACCGCCGCTGCCGCCGCAGTCGCTCGCCAAACTGCTTGAACAAACGCCCGCGCAATCGTTGCATCGCCGCGAGACGGGCCGCGAGCTTCCGTGGGTGCGGGTCGCCGCGAACGATTCATTTGAGACGTACGAAGTGCCCGTCATTGCGGAACCTGGTCGCTATCTTTGGGTCCGGATCGAGTTGAGCGGAAACACGCGCACCACGCCGCGCGTGAGAGCGTTACGAGCTGAGTATCCGACGCACGATTACTTACGACGCATTCCGCAAACGTTTTCGCGCGACGAGCAGGTCGCAAGTTTTCTGCGCCGGTATCTCGCGATGTTCGAAGGCATGCTTGGCGAGCTCGAGGGAGAGGCTGACGCGCGTGCGACGTTACTCGATCCGCGCAGCGCACCGGCGGAGATCCTTCCGTGGCTCGCAAGCTTCATGGGGCTGGTGCTCGACGAGCGGATGGCGCGCGCACCGCAGCCCGGCGGGCGAACGGAAGACGTGCGGCGCACGCTCATCGCTGAAGTGACCTGGCTGTTTCGCTTTCGTGGAACCGTTGCGGGGCTGCGTCGCTTCGTCGAGATCTATCTCGGTACACAGACGATCATCATCGAGAAGTTTCGTTTGCGTGGACTGGGCGATCCGATTCTAGGAGATGCTGGTGGACTGACGTCGAATTCAATCGTCGGCGCCGGCTTTCGCGTTGGTGGTGCGGTCGGTGAAGAGGAATCGCAAACACTGACGCAGACGAGCGAAGATTTTTTTGCGACACATGCTCATCGTTTTGCGCTCGTCATTCCTGCTTCGCTGACGTCAGAACAACAGGAAGTCGTGCGGTGGATTCTGGAGCTGCATCGACCGGCGCATACGCTCGTCGAGGTGTGCACAGTGGGAGCGGGGATGCGCGTTGGCAGTGGATTGCACGTTGAGCTGACTTCGATTGTTGGGCGCAGTGGTGAGTTTATGCAATTGCAACTGGGTAATGCACGACTTGGTCGCGGAACGATCGTCGGGACTCCGGAAGCAGGTACGGCGATCGGCAGTGGCTACGTTGGACATGACACCCGGGTCGGTTGAGGCTGAAGGAGACCACAAAAGGCACAAAAGGAACACAAGTTGTGGAGTTGAAGTAGGTGACGATGTCTGAAGTGAGGATTCGCAAATTCGAGACGAACTACCGGCTGCCGCATTCGGCGCGGGGCGAACGGCGGCGTCTCGATGAATTAAGAACAGCGGTCCTGGACCAGGCGTTTACGATAGCAATCGACAAGGCGGGCCTGAGTGACGACGCGGAGCTGTGTTTACGAGATCTATTAACGACAGTCTCGTTGCGGCTCCAGGTAACGGATCGCGCGCTTGTGTCGCATTGGAGCGCGGTCGTTGCCGACGAGATTCTCCGCGCGATTAGTAACGGCTCGACCTCGAGAGCAGTGGTCTATCAGTCGCGCAGACAAGCCCTCGCGGATTTCGCAATCAGTATCGCGCGCGGCGATTTGCGTCGCGCGTGGGCCTGGAGGCAGCTTGGATTGTGGCAGCCGAGGAGTGCGACGAGTGCGACGAGTGCGACGAGTGCGAAGAGTGAAAGCCAGCGAGTTTCTGAATTGGTTCGTGCGCTCTGTAACGAACGTGGGATGATTGTGCCAACACTTCGTGTTCTGGCAGAAGCCCGTTGGCTCACGTCGTTGGCCGAGCGGTTCACTGAACAGCACTGGGAAGAGCTGGCGCTGACTGTTCTGTCCGAGGCCGGAGCAGATGGTTTACTGAGTCAAGCAGCGCCAACAGCGCCGGCATCGCCTGAACGTGCGCTGCGTGAAGCACAACGGATCATTAGCAGTTCGTCACTCGTGCGCACGCTTGCTGCGTCGCGTTTATTAAGTGGCGCGAGTGTTTCGGTTCGACGCTCGATTGCTGTGCTCGCGATAGCTGAGGTCGAACCAGCATTGCTACGAACCGGAACCGCAGCGGCAGTGATCGAGATCATCTCTGTTGCCAGCACGGACTCTAACCGGGCGACAGCCAATAGTGCCGATCCGCAAACCGCGGATCGAGAATTTGAAGCTACGGCATATGACGCGGATGAGTCTCGTAGCCAACAGAGTTTTGATCCCGCGGATATATCCACGGATGTAAGCACGGATCTAAGCACGGATGTAAGCGCGGATGCATCCACGAAACCATCCGCGAAGCAATCCGCGGATGATCCGCGGACCGAGAAATCACAGCCGATCGATCTGCGTGAACGTGCCTTCACACGTTGGGGCGGACTGCTGTTTATGTTGGCTGTGTTTGAAGATCTTAACCTCCTCGAAGTGATCCTCGAACACCCTGTCCTTCGAGAGCGCCCCTTTACCTGGGTACTTCATCAACTGGCACTGAATCTCGTACCCATATCACCAAACGATCCGGCCGCGTTGGCCTTTGCAGGCCGCAGATTTACGCGGATGGACGTAGATTGGATCTCCGGTCAGCCGCGTAAATCTGCGGCTGAATCAGATGCTTTGCGTGAGTTGGCGGATTTGATGATCGAACACTTGTCGTCGTTCCTGGTTTTCGAAGATGAGCCTCCGCCGTCTTTGGTTGAGTTTGTTTGTCGCCGTCGCGCAGAGATCGTCGCTGACCCGGGTTGGATTGAAGTCCGTTTTTCGCTGGACGAAGTCTCGACGGAGATCCGGCGCGCGGGACTGGATCTCGATCCCGGTTACATGAGCTGGTTGGGAATCGTCATGAGGTTTGTTTATGAGTGACGCTGTCGTAAAACCTGAAGTAAGCGAGCGGCTATCGCTCGAGACGGGCATTCTTGCCGGTCGACTCGCTCGCTTTCTTCTCACTGCTCTGCCGTCAAGTGACAACGCTCTCCAGAGTGGTCTCGGATTTTTGCAGGCGTTCTTTGAATCGGTCGCCGGTGGCCAGTCATTGGAATCTTTCTCGCGCAATCCGCTCGACCGCACGCCCGCTGGCGAGGAACATCCACTCGATCGTTTGGCCCATTCATTGTCGCTGACGCCCGAAGAGATCGAACTACTTCTGCTCGCCGGCTTGAGTGAAGAACACGAAGGTTTAGCGGCGCTGCTGCGCAGTTTGCATCCGCACGCCGAATCGCGCGCAACCGTCGGCCTCGCGGCTCAACTCCTTCACGGCGATCTCACGAACCGCCGCGTCTTTCGCAACACGATTCAATCGAGCGTGCTGGTGAAGAGCAGAGCGTTGCTCTTGACCGGCGACGTCCCACTCTTCGAACGCTCGTTGCAGCTCGCCGACGGATTGTGGTCCGTGCTTCACGGCATCGACGTCTGGCCCTCGACGGTGCGCACACCGGAAGCCACCGTCGCCACCGTGGGTCTCGAAGAATGGTTTGAAACAACTGCGGCCAAGCGCGCTCTGTTAACTCTCAGCCGCCGCGAGCCCTGCACGATCATCATTGCACACGAAAACGAGGAGACGGCGTTTCATCGTGCGCTCGCACTCGTGACTCACGCGGGCGCGAATCCAGCCGGCATCTTGTTGCCCGCAGCGATCGACCCGGCGCTCGAACATCTGATCGGAATTCACGCCCTGGCGCGCGGCGTCGTCCCGGTCTTGCGACTGACGCCGGTCGATGGACCAGGTCTACCGGATCCGCCCTCGTTCAACAGTTTTCCCGGAACCATCGTCGCATGCGGCCGCTACAGTGATGCGTGTTCGCGCAATGGCCGCCCGTTGATCTCCGTACCCGTCGACCGTCTCGCTCCCGCGGCCCGACAGCGCATGTGGCGAGAAACAGTTCCGGCGATGGCGGCTGATGCCTCGATGCTCGCAGCGCGTTATCCGGTCGAGCCATTCATGGCAGCGTCGATCGCAGCCGATCTTCAGTTTGTCACCCAACTCGAAAACCGTGAGCCGGTGCTTGGCGACGTGGCGAACAGCATTCGCGCGCGCGGCAACATTTCATTCGCGACAGGTGTGAGACTGGTTCGCCCGCGTGCAACGTGGAAAGAGCTCGTGCTTGCGCCCGACCGCCTGGGCCAACTTCAGGAAGCAGTTTCTCGCCTGGAATACCAGGCGCGCGTCTTCGACGAGTGGGGTTTCCTCCGCGATCGTACCGGCGCGCGCGGAGTGCGCCTGCTTTTCACTGGCCCACCAGGCACAGGCAAAACATTGTCTGCCGAAGTTCTCGCAAACGCGTTGAAAGTCGATCTTCTCGTCGTCGATCTGTCGCGCATCGTTTCGAAATGGATTGGCGAAACGGAGAAGAATTTGGCGGCGGTGTTCGAAGCTGCCGAACGCGGACAAGCAGCGCTGTTCTTCGACGAAGCGGATGCGCTGTTCGGCAAACGCACCGAGGTGATCGACGCTCACGATCGTTACGCCAATCTCGAGACTGCTTACCTGTTGACGCGGCTCGAGCAGTTTGAGGGCCTGGCGATTCTCGCGACGAATCTACGCCAGAACATCGACGCGGCTTTTCTGCGACGTTTGGAATTCGTGGTCGATTTCGAGGAGCCGGATCGCGAAGAACGGCGTGCGCTTTGGGAGTGTCATCTGCCGAAGGATGCGCCGCTGGCTGAAGATGTGAATCTGTATGAGCTCGCGGCCATGTATCCAGTCGTCGGTGGCGTAATTCGCAATGCAGCCGTCGCCGCTGGTTTTCTTGCGGCGACTGACGGTGCACCAATCGATCGCGCTCATTTCGTTCATGCGATACGGCGCGAATATGTGAAAGCTGGTCGCCCGTTTCCGGGTGTCCCGCTCGGCTTGGTCGCTCGATAGCGACTTTTAAGGAGATTTTTATGGCTGACCCGAAAACGATTCTTGAATACGCCACTCAACGGAGCGCCAGCGCCGGCCAAGCCCTGACCGACGCGCAGAAACGCTTAGCTGACTCGCAAGCCGCTCTTGTCGCGGCGACCGCCGAAGGTAAAAACGCGTCAACAGCGCTCGCCGATCTTGAAAGAAGAATCGACGAGATCAGGCAGAAGTTGTCAGGCATTGTGACACCAGCCGACGGCGAGGTGCTGCTTGACGCGCTCGAGCTCGCCACTATTCGCCTTCGCTCGACACAGGCAGTCGTCACTAAAAGTAAGAATAAGTTCGCGGTGGCCCAGGCGAACGTCACGCAGGCACAAACAGATGTTGCTGCTGCGTCCGTGATGCGCACACAAGCGCAAACGGCTCTCGCTCAGGCGACCTCCTCGAGCGAAGCGCGCGACGCATTGGTGTTCGCTCTTGATAACGCGCCGGTCAAAAATCTTCCGACCGAAGCCGGCAAAGCTCTTGACGCTGCGAATCTGGTCGAAGGCGCTCCGTTCAAGAAAGCAAAGGACCGGATCGAAGGTGATATCCCCGAAAAATTACTCAAGCGCGCGGAGGATCGGCGCAAGCAGGCTGGCGCGGCCGTTGCCCAGGCAGACAAGAATGTAACAGACGCCGAAGACGCACTATTGAAAGAGGGCGAAACGAATAATGGCCGAGCGGGAGCCGCGGCCAAAGCGTGGGTTGCATTCCAGCGCGCCGAAGCTGACGCGAGAAATTTCGTCAATACAGCGGAAGACGATTTTGGTTCCGCCAAGGCGATCCTTAAAGAAGTTGGCGATCCAACGCGTGCGCCGCTCACACCCGAACAAAAAGCACTGATTGGCGACGCAGATCTGAAAGCCGATCGTGAAAATGCCACGGGTGAAGAAGAGACAATCGACACCGGCGTGGCGAAGACTCTCGCCGACGCCCAAATCTCACTGGACGAAGCGATTCTGAAAGCAAAGGCGGAGCCGAGTCAGGCTAACTCGGACGCCGTCGACGCTGCACAGGATAAGGTTGATGACGCGCAGTCGGATTTCGATACGGACAACGGGAAGTGGCGTGAGAAAGAGACAGACCTTACCGCCGCTAATCTTGCAGTGGATCAAAAATCCGCTGCGCTCGCGGCGGCGATTCAGAAAGCAGTTGCGGCGGGCAGCGATCCGAGTACCGATCCCGATGTGGTGTTGGCTAAAGGTGAACTGACAACTGCGGAGAACAAGCAGAAGAGCGCCGACGAGGCGTACAGGCTGTCCGACAAGGGCGTACTCGATTTGTGGGAAGCGGCGGTGCCGGATGCCACGTGGCGCTTGTTTGAGAAATATGAAGACGCGCTCGAGAGCCTCAACGCGCTTAAGGCCGCGAATCCAGCCGCTCTCAAAACCAGCCTCACGACGACTGAGGAGGCTTATGTGACAGCGCAGTTGGCGGCCGACAAGAGCACCAGCATATTGCAGCAACTCGCGGCCGAGCAGGCGCAACGAGTGGCACGACAGGAGGGCGCCGAGCAGGTCGCGGATGCTCGTCGCTTCAGTGCGCTGCGTGGAGATGAATAGTGAAGAACTCTTTTCTCTGCGATGTTTCCTCGCAAAGGCGCAAAGACGCCAAGCTAAAACTGAGACTCTTCCTTTGCGTCTTTGCGCCTTTGCGAGGAACACGCAGAGAAAACTGGTTCCGTGAATAAGGAGAGGTGTTATGGCACACACGCCTGATATGGCTAACTGCATCGGCGGAGAAAATGGCCTGGGAGAATTGCTTCCGCTTAGTCCCTACAGTGCCTTGAGCTACCACTTCGGCATGTTGCTCGGCGTCGACGATTTCGAGACCGAGCAGGCGTATCACCGCGCCAAGCACCGGCTGCACAACGCCTGGCTGCATCGCGAAGGTGTGGTTTGGGGATTCGACGTTGTCAACGACGACGACGACAAAAAGAAAGGTGAGATTCGTGTCACCTCCGGGCTGGCCCTGGATGCCTCGGGACACGAACTTCATCTCGAAGCGGACGCGTGTCTCAACGTCGCAAAGTGGCTCGAGAAGAACGAAAACGATCCGAACATCGAAGTCGAGACGAATGGCGATGAAAAGAAGATCAAGCGCGCCCACGTCGTGATTCGCTTCAAAGCGTGTTTGACCCGACAGGTGCCGGCGTTGATGGAGCCATGCAACAACGCAGGCACGGGCACCGCCTATTCGCGAGTCTTTGAAACCGTCGAGATTTTGATGATTCCCGGACCACCGCCAGTCAAGGACCCTCCCTACCATCTGCTCCGCCTGCTCTTCGGGCTCGAGGCTGCGGAAACAGAAGAAGGCGGTGCGGTAAAGGCAAATGATCAGGCAGTACTCGATGCACTTGCGGCAATCGGGGCTTTACCCGAAGCCGATCGTCCGGCAGCGTTGATGGCTGCATTCCATCGCTTCGCCGCGCTCGACGAGATCGCTCTCACGCCCGCACGAAGCGAAGACGACGCGCGCGTCCTGCTCTTTCCGGGACGCGATGACGAGCCAGTCGTGTTGGCTGACATCACTGACCTGACAATTAAAAAGGACAACGGCAATTGGATCGTGACCGGTGGAACCATCGACAGATCGGTGCGTCCTTCTCACGTCGCCACCACGACGATCCAGGATTTACTTTGCGGGCCAGTATTCGGCGGCGCGCCTGCGGTACCTCCTCCAACTAGCGATGGCACAGGGCCGCGAGTCGATCGAGCATCCGTGAAGTTTCCGGATCCGTTGTCAATCGTCTTCAGCGTCGACAAAGACTTGCAACCCGCGAGCGTGGCCGTGGCCGCCTTCTCGGTCACGATTTTCGAATCCGGCAACGGTTGGCAGGTCATCGACGTCGACAAAGCAGGCTTTGACGCGGCGACGAAGACCGTCACTGTCGCTCTTAAGGCAAAACTGACCGGGCTCGTGCGGCTGATCGTCTCGGGCACTGGTCCAACGCCGATACTCGGCGACGATCTGGTCCCGCTGGCGGGCGAAGTCGGTGGCCCAGCCGGCACCGTGCATGACGGGCACGACTTTGTGCACATGCAGGATGCTGAGACTAACGTCGCAACTGAAGAAGTGATTGGGAAAGCGGACTCAAAGGCGACTAAGAAGCAACAAAAACCCGTCGCGGGAAAAAGTAAATAACAGAAGTGGGCGAATAGAAAGGAAGCTGCCATGGCGACCAAAACAGAGGAAGTCCTCGTGCTGGTGAGCAACAGCAACGGCATAGTGATCATTCCCGAGAAGTCACCGTTGAAAAGGCTCAACTACTTCGACGGCAAGTTTCTGCGCGCGAGTGATCTAAAAGAGGAGCAGGATTATCTGCGCAACTTAGTCAGGCTGTCGAACCAGGCAGGCGGCTTCGGAGTGGTGCACGGTTTCGACCTCACGCTCGGTGGCGGCGACACGATGGATCTCGGACCCGGACTCGGAATTAACGGCGACGGCCGCGTGCTGTTGCTGCCGCAGGGACTGTCGATCGGCATCCAGGAACTGATCGAAAAGTCACTGCAGAAAGCTCAAAAGATGGGCGGGCAGGACGTATCTGAATTTTTCGAGGAGTGTGTGCTCGTCGCAGAGACGCCGCCCGTCAACACTACGAGTCCCAGCGATCTCTATCTGATCTTAATTTGTCCCGCCGAAGCGCTCTGCGGTGAAGAGGACGTCTACGGCAAACTCTGCGAGGAAGCGTGCGCGACCAGTTCTGACCGGCCTTTTGCGGTCGAAGGGGTGATCGTGCGTGCGGTTCCACTTGTTCTGCAAACACCGTTGCCGCATTCGAAGATGGTTCCGATTGCGACCAAGAAACACCTGCGATCGCGTGTTGCGTCCGCGTATTTCGAAGACGAACGACAGCGAATCGCGAGCATGATTTCCAAGTTTGGATTGGCGCAGCAGGTTTGGTGTTTGGGAGCTGACGCGGCAGGCGGTGCGTGTCTTCCGATCGGCGTGATCGCGCGCGCCGGTTCGACGACAGTATTTCTCGATCCATGGATTGCACGTCGCGAACGAATGGATTCCTCGCCGCGGCGTTACTGGCAGTGGAGAATGATGATGCGCCCGTGGGACGTTTTTCTGGCGCAGATTCTACAGTTCCAATGCCAGCTTCGAGATCTCTTTGGCGGCGACTTCACGCCGGAAGGGCAGGATCCCTGCGGCGATGCACACACGGTTATCGGCGAGGCAGCGCAGAAGATCACTGAAGTCTTACAAGTCTTCAAAGATGCGACTTCTCAGCTCAACGCGACGGACCAGGCGGATTTGTTTACCGCCAAGATGCTTGAACTGGAAAACATGAGCCAAAAGCTCACTTCCACCGGCGAGCAGATGACCGTTGTGAAGGGGAACCGGATACTGATTCAAGGCGGGATCATCGAACTTCCGAGCGCCGGCTATTTGCCGGTATCGCCCAATGCGAATGAAACAGTCAACGAACAAGTGCGACGCTTGATGGGTGAGGGAGTGGATCTGCGGTTCTGCGTTGTGCGTCCGGATTTTGTCGCGCATGCGCTGGAAGAAGCGCAGCACATGGAGCGCATCTCGCTGATCGACGGTCTCGAAGATGCGAAGAAGAAACCGCAGGTCGACATACTCGTACCCGATGGCGAGATGGTTGCCGAGACGCAACCAGACACGCGAATCGTCTTCGCGGCCGATGGTCCATTGCAGTCAAGTATTACGTCTTTCGGCGAAACACAGACTCCGAAAACCGTGCCCTTGCCACCCGTTCCTTTCCAGGGCGCCTCGCGTGTTGAAAAGCTGACTTCCGGTGGTTCCGCCGTTTACCTGGGTTGCGCTTCAGTATTTCCTTCTACGCCGCTTTCGAAGGGGCTCGATGTGGCCGGCTGGAAACAGTTGGCAACTATCACGGGTGTTAATACGACTGATGAGCCGCAGCTTGGGCTTTGGGTGACTCTGCGCTCCGACAAGGAGCTCCTGCTTCTTAAACCCGGTGACGTCACTAACCTCAAGGCGGAAATAGTGATTGCTTCCGCGGAAAGATTCACGGGTAAAACAGAATTTCGCGGTGAGCTTAGCGGCCCGTTTACGGTTGAAACACCGAAACCGTCGTTTTTGGTTTCCGGAACTCTTGCAGCCAACTTTTCTTTCGAGGGAGTGGTATTTCAGCCAAAGACTGGGAATCAGAACTTCGCAGTATCTGTGCGGCAACCAACTGCGGCGTCGATTGAAATCACCCTGGAAGCGCAAGGGAAGATAAAGTTTGTTTTCAACGGAGACTGGAGTAGCCCCGCACAAGTAAAGACGGATATCAGAACCACTATCACGCCACAGGGCGGGTCAGTTCCAAGGTTCGAGATGGACCTGCCGCTCGCTTTAACTAAGGACGCGAACATCTTCTCGGTCACGAACACGAATCACGCGATGGCAACGGCGGCTCTCAAGATTGTGGGTTTAGCTCTCAACGAGAACAGCTTTGTCGCCGACAAAACGAAACTCCTGTTTCCACCACCGGCAGCGGACCAGGCAGCACAAGCGGTTCGGGCCACACGTGATTGGGTTCTCTTCCATCGCCGGCGCACAAAGCAATGTGAGGCTGTAGCTGCGACGCGTACCTATCAAGTTTATGAAGCGATAGTACCTTTTGGTTTAAAGGCTCCAGTCCCGGTAGGTACACCCACTGCAGACCAACTCCTCAACATGAAAGCAGAGGACGTCAAGCAGTTTGTTCCACTCGGACTTGTTTCATTCAACGCCGGCACGTCTACGCCGGTTGGCGATCTCGCGGCAGTCAAAGGAGCGTGGCAGAAGGTTCCTGGCGGCTCGATCCTTTGGGCGGCGATCGCGAGTCGCGGTGCGGCTGTGAGCGATGGTGATTCGCTCGCACAGGCCAGGCTCGCAGCGTTGGAATCACAGTTGGACCAGGTTGACCCGGCAGCTAAGGCTGTTGTGTTGCCAATCGTTCCGCCACCGCTGGACTCCACCGAAAACGATGGTGTGGTTCTGTTCGTAGTGGGAGCCAGGCGGACGTACGAAGCCTACGCCAGCCCCTTCGGAGTTATCGGAGATAAGAACCTCTAATGCGCGCGCAAGCTGTCACGTACGACCCGACGCTATCGCGTTACGGTACTGACCGTATCCAACAATAGACGAAGAGGCACTGAGAAGAACTTTATGCGCGCAGTGTGGTCTTTCTGGACCAAACCATTCGAGACTCACGATTACAAACGATGGCTGAATCGCCGGCAGTATCTGCTTTCATGGATCCTGTCATTCGAAACCATCAGCAAACACTACGCGCAAACTGCGTTGTTTACTGACGACGAAGGCGCGCGCCTCTTGATCGATCAGCTGAAGCTGCCGTTTGGAGAGGTTTCGACTGAATTGAACAGTTTGGCTCATCACGACCCTGGCTTTTGGGCCATCGGCAAGCTCTACACCTATCGCGCCCAAACAGAGCCGTTCATTCATTTCGATAACGACCTTTTTCTTTTCAAGCCACTGCCGGACGAACTCGCATCGGCGCCCGTGCTCGCCCAAAATCCGGAAACTGAAAATTTTTATAATCCTGAATTTCTGGAACTCTCACTCAGCGAAGCAGGTTCCGTTTGGTTGCCGGCAGAGTGGGTGTGGTATCGCGTCGCCGGGTCGAGAAAAGGAGGCGACTGCGCGGGGATATTTGGCGGGAACCGTATCGACTTTATCAAGCATTTTTCAGAGCAGGCGATCAAGCTCATCGAACATCCAGACAATCAGGCGGGATGGGTGGCGGTCGACAAATTCGCGCCGATGATTTGGGTCGAGCAGTATTTACTCCCAGCCTGCGTTGACTATCATCGACAGCAGACTTCTTCACCTTTTCACGACATTGAGATTCGATATCTCTTCGACTCCATGTCTCATGCCTTTCAGTCGAAGCGCGCCGAACAACTGGGTTTCACACATCTGGCTGGTAATGCGAAGCTCAACCCGGAACTCGCTGCGCGAATGGAGGAGCGAGTGAAACGTGATTACTCCGAATATTACGATCGCTGTGTTTTAGCCGCGGCTTAAAATATTTATGCGCGCGATCTGGTCATTCTGGACAAAGCCATTTCTGGCCCGTCATCACTCGATGTGGCGTAGCAACGCTCATCATCTCTTTTCGTGGGTCCTCTCGCTCGAGACAGTGCGGCAACACTTTCCTCGTACGGCGCTGTTCACTGACGATGAAGGCGCTCGCTTGTTGATCGATCGGCTCGGTTTGGAGTTTGACGAAGTGTCGACCGGGTTAAATGCGTTGGCCCATCACCATTCGGATTGGTGGGCTCTCGGCAAGGTGTGGACTTACCGAGCGCAATCTGAGCCCTTCATACATTTTGATAACGATGCGTTTCTTTGGAATCCGCTGCCTGACTCGCTGACCTCGGCTCCGGTGATTGCGCAGAACCCGGATGTTTTTGTTCCCGGCTATTCGTATTACGAACCGGAAGCGCTGGAACGGACCGTGAGCAAGGGCGGGCAGATCTGGTTACCGGCAGAGTGGGTGTGGTTTCGGTCGGCCGGGGTTCAACAGTGCGGGATTTCGTGTGGAGTCTTCGGCGGTAATCGATTGGACTTCATTCAGCACTACAGCGATCAGGCAATCAAGTTGATCGAGCACCCCGCGAACCAGGCGGGTTGGTCGCTGATGGACGATAAGTTCAATCACAATATTTTGTTTGAGCAGTATTTGTTGGGGGCGTGTATTGAGTACCACCGGCAACACCGCACTTCACCTTATCGCGACATTGAGATTAGATACATGTTCCGTTCTCTCGACGATGCGTTCGATCCGCATCTCGCGGAAGAATTGGGCTACACACATTTGCTCGCCGGCGCCAAAGGAAACGCAGACATCGCAGCGCGATTGGAGCAACGCGTGAAGCGCGATTATCCCGCTCAGTACGAGCGCTGCCTGCTGGCGTCGAACTCGACTCACGCGGTTGCATCCTAACAAGAGCGATTCACCACGGATTATCTGAGGGAACCCACGTGTTTGCGGCGCCAATTCACCAATCATCCAGGACGCCGGTGCGAGCTGACGCGGCGCGCTCCAGCATCATCGATCGAAAAGAAAACCACGCACACAACCGCATCTGGCAATCGCTCGCAACCAGTTCAGCCATCCTGCAACGCAAATGCGAATGCGGCGGAGAATGCCCGACTTGCAAGACGGAGCAGTCTCCCGGCGACGATCATCAGTCGGGAACGCTGTTTCGCCAAACAGAAAACAGCGCACCAACCGCGCCTGCAGACGCGCAACCTGAAGCCGCTGCTGCAACCCCGGATTTGCAAGCTGTGATTGCAGAAGTCGAACAAGCATTGTCGAGTGCTACAGCGTACCTGTCATCGAAAGAGCCGACGCCGCAGGAGCTGCAAGTAACCGCGTACCTGTCTGAGCGGCTGCAACGCTTACAAGCGGTCGCCGCCGGAGAGAATGATCTGCTGAAGGCGCAGACGATGGAATCGTTCTCTCCGGAACGCCGCAGCCAGGCCCAGGAATATTTGACTGCGGCTAAACAGCCGGCGGCAGACTCTTCAACGCCGGTGAATCGTCAGGTCCAGCGAAAAGCGATCGAAGGTGTGCTATTCCGTCAACCTGCCCCTAACCTGCCGCCCCCTGCACCAGCGCCGCCGCCACCTCTCAGACTAGTTCCACCTCTACCACCTGCTCCAGTTCCACCCGCTGCGGGGCCAACAGTCGGAGCAACCCTGTTGGAGATACTGGGCGCCGTCGGCACGGCAGCGCTCGTCGTTATCACGCTCGGGATTTTGATACCAGGCGATACTCCAGTGAGGCCACTGCCACCTCAACCGCAGCCTCAGCCGCCACCACAACCACAGGCGCCACCCGCACCACAACCTCAACCGCAACCGGGACCTAATAGAGATCCGCAAAGAGACTGCATGGAACAACATCCGTCGGCATTGCCTTGTTTGAGCCACCTTCCATTGGAGGAAGCCGCTGTTGACGCCCTGATGAACAGAGGCTACGACTTCGACGATCTCGGTGACTGTCGCAAAATGAGCAGCTTTGGACCAGGCGTGATCGACGACTGCGGTGGCGCTCCCGGTGAGAGCTGGCATTGCCGCATCAATGGAACTGCTGACGAGCTCAGTATCTTCGGCTGCCTCTGCTGCGACAGTGACGGATCGACAGGTCATGAGTGGACCGGCGCACATATCTCTTCCGCTGCATCAAGAAAGCCATGATGCATCCACCGACCGGATTCATTCTTTACCGCGAGCTTGGTCCATGATTCGCCGGGTAGCCGCAAAAAGCACAACAACACGCTGATGACTTTTATGCTCTTTGTGGCTAATATGCCCTTAAATTTATGTTTGAGCGCGCCACGTCCAACCAGATCGACAGGAACACTTCGACCGACGCGCCCCGACCGGCCCTGGACCACGCCGCGTCGCCGTCACATCAACAGGTCTGGAGTTCACTTGCTCTTCGGCCCGCGCCGCTGCAACGAAAGCTCGCGATCAATCCACCCGATGACGCCTACGAACGTGAAGCAGATCGCGCCGCCGAAGCTGTGACTAACACGACAACTCCACAGGTGCAGCGCGCCTGTGACTGCGGCGGCACTTGCGACGAATGTTCGCGAGTTCAGACCATGCACACGGGAAGCGATCACGCTCACGAGGCGACGGCGCCGCCCGTGGTGGATGAAGTGCTTCACTCACCCGGCGAGCCACTCGAGCCAAATACGCGCGCCTTCATGGAAGATCGTTTTTCTCACGACTTCAGCGACGTGCGCGTACACTCGGACGCGAAAGCAGCCGAGTCGGCGAAGTCCGTCAATGCACTCGCGTACACCGTCGGATCTGACGTGGTCCTCGGCGCGGGACAACACGCGCCGCACACGGATTCAGGTCGAAAATTGCTGGCGCACGAGCTGGCGCACGTAGTCCAACAATCGGGCGGTCTCGGACGAAAAACACTACAACGCTGGGCCATAAACAAATGTAACCAGGCGCAGTCCGTTTACGTTGAAGACGCATTTGCGAAGTCGTACGACACTTTGTCGAAAGCAGCGCGGCGACTCGAGCAGAAGCCGACGACCGACTCCGTGAAGGCAGCGCTGTGGCTCGCCTTCCGCAGTGACTCCGATCAAACCGCTCAGATCGTGAGCAGCCGTATCAGCACGCTGCGAGACAAGATCACCAGCGCCAGTGTCACTTGTACCGACAGCAGCAAAGACGACGAATGCAAAACCGATACTGGATTTCACAGTCGCAGAGCTGAAGACTATGGAATGATCTATTTGTGCATGCCTGCCTTCAGTAATGCGACCGCCATTGAGCAGTCGAATACGCTGACTCACGAGGCCGCTCACAAGTATTTGGGCGTCAGAGACACGGGTTACTTTGCGAAGGACTGCGTAGAAACAGCACGTGTTAAATCCAAAGAGGGAAACCCGGAGACGGAGAAAGATTCCGGAACGGCAGGCGACAATCCCTCGACGCGGCTTAACAATGCCGACGCTTACGCCTGCTTCGTCCATTTCCTCTTGCGACGCGACAAAGAAACCCTGGCCAAACAAGCTGCGGATTATCGAGGCGACAATCTGGATCTCGATGCGCCCGAGGGGTGGATCGCTACGCAGACTACGGCGCCAAAACGAACCATATTTCGCGTGAAGGGTCTGCCGACGACGAACAGCGGCTTCAGGGCGCGGTGGAAACTGATCGGCAATGGTGAAGAGTTTCATGTAATGTCGGCGAGAAACGATCAGTTCCCCACGCAGGTTTTCGATGAGGATGCGCTCGAGGTGTACGTACCGACCGATGTTCGTACCCAACTCGAGAAGAAGAATATACATGAGGCGATATTGCAAGTTGACGTTCAGCTCTACCGGCCGGAGAAGGGTCAACCCGATCCTCCAGTGATTACCAAGAGTGTTAAGTTGACGGTAAGTCATGGTAAGGACAACTTTGACCCCCAGTAGTGAACAGACACGTTTCAAAAGTAGCCGCCTCGCCAACCGCTGAACTCGACGTTTCGCGGCGGCATGCGAAGCCCGACCATCGCGAACAGAAATCGTTCGCCGGTTCGCCGTGGCAGTCTCTCGCGCTGCGGCCTGTTAATCTTCAATCACAGCGCGTGGTGGCGCGACAGACGCCGGCGCCGATGCCTGGCGCTTTACCAGCCAATCCACCAGCACCTGCGGCGCCCGAGAAAAAGGAAGCACCAGCACCCGCACCTGCTCCTGCGCCGGAGGAAAAGAAGACGACCACAAAGAAGAGAGCGCCTGTCGGCACAACGGGCGAGTTCAAGAATAATCCGACGAAGGAAATCACGAAGTGGGATTATGTCGTGTATCAGGATCACGTGCGGATCGGCAATCGAAAAGTGGACGAATCGAAAGGTGGTCCAGTAATCGGAAGTTGGCCGTGGTTGACAAACAATCCGGGCGATTTAACTGGCGACGTTGCGCCGCGCAAAGAGACTAAGGACGATCCGAATTCGGCCTACAGGCAGGACAAGAGAGTCTGGGGCGATCCGATTCAACGCGGTGAGACTGCGGACAAAATGAGCCCTGTTGCAGGTTCGACGGGGTTGAGTTCTGGTAATACGGCGGTGCCGGGTTATGCGGCGCGCGGTGACCTGGCGATCTTTGCGGATCGTGAGCGAGGACGTCGCGCGCTGAAAGAATGGATTCAAAAGTATTATGCGAACGTGACGCTTGCTGAATCGGTGAAGCTGCACCTCGGGCCGACTTCGTCTCACGTCAAGGGAGTGGATGATCCGGAGAAGTATCCGAAACTGCTCCAGCAATATCTGACGGACAAGGGTGGTTATCCTGCCGATTACGTTCGCAAGACAAAGGGCGCCGATGTGAAGGCCCAGGAATGGAATGACGTGGTCGATGCGTTTGGCTATGCCGAAGGCTACTCGAGTCGACGCGAGGTAGCAGGACAACCGGGCAAGTTCCAATACTTCGAGAACAAGGGAGTCATCTACAAGTGCAGCGGCCGCGAACCGATCGACGTCGATCCGGCTTACGCAAAACTCTCCCGTGTCACGAGCCTCCCCCAGGACACCCCACCCGAGATCAAAGACCTGTTGGGCTGCGAGTAAGGTGCCACGGATTACACGGAAAATCAGCGGATTACTCCGTGTAATCCGTGGCAAAAAAATCACAGTGACTTCAGGAACCTGATGAGCTGCGATCGTTGTATCGGTGTCAGCGCCTGATACGCCGTGCGGCTCGACGCCGCCTGTCCAGCATGACGCAGGACGGCCTCGTTGAGCGTAAACGATTGATCGCCGCTGTTCGTTGGCGCGCTGGACGAACCGCCGTCGTGCATGAATTTGTCGCGCGTCCTCAGTCCCCAGAGCGGGGCGGTCCGGATCTTGTTTCTGGTTAACTCGCCGTTCGTCTCCACGATCCCATCACCCGTTCCGATGTCGTGCAACAGGAAGTCGCTGAACGGATGGATGATCTTGTCGCCGAGCGCTGCTGGCACGACGAACGTTCCGCCGTTGATCACCGATCCCACTGGCGCCGTCGTGATCGAACGCACGTGACACACCGAACACTGGAGCGAGTTGAAGAGTAACGAGCCCGGATCGGTCGCGTCATCCAAAACCATCGCACTATTGCGCGGCGGCGCCTTGCTCGAACGCATGAAACGCGTGAACGCCTCCACGTCTTCGCCGTGTCCCTCCTCGCCTCCGGTGTCTTCGGGATCGGCCACGGTGTCAGCAAACGCAACGGTGCGACCCAGCGAAGTCTGCTCGCGTGGTTGGAGCGGGCTCGTGATGCCCATCTCAAACAAGTACGCCCCGGCGGAGAAGCTGAGTAGAGTTGCCACCGAGTTCTTCCAACCAAAACGCCCGATGCGCGTCTGATCCGGCGCTTCAGTGATGTCTACTTCTATAGCGGTGCCGCGCATGCCGGCCGGCTGATTGTCGCGTATCGAGAGCAGCGTCCCGTCGGCGATGCACTCGACAAATCCGAGACCCACGAGGATCGGCGAGGCGCGGAAAGTTCTGATCGTCTCTCCCGTTGACTTCGACCATGCAGGCTGATCGCCGCCGCCGTCGTTGTTCCCATTGACCTGGCTCGGATTGGTGCCGTCAGGTGCGATCGCCCAGACCTTCAACCCCGAGTTGCGATCACTGCCGAACGCGATCGCCGAGTTGTCAGGCGCCCAACTCGGGTTGCGATCTGACGCCGCGTTGTTCGTCAGTCGCGTTGCGACACCACCGATGGCGAGGATCTTGTAAATCTCGTAGTTGCCGTCGCGGTTGGTGCTGAACGCGATCGTCATTCCGTCGGGCGAATAGGTCGGGCGCTCGTCGTTGCCGAGTCCGAGTGTGATTTGCATCTGCGTCGACCCGTTCGCGTTCATCGTCCAAATCTTCCCGACCGGGTTGATGCCGCTCGTCGGAGTGCGCTGGAACGCGATCTTCGATCCGTCGGGTGAGAAGGTGGGCATCCGATCGCTGCCGTTCGGATCGTTGGAGATATTCGTCACCTCCGTGCCGATCGGCGTCATCGTGAAGATCTGTGGGACGCCGGTGCGCGCGCTACTGAAAGCGATCTTCGTCCCGTCAGGCGACCATGCGGGCTGGAAGTCTGTGCCCTCGAATGAGATCAGGTTTGGGTTCGTTCCGTCGTTGTTCTCGACCCAGATTCCGCCGTTGGCGCCGAACGCGATCTTCGACCCGTCGGGCGAGAGCGCCGGGAAGCTATGACCGGTTGTGGGTACGTTGGGATCGGTGTTTATGACGCCGGCATCGATGTCAAAGGAAACGATGCTGACCT
>DATNCH010000194.1:0-10564 GCA_035571655.1 Pyrinomonadaceae bacterium
CTTCGACATGAGTTCGCGGCATTCTGTCACAGATCGTCGATCGGTGTTAACCTGTCCGCCATGCCCCTCCTGTTGCTGCTGAGCGTTCTGCTTTTCTCGTCAACTGATGTCGATTGGTCTAAGGCCCAGGCTGAAGCAGTGCAACTGCTCCAGGAGTTGATTCGCATTGACACCACCAATCCACCCGGAAACGAACTCGCGATGGCCCGTCACATACAAAAAGTTCTCGAAGCGGACGGTATCGAGACTCGTATTCTCGACGTTGCACCGGGACGAGCGAATCTTTATGCACGCATTCGCGGCGACGGCAGCCAGCGGCCGTTGATCCTGCTGAGCCACACGGATGTGGTGATGGCTGACGCCGCACGTTGGTCCATACCGCCCTTTAGCGGTGAGCTTCGCGACGGGTTTGTTTACGGGCGCGGCGCGCTCGACATGAAAGGCACCGCGTCTGTTCACGTGACGCTGATGCGTTTGTTGAAGCGCCTGAATGTGCCGCTAAAGCGTGACGTTATTCTGCTTGCAGTTGCAGACGAGGAGGCTGGTGGATCGGGAGCGGCGTCGATCATTAAAGATCACCCGGATTTGATTCGCGGCGCGGAGTTTCTGCTGAACGAAGGCGACGTTGCCTACGTCAAGGATGGAAAGCTTCAGCAGTACGGTGTTGATGTTATGGAGAAAGCCGCGCTCTGGCTGCGAATCGTCGCCAGTGGTCCAACGGGGCACGGCTCGATCCCGATCGAGAACTCTTCGGTCAATCGTCTGCTGAACGCGCTCGAGCGTTTGCGCGCGTGGGAGACTCCGATCAGCGTTCCGCCGGCCGTCGCCGAAGGCTACCGGATGCGCGCGAAGCAACAAACGGATCCGGTTCTTCGCGCTGCTTACGCTAACCTGGAACAAGCGCTCAAAAAACCCGCGCTGCGCAAGCGGCTTCTCGCCGACAGCACGCTCAACGCCGAAGTGAGAAACACGTTTACGATCACTGGATTACAGGGCAGTGAAAAGGTGAACGTGATTCCCGGAAGCGCGTGGGCGCAGATCGATGCGCGACTCCTGCCGGGAGAAACTCCTGAAGGCTTCATCGCGAAGCTGCGTCGCGTACTGAACGATCCGGAACTCAAGATCGAAGTTCTCGAAAGCTCGACGCCGACAGGTTCGCGCGCGGATACGGCGCTCATGCAGGCGATTCGCAAAGCCGCCGCGAAGCGCGATCCGAACGTGCTTGTCATTCCGACAATGCTCACGAGCTCGACCGACAGTGCGAAGTTTCGCGAGGTTGGGATTACGTCTTATGGTTTCGAACCATTCAAGCTCGACGACGTCGAACTCGAACGCAGCCACGGTGACGACGAGCGCGTCTCGGTTGAGAACGTGCGGTTCGCGCTCCAGTTCCTCTTCGACGTCATTATCGAACTCAATTAGGGCCACAAAAAGGCACAAAAGGCACACAAAAGGCAGAAAAGAACAGAGAGAAAGGGTCCCCTCCGTGTCTTGCAGAGAGAAAGGGGTCCACTCCGGGTCTTGCAGAGAGGACGGGTCCACTCCGGGTCTTGCAGAGAAAGGGTCCACTCCGTGTCTTGCAGATCAATGGCTGCCTGTCCGGTCAATGTTGGTTCGCCATTGAATGATTCCTTTTCTCTTGTGTGCCTTTTGTGCCTTTTTGTGGCTAAAACTGGATCGCTGTTGCCGCGCGGGTCAGGGCGTGTGTCAGACGAACGAGTTCGGCGCGGGCGCGTGTCGTGTCGCCGGCTTCGATGGCTTCGGTTAGCGCGGGGAGGACGAGGGCTTTGTAGGTCGGACGAGGCGCGTAGATCAGGTGCTTGAACCATGGGCGACCCGCGAGACCCGCTTCGTCGAGCAGGGCGCGTTCGACTTTCATGAGTCCACGATGCGCTCGCTCCACTCGCGCCCGATCACCGCTTCGCGCCTCGCTCAGTGCCGCCTCGCCATTCTTCTCCCACGCGCGCGCCGCTTCACGAACTGCCGCGAAGTCCAGTTGCATCCTGCGTTCGCGCGCCGAGCGTTCCGCTTCGTCGAGATACGTCTGCACCTCACGCGCGTACGCCGCGTAGTCGAGCGGTACGTAATCACATTCAGCCAACGAGAGCGCGGCGACAGCCCAGTAGCGCCCCATCGCAGCGTGATAGTAGTACCCGGGGTCGCCAACGCGATCGACCCACGTAAAACTGTCGTAGATCGAATGATAGACACCGTATGGACCATCGAACGTCAGGTCGGCAATCGGAACACCGAGAAAATTAAGAAATACAGTGTAGTCAGAACCCGATCCAAGACGCGTCGTCACCAGCGGCTCTTTCGACTGCGGCGTTTGCGTGTTGCGCAACCACGCATCGTAGATCGAACCACCACTCGGATCCGGAACCTCACGAGCAACCTCTCTCAGGAACCCGGCGAGCGCCGGCACCGCAGCCGCCGTGAACGAATTCCCGGAAGCAGAACTGTCGACATTCAAATACGCAAGCGCGCCTGCCTTGAGTTTATCCGCTTCCAGCTCCCCCCATTCCGTGCTCCCTGTGAGCGTAAACTCTTCCGCGTCCCACGATGCAAAGACGAGCGTGCGCCGCGGTTTCCAACCGGTGCGCTTTAACTCTCCAAACGCTCGCGCCGTCTCCATCAGCGTCGCGCTGCCACTGCTCGGATCGACACCGCCAAACACCCACGCATCACGATGATTTCCAAGCACTACCCACTCGTCCGGTCGCTCATTCCCACGCAAGCGCCCGACTACATTCCAGATCGAACGCACCTTCTTATCGTTTTCGATGACGAGATGAAGCTTGTCAGACGTTGGACCAAGCCGGTAGCGAAACGGAAGCCCTCCCTGCCATGCCGCAGGCGCGATTGGACCAGTCATCTTCTCGAGAATCTTGCGCGCGTCTTTGTACGACATCGGCGCCGCCGCAATCGTCGGCATCGAGACCGCATTCTCCGCCGGAAGAAACCGACCGCCCGGAACCGAAGCCCAACCAGGCGTGCGCGGATCGCCCGGCAGGTTGAAGTCGTAAACGATGCCGCCTCTTTGCAGGTGACTCTCCGGTCCCCACGGCCCGAAAGGATAGACGTCGCCCTTCTTGAAACCATCCTCGGCAGGATCCGAGTAAAGCAGCAACGCCGCCGCGCCGCGCTTCTCTGCCGTCAGCGCTTTGTAACCTCTATAGCTGTAAGGCACCGAGTAGCGCGCCAGCGCGATCTTGCCACGCACGTCGACGCCTTGTTGGGCCAACAAGTCGTAATCTTCAGGATTGCCACTGTTGACGTACACCACGGGCGCCGTTACATCGACGTTCGCTGAGTAAGCACAATACGGAATACCGACATCCGTCGCGTACGAGTCTTTGTCTTCAGGGATCGGCTCCTCTTTCAGCGAGAGCTTTTCGTCTGCGAGTGTCGCTTCGTAGCGGACGGGCCACGGCAGGTAAACAGGATGCTCGATGAGCTTGACGTCCTCCAGACCATATTCGCGCCACTGCTTCGCAATGTATTCAGCCAGTTCGTAATTGCGCGCGGTACCGGCCATGTGCGGCTTCGCAGTAAAGATGCGATGTTCGCGACGACAATTCTCAGGTCGAATCGTAGCGATCAGTTGCGACTCCAGCGGCTTGAGTCGCTCGGCGTTCGCACGCGATAGTCCGAGACGCGTTTGAGCGTTAAAAAGATTTCCTCGCAAAGTCGTAAAGGCGCAAAGAAGAAGGCAAATAATTATCCTGGTGCTTCTTCTTTGCGCCTTTGCGGCTTTGCGAGGGGAAACTAGTTCTGGCTTCATCAGTTTGGGGCGACTATTTTATCACCTCGAATTGTGTCCACTGCGTCGCAGTTCGCTTGCTGATTTGATCTTCGACGACGATCTGAAGCGCGTATTCGCCGGTTATCAGTGCTGGTCCGAGCTGCAATCGCGCGCCTGCGGAGATTCGCTGCAAGTCTGCCTTATCATTAGCTTCAACCGCCTGCTGCGCGCTGTACATCTCTTCGCCGTCTCGCAAGACGTGGGTCGTCATCTTCAACTTAGGCAAACGTGTGGTCTTGTCAAGTGAAGCATTGTAGATATTGTATCCGAATGCCAGCGATGTTCCCTGACGAAAACGTTTCATCACGATATTCGACATCGGTTCGTCGCCGCCGTCTGCCACCAGCAGTATTCCCGAGAGCGCAAGCTCCCCATTATTCAGATTTGGCACGTGAATGAACTGACCCGACGCACCAATTCGCTCTGATGCCACATCGCGCAGGGCCACGCGCAACTGAAACCCACCGCTTTGCTTCACCGGCAAATCGAATCCGTAAACTACTCCCTCGCGTATCGCACGCTCGAAAGGTTTGCCGCGCAAACGCAGGGTCGCGTTCTGGTCCTGGCGGTTAACGATCGAGCCGTTTTCACCAAACAGCACAGTGCTCAGATCAAGTTTTGCGACGTGCGTACCGTCGGGCTCGAGCGTAAAACTTAAATCCTTCGCATCGACGTTCAGCAAAACGCGCAACAAAGACCCTCGGGCCGGATCGTTTCCGAAAATGGACGCGAGCCGAACAGCTATGTCGTTCTTACCGAATGGAGAGGCAAGCGCATGATTCAAACGATCGCGATCGGAGGCTTGAGAAGATTCCTTCTTCTCTTCGACGCCGAAAAAACCTGAGCGCGTTCTGACCGTAAAACCGCCGTGCTTCACACGCGCCTGGATCGTGTGAAACCGGCGATCGAACGTAGTGCTCTCGGGGCGATAGCCAATTACATAGTAGCCATTCTGATCCTCGAAAACACGGTCCAAACCAAAGTCGTTCTTGTTCCGAACAACAAACCCACCGGTTGCTTTCGCCAGCACCTCACCCGCGTCTATATTTCGAAGCAATTCCACCGAACGCGTGCGCATGAGTTTGGTTAATAGCTCCTCCTGATCGAGTTTTGGCTTGACACCACGAATAGCAATAGGCGGGAAACCGATTTCGTCCGCCGGTTCAGGAGCGGTCGTTTGCAATTGCTGCGAACTCACTGCATAGATCACCACCGAACCACGAACCGCGAGTTCAGCCAGACTGTTCAACTTATCGGCATAACTCGTCGATTGCGTCCACACGTCGATCAGGGTCTCATCATCTCTGACCGGTCTTTTGAAACCAAAGTCGGCAGGCGCCATCTCCTGGGCTTCTGACGGCAGCTTATCGGAGATCACCATCATCGACTTACGTCCGGGAAGCTCGCGCATTCCCTTCAGAATGAAACGAAGCGCGCCGATCGTGTACGACACCGAGTTGCCGATGGAACACGGATTTGACTCTTTGCCAAGGGTGGGCCGTTCGACCTGGCTGCTGCTCGGCGATCTGTTGGTAGGCAATCGTCCATGCAACTCCGGCTCGGGCGGACTTAACGTAACCAGGGATCTTTCCGGAGTGATGACACTGGCGCCGACACGGCTGCACGGGTTCCATTTCAGGTCAGCGATTGCGCTTGCCAGCACGCGTGGATCGGAAGTGAATTGCTGCAACGCGCCGACCTCACCACCAGTGCGAATGATCGCGATGAGATCGTTTGGCCGCAGGTTTTCGTTCAGAAACTTCGGCAAGTACGTCCGCAGGTTCGCCATGCTTTGAAACGACATTCCGAGATCGTCGACGACGATGGCTATCGTGCGTTTGACTTCTTCAGGCAGTGGCGGCTTGGGGATGAGCGTCGCGGTGCTGTCGGTTTTCGGAGCTTCGGTAGGATTCGTTGAAACGTATGCGAAGTGCGTGATCGTTTGGCGGCGGCCGTCTTCGAGGATCTCGAAGTCTTCTGGTTTCAGATCCCTGATCTGCTTGCCGTCTTTGGTGACAACCAGATCGACTTGGACCAGGTTGGTAGTTATGCGAACCACCTCCTGCTCCTGCCCATACAGATTGACCGCGAGGCACAAAACCAGCAGCCAGGCAGCGCTCGAATATTTCCGGGCCTTGCGCATTTCTTCTCTGCGGCTCTCTGCGTACCTCTGCGTTCTCTGCGTCGAGAGGAAGTTTAACGCAGAGAACGGCAGAGCTGTTATCACTTGCCGGACTTCTTAGCGCCCTTTCGTGACTTCTTAGCCGCTTTCTTCGTCGCGGCGCGTGCTTTCGAACTCTTTTTCCTAACAGGGATTCTCGTCGGTTTCAGTTGTTCAGCCAAGCCGGCGACTGACGCAAGCTGATCGTGCGTCCTGACTCGCTCCCACAAGCGATGCCGGCTGTACTCCTCGATCTTGTCGACCGGCGCTGATCCGATCGTCTCCGCGAGGTTGCTGATTTGGTTTAGCACCGGCGGATTCGCTCCCGTGCTCTGCAAATGGTCGTGCAACTCGTCCAACTCTTTGACCGCCTGCTTTGGGCGTTCCAGTTGGACCAGGCAATCCACACGCTGACTCACAAGCTGCCGGTAACTGAGATTCAAAGCCTTCTCATCTGCTTTCTGGAAAACATCCACGGCGGCTTCAGTCAGCTTGAGCGCCTCTTTCGGATCAGCCTTGTACGTCTGACGCAGTTCCAACCTTTCATCGCCCTTGTTAGTCTCTTCGAGATTGAAGAATGGCTGCGTCAGACTGTTGGCAACAGTCATCGCGAGCTTCGCTCCAAGCAAACTGTTCTTGTGTTTCTCACTCATCTCGCGCAGCAGATCGAAACCCTTTTCGAGGTACGGTGAACGCGAGCCTTCGAGGTAGAGATTCATGCCGACCTCGTACGAGAAGTAATCCTGCGCGGTCTTGTCGAGTTCGCGCGTCAGCGGTGTGCCAACACGCAAGCGGTGAACGTTCGAAGGTATTAAGATGTCGCCCGCGCCCTGGTACAACGCACGCACGTGATATTCACCGGGCTCATCGAAGTAAAAACCATAACGGCCGTAACTGATCGACACCTCTTCGCTGTAACGGTCGGGCCCCGCGTCCTGACCGGGCAAGAGCGGTTTCAACTGTTTTGGACTGGTGTAAGCGAGCTTACACATCACCGGCGCATATTCGATGATGCGGCCATCGGGACGTCGAATGTAAATCACTACGCCGCCATATTCCGGATTCATACGCGAGTCGAGCGTGAGCGGCATGTCGGAAAACAAGTTGCGCAGTCGTAACTCGATCGCGACCGGTTCCATAAACTCGAAATACTCTTTCGAACGAACCAGCAATTCGATCGGTTGTTCACCTTCGACACTCGCCATCGCTCCCGGCGGCGCCACGAGGTGTTCGGCTCCCGGAGGCGCTTCGAGATGACCGCCCGACGCCCACGGATCTCCTCCCATGATCACGGACGAACGATCGCCGTGCCTGAGATGGATCAACTCTTCGTCGTCGAAGCGGAACAGGAAGTTGGACCAGAACTTATCCTCACCATTCAGGTTGTCGTATCGCCAGTCGTAATTCATCCACGACAGTGCGTCGGGGCGGTTCTTGTCCCACGAATGCAGGAAGTTGAACGCATGACCTGCTTCGTGAACCCACGTGTAGAGAAACTGCCGCATCGCCGCGGCTTGATCGGGGTTGGCAGGCGTACCCTGTGCCAGCGCGTTGAACCATTCGTGTTTACGAAAGACGGCAAACCCCTGACGCTCAGGCGCCTTTCCCGCGCCACCAAAAGTCGCAGCCGCGTCAAACATGATGCCGCCGACTGCCGGCTCTTCATAACTGCCCGCGAGGATGCCCCACATTTCCCACTTGGGCCATGGACCAGCAATCTGACTGAAATAAGTCTCCATCGCATTGTGCAATTCTGCATCTGACCATGTTTCGAATGCGAGATTGGTGTCGTCGATCACAGTTCTTTCGGGACGGATGTTCACACTTACTCCGGCCTCGCGATACGCCTCTTCGATGCTGAGCATGCGCTCGGGAACGCCCGCAGGCTTAATCGAATGACCCGTAGTGCTGTAGGACGGCAACACGGGCTCGACGTTGACTGACTGGCAAACGTCTATTTCGAGATTCAACGATCGGAACGCGTCCGACTTCTTCGTGCAGTTGTAAACGGTTGCCTGTCCGCCAGGGCGCGTGAACGTAACGACGCAGGATGGTGTAACGCCAGGCTGCGGCGCAGACATGGTGATCTTCAGTGTGTTAGCAGGATGACTTCCCTTCCAGAACGTTACCTTGCCCGTGATCGTGACCTTGCCGCTAGCGATCTTCACGGTGGTGTTCTTGACGATCCACGACTCTCTGTAAACGCGCGTTACCTTCGGAGGACTACCCGGCACAGTGATTTTGTTTAGCTGGTAGAAGTCGCCGCTGACGCGTTTCATGATTGGCGAGTTTGGATAGCGCTTGTCGACGTCGATACGAAGGTCGAGGAAACTCAAGCCACTCGTGGGCGCAGTCATCTCGCCTTCATACTGTCCACTGATGCTTGCCGGCGAGGTTGCAGCAGTCGTTATTTGACGGGCCATTTAAACACCTCAAGATTTTTCTCTGCGGTCCTCTGCGTATCTCTGCGTCCTCTGCGTTAACGGCCTTTTCAACGCAGAGAACGCAGAGATACGCAGAGGACCGCAGAGAGGCTATGCGTAGCCGAATCGTTTTTTGGATGTGATGCTCTTGAGCTCTCCGTTGTGAATCGATATTCCGAGATTCGGAGTATCGGAAGACGCAACAGAAAACGTCTTCGCAAGGTTTTTGGTCGGAACCTTTACTTCAATGTCGAGAGCGCCGTCGGGCACTTCGAGTTCGGCGGACGCAGCTAAACCAAGCATTCGCTTTGTCGTCACGTCCTTCCAATCCCGGACTTTCGCGCCGTTGACGTAAACCTCGACGTCGTCGCTATTGAATCCTTCCTGAAGATCGATGCGCATGCTGGGCATGGCGTGATCATACAGCACCTATCCGCGGATTACGCGGTTCATGATACAAATTACCGCGCCCAGCGGTACCAAATTTTCTAATTCCGAGGATCTTCCGATGATAAAGCCCCTGATATCACTGCTTGTTTCGTGCCTGTTTGTCGTTCAAATCTCCGCGCAAGCGCCGCCAAACGGCGGTGGAGAGGATTACAACACCGTTTTCAAAGCATTGAAGTGGCGCTCGATCGGCCCGTTTCGTGGTGGACGATCAAATGCCGGGACCGGTGTCGTCGGCGATCCGAAAACCTATTACATGGGAACGACCGGCGGTGGGCTGTGGAAGACGGACGACATGGGAATTACCTGGCGAAATATCTCGGACGGTTATTTCAAGACCGGCTCTGTCGGCGCAATCGCCGTCGCGGAAAGCGATCCGAATGTCGTTTACGTCGGCATGGGCGAACACGCAGTACGCGGTGTGATGACGCACAGCGGCGACGGTGTTTATAAATCAACCGACGCGGGCAAGACGTGGAAGAAGATCGGACTCGATTCAAGTCAGCACATTTCGCGAATCGTCATCGATCCGAAAAATCCAAACACCGTGATCGTCGCAGTGCAGGGCGCGCTGTACAGCAAGTCGAAGGAACGCGGGCTGTTTAAATCGATCGACGGCGGCGCCACCTGGAAAAACGTTTTGTATGTTGACGACAAAACCGGCGCCTCCGAACTGTCGATGGACATGACCAATCCGCGGATACTCTACGCCGCGATGTGGGAACACGGTCGTCTCCCCTGGAAAGTGATCAGCGGCGGGCCGGGCAGCGGTTTGTATAAATCTACTGACGGCGGTGAAACGTGGCAAAAACTCAAAGAGGGCTTGCCGGAAGAGATGGGCAAGATGGCCATCGCCGTGAGTCGTTCGAACCCGGAGAAAGTCTATGCATTGATCGAAAGCGATTCCGACAAAGAAGCTGGCGGGCTTTTTGTTTCAAGCGACGCGGGTAAGAAGTGGAGTCGCATCACGAACGATCACCGGCTGGTCCAACGCGCGTGGTATTACATCGAGCTCTTCATCGATCCGAAAGACGAAAACACGATCTACGTTTTGAGCGCGTCTGCAATGCGTTCGAACGACGCGGGCAGAACGTGGGAAACCCTGTCAGGCACGCACGGCGATTTTCACGATCTCTGGATCAATCCCGACAATCCGAGCAATTTCATAATCTCGAACGACGGTGGCAGCGCGGTTACGTTCAACGGCGGAAAAAGTTGGAGCACGCAAAGTAACATGCCGACCGCGCAGTTCTACCGCATCAACGTCGACAACCAATTTCCATATCGCATTTACGGCGGGCAACAGGACAACACGTCCGTGTCGATCACGAGTCGCGAGTTGGGAAGCGGCGGGATCACGAACGCTGGTTGGACGTCTTCTGCCGGTGGCGAGAGTGCTTTCGTCGCATTCGATCCAGACGATCCAAAGTTTGCGCTTGGCGGTAGTTACATGGGATCGATCGAGGTGCTCGACGTAAACGCTAAGGCCGGGACAAACATCATGGCGGCGCCCATTCAGTACCTCGCGATGGACGCCAAAGACATGAAGTATCGCTTCAACTGGAATGCGCCAATCATCTGGAGCAAACACGAGCCGAATACTTACTATCACGGCGCTCAGTACGTGTTGAAGACAAGCGATTTCGGTAAGTCGTGGAAAGAGATTTCGCCCGATCTGACGCGCAACGAAAAAGATAAACAGGGGAAGGCTGGTGGTCCATACACGAA
>DATNCH010000195.1:0-6686 GCA_035571655.1 Pyrinomonadaceae bacterium
ATCATCTCCGAAAACTATGACTCGGTTGTCGCCGCGCAGGAGATGAAGGAAAGCCTGGAACGACAGGATTCGGCGGCCCTCTTTGCACTTCTCGGCGCGCGTGAAAGAGCCTTGTCTCAACTGCGCGAACATCGCGTACGATTCGATCAGAATTTCCAGAAGGCAGCAAACAACATCACCGAGCCCGGCGAACCGCAAGCGATCGACGCCATCCGCCGTGACCGCGACATTTACTACCAGCGCTTCGACGCTTTCATAAACAGAACAACCGCCGACGACACGTGGCTGCGCAGTCAATACTTCTCCCAGCTCGAACCGCAATTCAACAAGCTGCGCGCAGATTGCGAACACCTGCTGCAACTGAACCAACGCGCGATGCTCGGCAAAGCGGAAGCCGCGGCCGGCGTCGCGCAACTCTGGTTCTATCGCACGCTTGTGATCGCGAGCGTTTTGGTCGCCGCGAGCCTGGTGCTGGCATTTCTGTTAGCCGGGCGCATCGTTGGACCACTGCGTCGTCTTACTGAAAGCACCGCCAGGATCGCCGCTGGAGATCTCGATGCCAGAGTGTTTGTTAATTCGCGCGATGAAGTCGGGATTCTTGCAGCCGAATACAATCGAATGGCCGAAAGCCTGCGGCAACTGCGCAATTCGGACCTCGGTAAGTTGCTGGTGGCCCAGCAAACCACTGAGGCTGCGATCGACTCACTTTACGATCCCGTAATCGTCACTGACGGTGAAGGCCGCGTCACGAAACTCAATCCCGCCGCGGAGGAGATATTCGGTTCCGAAAATGAGAACACGGGAATGCACGTCGGCGAAGTCGCGCGCGACGTGCGGATCGCAGGCGCTGTTGCCGAAGCATTGGCGTCGCAGCGTCCGGTCGCGGGCGAAGGGACGTCTTCCGTGTTACCGCTTGCTGTCGCCGGATCGGAAAGAGCGTTCCGGTTGCGTACGACACCAATGCGCGACAACGACCATCAGTTGCTCGGTGCGGTCACTCTGCTGGAAGACATCACTCATCTGCGCGAGATCGATCGACTCAAATCAGAATTCATAGCTACCGCGTCGCATGAACTGCGCACTCCGCTGACGAGTGTGCAGATGGGTGTCCATCTGTTGCTCGAAAGAGCGGTGGGAGAGTTGACCGACAAACAAGTCGAGGTGCTGAGTGCTTGTCGTGAAGACTGTGAGCGTCTCGATAAGTTGATGCGCGACCTGCTCGATCTTTCCCGCATTGAGGCGGGTGAAAGCAGGCCCACACTCGAGCCGCTCAGGACGAAAGATCTGATCAACGGGGCGACTGAAGAGTTGCGATCGCAAGTCGAGTCGAAGGGTTTGGACTTCAAAGTCGAGACGCCCACGGATCTTCCCTCTGTGCGGGTTGATCGTTCGCAGGTTGAGCGCGTCCTGGCGAACCTCGTCGTCAACGCGATTCGCTACACCAGACACGGCGAGATCAAGGTGAGTGCAGAACAACGCGGGAATTCTGTGGCGGTTTCGGTGTCGGATACGGGGAGTGGGATTCCGCAAGAGTATCTGCCGCACATCTTCGACAAGTTTGTGCAAGTGCCGGGAGCGACAACTGGAGGAGCGGGATTGGGGCTGGCGATCTCGAGACTGATCGTCGAAGCGCACGGTGGGCAGATCAGTGTGCAATCTGACCCGAGCACCGGCTCGACTTTTACGTTCACGCTCCCCATCGCCGCGTGAGTGATGAGTGTCATGAAAGATCGAATACTGATTATTGACGATGAGCAACACATTCGCACGATGATGCGCTTGACGCTCGAGGCTGCGGGTTATGAAGTTGCAGAAGCGCAGGATGGTCCGGAAGGACTGAGACTCTACGGCGATGGTTCAAACTGGTCCGCAGTGGTCCTCGACCAAAGAATGCCGGGCATGGATGGACTCGAAACCCTCCGTAAACTCAAAGCTCAAAACGAAAACGCGCGCGTGGTGATGGCGACCGCCTACGCGTCGATCGAACTCGCGGTCGATGCAATGAAATTCGGCGCGACGGACTTCGTGCGGAAGCCGATGACACCCGAAGTTCTGCGTAACGCGGTCACCGCGGCGTTAACCAAACCGATTATTTCAGCGGCGCAGACCCCACAGCCACAGCCGCTGATTCAAACGGTAACAATGAACGGCTACACGATCCTCGACGAGCAAACGCCTACGATCGAAGCGCATCAGAGACGCTTCATCGTGCTCAGCCCTGAAGGTCAAAAGCACGACGTGCTCATCGAAATCGACACGGAGGCGATCGGATACGTCGAGCGAATGATTGGCCGTCGACTGCCTGCTGACAGTTCGTTCTGGACTTCAGAAGCGCGACGTCTGCTAAGCGATTTTTTGTGGAACGAACGAAAGGTACCCGCGACCAGAAGACTTGTTCTTCAAAATCTCGATCCGGATAAGGTGCCTGCTGCGGCGCGTTGGAGGAATTAACTGGATGGCAACTGCAATTAAGCGGTTACTCGTTGGAAGAGCATTAAGAACCGAACAGGCCTCGCACGAACGCCTGACAAAGAAAACCGCGCTCGCCGTCTTTTCATCCGACGCGCTTTCTTCAACAGCTTACGCCACCGAAGAAATCCTGCTGGTGCTTGCTGTCGCGGCTACTGCGAGTTCAGGCGCATCGTTTACTTACGTCGTCCCGGTCTCCATCGGCATTGCAGTGCTGCTCGGGATCGTAGCGACCAGTTATCGGCAGACGATTCATGCGTATCCCTCCGGGGGTGGCGCATACATCGTTGCGAAAGAAAACCTCGGCATCACGCCTGGTTTGATCGCGGGCGCATCGCTTTTGGTCGATTACGTTTTGACGGTGTCAGTGTCGATAGCGGCGGGTGTTGCGGCGATCACGTCGGCTGTGCAAGGGACGCGGTACGCTTGGTTGAGCGAACACAAAGTCATACTGTGTCTGATCTTTATCGCGTTCATTGCGACTGCAAACCTTCGTGGCGTCCGTGAATCGGGCGCACTCTTCGCAACTCCGACGTATGTTTTCGTCGTGAGTTTCCTGTTGATGATCGCGTTCGGATTTTTTCATTACTTCACATACGGTGGCGCCGCACCGATTCCCGCCCAGGGAGAGCTGAAGACTGCCGAAGGCTATCACCTTCAGCCACTGACGCTGTTTTTGTTACTCGGCGCATTCTCGAACGGTTGCGCGGCACTGACGGGAATCGAAGCGATTTCAAACGGCGTGCAGGCGTTCAAGAAACCGGAGGCGCATAACGCTGCGACAACACTGGTCTGGATGGCGCTGTTGCTGACCACGATGTTTCTCGGAACGAGCATCATGGCCTACCTGTACCACGTGCATCCGAAAGAGAGTGAAACAGTAATCTCACAGTTTGCGCGAATCATGTTTACTGGACCACTCGGATGGTTTTACTACGTGGTTCAGGCGGCGACCGCGGCGATTCTCGTGCTCGCGGCAAACACTGCGTTCGCCGATTTTCCACGTCTGTCGAGCTTGCTGGCGCGCGATCGCTTCCTGCCCCGCCAATTTGCAAATCGCGGAGATCGACTGGTGTTTTCCAATGGAATCGTGATTCTCGCGATCTTTTCAGGAGTGCTCGTGATCGGTTTCGGTGGCGACACGTCGCGCTTGATACCACTCTACGCGGTTGGTGTTTTTCTCTCGTTTACGTTGTCGCAGTCGGGCATGGTGGTCCATTGGCTGCGCGAACGCGCGAAGCTGCGCAAGGCGCGAGCGCCGCAAAGCTCGAATGGTCCATTACCCGACGTGGCTATAGCGGACGAAGAGACTGGTCGCTCATATTTTGTCACCGACGACGTGACTGCACCTTCAGAGTGGAAAAAGTCTATCGTCATCAACGCGATTGGAGCGCTTGCGACGTTCGTCGTGTTGTGCGTTTTCATCGCGACGAAGTTTATCCATGGCGCGTGGGTTGTCGTCGTGGTGATCCCGTTGCTCGTTCTACTTTTCCGATCGATCCATAACCATTACGTCATGGTGGCGAAGCAACTCTCCACGGAAGGGTTGGAGCAGTTGCGACCGATCAAGAACACGGTGATCGTTCCGATTTCAGGGATACACCGCGGGGTTGTAGCTGCGTTGCAGTACGCGAAATCGATTGCTTCTGATCGTGTGCAGGCTGTGTATGTCGATTTTGAGGAGGAGACTACACACATTTTGAAAGACAAGTGGGAACGTTGGGGCGCCGGCGTGCAGTTGGTCGTGTTGCCTTCGCCTTATCGTGAATTGACGCGGCCGTTGTTGCGCCACATCAGCCGGTTAACGAGGGAGAATCACGACAACATGATCACCGTCGTGGTTCCCGAATTCATTCCCGCGAAGTGGTGGCAGCATTTTCTCCACAACCAGAGTTCGCTCTTGTTGAAGGGCGCGTTGCTGTTCAAGAAGGGCGTGATTGTTACGAGCGTCCCATACCACCTCGAGCAATAAATCTGTGTCATCTGTGTACTAAGACTTACGCATGAACTTGTCCCGTGGCGATGCGCCAGTATAGACTTTTCCACATCCCCCTGAAATAGAAATTGAGCTCAACAACGTCCGATTCTCTTTCGCCGTACCCGCAGCGACAACTCGCGCTGTCCAGGATTCTGTGTACCGTCTTTACCATCCTGACGTTTTCCATCGGCTTCGCGGCATTGCTCGGCTGGCTCTTCGACGTCGAGTTTCTAAAGCGGATCCATCCGTCGTTAGTCACGATGAAGGCGAACACGGCTGTTTGCCTCATGCTGGTTGCAGTTTCCGTCTTAATGATTCGCGACGGATCCGCCTCAACGGCAAAACGTCGCATCGCTCAAATCTGTGCCGCAATAGTCTCGCTGGTAGGGCTGACCACGCTTAGTCAACATGTCTTTGGCTGGAACGCCGGTATCGATCAACTTCTTTTTCACGAGTCGCGGGCAGAGGCTGGATTGTCATTCCCGGGTCGCATGGGTGTTGCGGCATCGCTCAACTTTTCTTTCCTGGGTCTTGCATTGGTATTTATCGACGCGCGTTCGCGACGATGGTTTCGTGTCTCGAACATCTCCGTGCTGATGGTAGTAGTTATAGTGTTACTTGTCTTTCTCTACTACTTCTACGGGATCGAGCAGGGCGAACCCATTGCGTTCTACTTCACGATCGCGATACACACGGTCGTCGCTTTTCTCAGTATCTGCGCAGCCATTCTTCTGGCGCGTCCCGAGCGCGGGGTGGTGTCAACTCTGTTGGGAAACACTCCGGGAAGTCTCGTCGCGCGCCGAATGTGGCCTGCTTTGTTGTTGATCATTCTTTTAGGTTGGATCAGAACTATCGCGCGTAACGAGGGTTGGTTCGGACCTGGGTTTGCCACGGCTGCTTTCGTTTTGGCCGTCCTCCTGCTGTTCAGCGGGCTGATTTGGTGGATCGCAGCCTCACTCAATCGCACAGACCGCGAACGCCGTCTTGCCGACCTGGCGATGCAACAGAGCGAAGCCCGTTTGACTGTTCTCGTGCGCGTCAGCGAGTTGATTCGCACGCTGCACGATCCTTACGAGTTGTCGCACGCAGTTGCCGAAACTGTCGGCAAACACCTCAACGTCCGGCGTTGTTTGTTCAATGAAACTGACGTCAAGCGAGACCTGGAGATCGTCCATCGTGACTACTGCGACGGCGCTGAATCCGTCGCCGGTGAGCATCGCGTTTCGGACTATAGCAGCACAACCACGCTCGAGATGGAGCGCGGAATCACGGTGGTCAATGCTGACTCGAAGACCGATCCACGCACCGCCGCAGATTATCAAAGAAGTTACGAAGCGACTGGTGAGCGCGCGTACGTTGCCGTTCCGTTGCTGCGCGAAGGGCGCTGGGTGGCGTCGTTGTGGGTTAGTGACGACCAGCCGCGCGAATGGACCAAAGAGGAATTGTCGCTCCTGCAAACAGTTGCTGAACGCACCTGGACCGCGATCGAGAAGCTAAGGGCCGAAGACGAGCGCGAGCAGTTGTTGCAACGCGAACAGGAAGCGCGCGACGCCGCGGAAAAGGCGAATCAACTCAAAGACGAATTTCTCGCAACGCTCTCGCACGAACTGCGCAATCCGCTGAACGTCATTCTTGGATATTCGGAACTCTTGTTGCGACTGCCCGAGATCCAGCAATCAACGCGTCTGAACCGCATGGCAGATGCGCTGAGAAGAAACGCTCAATCGCAAACGCAGTTGATAAACGACCTGCTCGATCTCTCGCGACTTCAAAGAGGCAAAATCTCTCTGAACCACGAGCCGGTTTCATTGGCCGCCATAATCGACAACGCGGTAGAAACCGTGCGTGGTGACGCGTCGGCGAAGGGCGTCGAACTTCATTTGAGCCTCGGCGATCATCTTATGCTGGTCGACGGCGACCGTTTGCGATTACAGCAGATCGCCTGGAACATCTTGAATAATGCCGTGAAGTTCACGCCGGCGGGTGGCAGTATCGAGATCAGCTTGCGTGATGAAAGTGATAACGGAGTTCTGGTTGTGAAAGACACGGGGCAGGGAATAGATCCGAGGTTTCTGCCGCATGTTTTCGAGATGTTTCGTCAGGCTGACGGCAGTAACAGGCGACGCCACGGAGGGCTCGGTATCGGTCTCGCGCTGGTCAAACAGCTCGTGCAACTTCACGGCGGCAGCATCAACGCTGAATCGGATGGACCAGGCGAGGGTTCGCGCTTCACTGTGCG
>DATNCH010000196.1:0-16503 GCA_035571655.1 Pyrinomonadaceae bacterium
ACGTAAGAGTGTCCGATGGCGATCTCAGCGCCCATGATGTCGAGCAGGTAGTTGAGATCCGCGCGATGCATCACGTACGGCAGGAACTGCCCGTACAACTCTCTCATTTTGGGCCAGTTCGTGCCGTGCATGTTTGGCACGTACAGATAGTCGCGTTGAATGCGCCAACCCTCGTTGAAGATCTGTTTGAACTCTTCTTTCGGTTCGAGATACATGCGAAGGGCGACGTTCAACCGTCCCGTGCCGGGTTGCGGCGGATTGCGATCTGCATCGACGAGGAACAACTGCGGCGGAGGTTGATTGCCGCCACCGCCACCTGGGCCACCGCCCTGTCCGCCACCACCCGCAGCGCGATAAACGAGCTTGCGATGATCGGCGCTGATCTCATACGCGGTAACGCCGGTCGCGAATGTCGCGGCGCGTCGATTACACAAGCGATAACGCATAAGCTCGTTGCCTGCGGCGGCGCCGCCACCCTGACCACCGCCACCGCTGCTCGTTCGCGGTGCTTCCAGGAAAAATACCTGACCATCGACGCCCGCTTGCAGATCCGCGTACTGGCGCTCCGGCACGTCAGGCACCGCAACGATCCTTTGCTGTAGTCCTTCAAAATCGATTTGCACCGTCACGGGAGCACGTTGACCACGCTGGCCGCCACCACCGGCACCGCCACCCTCACCGCCTGCCAGTGCCTCGGCTCCCGGTGCTGCGTCTCCCGCACACGCACCCGGCGGCAGTCTGCGCGTGCCTGTTCCCACGCCGCGATCTTCGTCGCTCTCGGGAAGCAGCGGCGTCGGATCCGTCTTGCGCAAAACTGCGAAGTAGAGGCCGAAGGTCGGCGTGTGGTCGTACGAAGTCATGTCGAGCCATTGCGATCGCAATCCGAAGTCAGTTGACGCGAGAAACCACAGATACTTTCCACTCGAATCCCACGCGGGCCAGACCGCGTCGGCAAGTCCGTCAGTCATCTGCTTCGACTCGCCTGTCTCGACATTGCTCACGAAGATCGCGTGATAGAGCGAACGCAAACGGCTCGAATACGCGACCCACTTCGAATCGGGACTCCAAACAGGATTCAACGTGCGCGTGGGTACCATCCACGGATCCTCGCCCACGATTTTCGCCTGCTCGCTTGCAACATCCAGCACCCAGACTTTCAGATTCGTGTCGGTGAAGAGAATCTTCTTCGAATCAGGCGACCATGACGGCGTGTAGTAATGCGTCGGTTTCGCGAGCGCGATCTCGCGCGGAGGCGTCAATCCGTCCTGCGCTTCGATCACGAGTTTGTATTCACCTGACTTGTCGCTGAAGTACGAAACAAACTTGCCGTCGGGCGACCATGCGGGATCGCGTTCGGCGGAACCGCTCGAATTCGTCAGGTTGCGCACGTCGCCCTTGTCGGCCGGAATCGTGAAGATCTCGCCGCGCGCTTCGACGACGACGCGCTTGCCTGTAGGCGAAAGCGCCATGCTTGTCAGACGGTTCGAGACGTCTTCCCAATTCGGCATCATCCACGGAAAGTCACCGGCCGCGACGATGCTTACGACCTTCGATTTTCCACTCTTTGGATCGAGTTCGTGTATGTATCCGGCTTGCTCGAAAACCACAGTGCCTGCGCCCGAGTCGATCGACTTCACGTCGAAGTCAGTAAACTTTGTGATCTGCGCGAGCTTTTTAGTCTTCGTCTGATACTCCCAAACATTTTCCACGCCGTCGCGATCCGAGATGAAGAAGACCGAATCGTCGACCCACACCGGATCGATATCTTTCGAGTCGGTCCACGGTGGCGAAATGAGATCGTAGGTTTTCAGATCCACGATCCAGATCGGGCGGTTCTGTCCGCCGCGATAATTCCGCCGTTCTTCATCCCACGAGTTGTTCATGCGATAGGCGACGTGCGTACCGTCGGCGGAGATCTTTCCCTGGTACGCGCGCGGCAGCGACATCGGTTCTTCCACTCCACCTTCGGATGGGACAGTCCAGAACCGCGGTGCGCCGCTCGGAGCCCACGAAGCACGTGTTGACGAAAAGAGGATCGACTTCCCGTCGGGCGTCCAGCCCTCGACCATGTCGGCGCCCGGATGCCACGTCAGACGTTTTGGCTCACCGCCGTCAGCAGCGACGATGTAGACGTCGAAATTCCCTGCATACTCGCCGCTGAACGCGATCCAATGTCCGTCGGGTGAAAAATGTGGATTCGCAGTCTGACCCTGAAAACTCGTCAATCGTCGCGCGCTGCCGCCACTGCGCGGCACGACCCAGATATTGTTTGCGTATGCGAAACCGATTTGAGTGGAGCTGACGGTTGGAGTTCGCAGCAGTCGCGTTTGACCTCCATGTCCGTTTTGAGCGCTGATCGGAATTGCAACGACGATTGAACAGAGAGCAAGCAGAAGTATGCGGGTAAGCATGGGGCGTGTCCTCCGGAATGGAAATGCGAAATGCGAATTGCGAATTAGCGGAAGACTACCATATCATTCTCACCAAACCCATCACCGAGGAGAAAATTATGAGTTCCCTGAGACGTAGTTCGATTTCTCTGTTTGCCATATTGTTTATGCTTTGCTTTGCTGCTTCGGCGTTTGCGCAGATTCCTGTGCCGCGTCCGAGTCAGAAGGCAAGCGTGATGCAAAGAATCGGGCCCACCGATGTCACGATCACTTACAGCCGCCCGGGCGTAAAAGGCCGAAAGATCTGGGGTGATCCGCTCCCCGGACAAACGGCCAAGGTACAGGGCGAAGCTACGCTCGATGATCAGAACGAGCGGCCAAAGGATGCGGTGATCGTTCCGTACGGGCACGTTTGGCGCACCGGCGCAAACGAGGCGACGATGTTTGAAGTGACTAATGATGTTTTAATCAATGGTCAAAAGCTCGCGGCGGGTAGTTACAGTCTCCACACGATTCCGAATAAAGACGAATGGACCATCGTTTTCAACGGCACTTCAAATCAGTGGGGCAGCTTCAACTACGATCCCGCCAAAGACACATTGCGCGTCAAAGTTAAGCCGCAGGTTATGTCTGAGAATCAGGAATGGCTGGCATTTACCATCGATCCAGTTGGCGAGGACTCCGCACAGGTCAACATTCGGTGGGAGAAGATCAGCGTACCGTTTACGATTAAAGTTCCGGATATTCCTGCCGCAACGATGGCAAGGCTGAAGGCCACGGTCAGTGGAGCAAAAGCCGATGATTGGCGCACGCCGATGCAAGCCGGCAACTACCTGATCAACAATCAAGACCCAGCGGACGATGCGCAGGGCATGGCGTGGTTGGACCAGTCGATCAAGATCAAAGAGACATTTGGCAATCTTGCTGCCAAGGCAAACGCGTTGTATAAGGCTGGGAAAAAAGAAGAGGCGGTTGCTGTCGGTGAGCAGGCGATCCAGCGTGGCAAGGCTGACAAAGTCGATACGACGAATTTCGAGAAGCGCCTGGCCGACATGAAAGCCGGCAAGATCTAAGCCACAAAGAGGCACAAAAAAAGAGCACAGAGTGACGCTTAACGATGGGTGTCGCTAAGCTTACCAACGAGAACACAATTGTCCCTGAGAGCAAGTACGCGCGTGTGGAGCGTGAGCGGCGTTATCTGCTGCGCGACTTGCCCGAGGGGATTACTCGCGCCGATCCGCATCTCCAGATCACTGACAACTACATCACCGGCTCGCGTCTTCGAATCCGAAAGGTACGCGATCCGCGCACAAACAAGTGGACCGTCAAGTTCACACAAAAGTTCGCGCCTGATCCGAACGATCTGTCACGCACGATCATCACCAACACTTACCTCAACGCGCTCGAGGCGGAAATCTTGTCTGTCTTCAACAGCAACGAGATTCGGAAGAATCGTTACCCATTCGAGTTTGAAGGACGAAAGTTTGGGATCGACATGTTTCTAGGCGATCTGTTTGGGCTGGTGCTGGCTGAAACAAGTTTTGACACTGACGAAGAGCTCGATAACTTCCTAACACCTCCATTCGCACTCGCGGACGTGACGAACGAGCCGCTGTTCTCCGGAGGCAGACTCTCCGAACTGACGTTTTCCGAAATTCGCGCAGCAATCGCGGAGCGTGGTTTGATAAGATAGCGCCGATGAAGATTCGGATATCCCTCGTCGTCCTTTTTCTTCTTGTTTCTTCTGGTTGCCGCAAAACATCAGCGCCGCCTTCGACTGCGGCGCCCTCGAATGTCGCTACACCGACGCCTGAGTTAAGCCAATCGCAGGGTGGGATCACACCGCCCCCGCAGGCGAAATATTTCAAAGGCTCCATCGGCACCTCGCTCGATCTTCAGATGAAACTCGTGCGCACGGGCGATCAACTTGCCGGCAACTATTTCTACCAGAAGATCGGAACGCGCATTGACTTGCGTGGGAGTGTCGACAAAGACGGCAATCTCACTCTCGAAGAGTTTGATCCGAAAGGCAATCAAACAGGCGTCTTTAGAGGCATCTGGCAGGTGGATGCAGCGGACGGGCTCGTCACGTTAGCTGGTAACTGGTCCAAGCCGCCGAACCAAAAAGACAACGATAAGAAGACGGCGTTTTCAATTCACGAAGAGCCGATTTTTTTCACGGGTGGTGCCGAGTTGATATCGAAGCAGATCAAGGAAAGCAATAAGAAGTTAATGTTTGAGGTCGCGGCGAACTACCCGCAGTTAACCGGGGGCAACAATCCGAATTTCGAGAAGTTTAATCAAGCCGCACGCGCGCTTGTGACGAAGAGAGTCGCTGGATTCAAGAAGGACATGCAGCCTGAAGAAGGTGAAGAGCCGCCTCCCGAAGGATCGATGGGAAGTGATCTGAGTGTTGGTTACACAGTGGTTCTGGCCCAGGATGATCTCGTGAGTATCAAGTTTGAGGTGAGCAGTTATTACCAGGGCGCCGCGCACCCGAATTCGTATTCGGACGTGCTCAACTACGATCTGAAGAATGGCAAGCAACTGAAGCTGGCGGATCTCTTCAAGCCGGGCGCCAAATTTCTCCAGGCGATTGCGAGTTACTGTCTTGCAGACCTCAAGAAACAAGACAAGGATTCGGTACCGGACGAAGGAGCTGCGCCTGTCGCTAAGAATTATCAGAGTTGGAACATCACGAAAAAAGGACTTGGTATAAATTTCGACCCTTACCAGGTCGCGCCATATGCCGCTGGTCCGAAGTTCGTGTTGGTCCCGTATTCAACCCTTAAAGACCTCATCAACCCCGAAGGCCCGATCGCGCAGTTTGCAAAGTAGGGCCACAAAAAGGCACAAAAAGTCACACAAGATAGCCAACTCAAACCTGGTTTGTGCCTCTTTGTGTACTGCTGTAATAAAACGCCATAAAGAACGCCACAAACATGATCGCGGCGCCTGCCCAAAACGTCACGAACAACGATCGGTCGCTCATGTAGTGCGGTAGGCCGTCTGCACCGAGATGCGCGATGGAACTACTGATCAACAGAGCCGCCAACGATGGTCCGACAGCTCGCGCGAGGCTCGCTACCGACTGAGTTACGCCCAACACAACTCCCTGTTGTTCCGCACCAGCAGTCTTTGACGCGAGACTCGTCAGCGCCGGAGTCGCGAGCGAATTTCCCATCGAGAAAACTCCGCCGCCGACTAGCAGCGCCGCGAGTCCTCCCGCGGCTGGTCCAACAAACGGCACGGCGAAAAGACTGATCGCGAAACAGAGCGCGCCGAAGATCACCAGCGGCAACTCGCCAAAACGTTTCACCAGCCGGCCGATCAATCCGCCCTGAATCACAACTGCGATCAACCCGACGTAAGCGAAGAGATACCCCGTGTGCTGTGCGTCGTAACCGAACCGGAACATCGTGTAGAGCGAAAACGACGTCGTCATGATCGAAAACGCGACCACGAACAAGAAGTAAATGATCAAGACGAACGCGAGCCGCGGTTGTTTCAGCGAGTTCAAGACGTGACGAAAGCTGCGACCGCCGCCCGCGCGATTCTTCGCCGGATGATCCGCCGTAACCGTCTCGGGCAACGTGAAATACAGCAGCACCGCGTTGGCAAAGCAGAGTGCAGCCGCAAAGAAAAACGGCACGTGAACGCCCCACCCGCTCAAGATCCCACCGATCGCTGGTCCAAAAATGAATCCGATTCCAAACGCGGCGCCGATCAGTCCCATTCCTTTTGTGCGGTTCTCCTTAGTCGTTATGTCGGCGATGTAGGCTTGCGCGGTCGAGATGTTTCCACCCGTGATGCCGTCGAGAATGCGACCCAGAAACAGCATGAAGATCGTTTTCGCGAAGCCGAGTACGAGGAAGCCGATACCCGTGCCGATGATCGAAAGCAGGAGCACCGGTCTGCGGCCATGTTTATCTGACAAACCTCCCAAAATCGGTGAGAAGATCAACTGCATGATCGAGTAGGAGGCGAAGAGCAGTCCGACGGTGCGCGGAGTGGCGTTGAAGAGCGTTCCCTCGGCGTAAAACGGCAGCACTGGAATAACAATTCCGAAGCCGACGAGATCGATGAAGACGGTTGTAAAAATGACGATGAGGGGTGAGCGCCGCATTGTCTCCTGGCCCTACCGGCGTCCTCGCGTCAACGCTTTATCAACTGAGGCTTGTCCGCCACCGGAGATGATCAAAGCGACGGCCATCGCGAGGAGACTCAGCGGATACTCGTAACCTCGATTCGCGGCGAAGAACCCGCCGGGCCAATGAACACCGACTATCGCGGTCAACATCACGCAGCCGATAAGAAACGCGCCCACGCGAGTCAACAACCCGAACGCGACGAGTAAACCACCCACTAGTTCCGAAAGCGCTGCGGCGCCCAACCACAGCCATGTGGGACGCATGAAACTGAATGGCGTGCTATTGGCAATGAACGTCTTGAAGCCGGGTCCGTTGAAGCTGCCCAGCACCTTTTGTGCGCCGTGCGCGATCATTACGGCTCCCAGGGCCAGGCGAACGGGCACGGTAAACCAGGTTGGAGAGGTTGCGATTATTTTTCTTAACATGTGTGTTTGTGCCTCAGGCGGGAAAGTATACGATCATCTCTGCTTTTTGTGCCTATTGTGGCCTGTAGTAACATTCGGGAATGCAGAGACGCCGAGTAGTGTGCGCCGCAGCATTGTTGATATTTCTTCCTCTTCTGGTTGGAGCCCAAACCCAACCGGTCGAAATATCTTTTACGGTGGCCATGCCGCGCCCGCACACACACCTGTTCGAAGTTGAAGTCGCCATCAAACGCACGGCCGATGGACCTCAGGAAGAGCAGTTAGTCATGCCGGTTTGGACTCCCGGCTCTTACCTGGTTCGAGAGTTTGCGCGAAACGTACAGGATTTCACCGCCAGTTCCGCCGCAAACCAGCCGCTGAAGTCGGAAAAGATCAACAAAAACACGTGGCGCGTGGTCACGAATGGCGCGCGTGAATGGCACGCGACGTATCGCGTTTATGCAAACGAATTGTCAGTGCGGACGAGTGAGTTGAACTCGTCGCATGCGTTTTGGAACAACGCCAACTTGTTGATGTATCTCGAAGGTTTTTTGAACAATGCTTCGACGGTGCACGTGCTCGCGCCGGATGTTTGGAAAGTTGCCACCGGACTTCCGCCTGTGCTGGGTCAGAAGAACACCTTTCGCGCCGAGAATTTCGACGTTCTTTACGACTCTCCATTCGAAGCCAGTAACTTCAAGACACTCGTTTTCAACGTCAAGGGAATTCCACATCGAATCGTGATCGACGGCGAAGGGAACTACGACCCGGAGCGCATGCGACGCGACGTGCAGAAGATTGTCGAGACCGAAGTCGAGACGATGGGTGAAATCCCGTATCACGATTACACGTTTATTCTTCACCTGCGAGCGAACGCCGGCGGCGGACTCGAGCACCTGAACTCGACGGCGCTCGGGTATCCGCGTTTTGGTTTCAAGATCCAGACTGGCGATCGCGCGACGTCAGCGTCGCCCGCGGCTGCCGTCACGTTCGAACGCGACTACCGCGGTTTTCTTTCGCTCGTCGCGCACGAGTTTTTTCACCTCTGGAATGTGAAACGAATCCGGCCCGACGCGCTTGGACCATTCGATTACACGAAAGAGAACTACACGAAGCTGCTGTGGGTCGCGGAAGGTATCACTGACTACTACGCCGATCTCTCCGTGCGTCGTGCAGGATTGATCACGGAAAATGAGTTTCTGACCGCCACTGCACGCGCCATTCAAAACTTGCAGAACACGCCGGGCCGCAAGGAACAGACTGTTGAAGAATCGAGCTTCGACACGTGGATCAAGTTCTACCGCCAGGATGAAAATTCAATAAATTCGCAAGTCTCGTACTACGACAAGGGCGCGATACTCGGATTGTTGCTCGACCTGGAGATTCGCCAACGCTCGAAGAACGCGAAGTCGCTCGACGATGTAATGCGCTATCTTTACGTTGAGTTTTTCAAGAAGAATCGTAACTATACACCGGCGGATTTTCAGAAGGCGTGTGAGCTGATGGCGGGGGCGAGCCTCGAGGATTTTTTCAACAGGTACGTCCGAGGGACGGAGGAGCTCAATTACAGCGTGGCGTTGGAAGCTGCGGGACTGCGTCTCGACACGACGAGCACCGGGGCGGACGAGAAGGTCGCTTTCGGCGCTGATGTGGCTGACGAGGAAGGCCGGCTGATGGTCAGGCGTGTTTACGCAGGCTCGCCCGCTTACGAGCAGGGACTAAACGCAGGCGATCAGATCGTTGCGCTGGACAACATGCGCGTCACGAAAGATTTCTTTACCGCACGGATGGCGGAGAAGAAACCGGGCGACCTGGTTAATCTAACGATCTTCCGTTTCGACGATTTGAGCAACCTGCTGATCAAGCTCGGCGAACGCCGCGAGGGAACTTACCGGATCGTTCCGCTGCCGAATCAGACCGAAGCTCAGAAGCGTGTTTACCGAAGCTGGTTGGGACAGGATTAATAAGATTTTTCAGGATTTACAGGATTTAATCCTGCAAAAAATCATGTAAATCCTGTCTAAATATAATGCAACACATTCGTCATCGCATCGAAGATCGCGTCGCCAGGATCACATTCGCGCGTCCGCCGTTGAACGTCTTCAACATCGAGATGATGCGGGAGGTCGCGAACGCGGTGAGCGAATGTGCTCAACGCGAAATCGTGGCGATCGTTTTCGACGCCGACAAGGAGTGTCGATCGTTCAGTGCCGGAGTCGCGATCGAAGAGCATGTTCAGGAAACGATCTTCCAGATGCTCGAAGCGTTCCACGGAATCTTTCGCCTGCTCGAGCAAGTGGGCAAACCGGCGATCGCGCTTGTCGACGGCGCCGCGCTCGGTGGTGGCTGTGAACTAGTTGCAGCGTGCGACATCGTGATCGCTTCCGATCGTTCGCGTTTTGGTCAACCAGAGATAAAGCTCGGCGTCTTTCCGCCGGTCGCAGCGGTGCTCCTGCCGTGGGTCATCGGCGAAAAACGCGCGCGCGAATTGATTCTGACGGGTGAAATAATCGATGCTGTAGAGGCTGGACGGCTCGGATTGTGCAGCTACGTGGTGCCAGGCGCGCAACTTGAAGCGAAGTTGCTCGAAGTGCTGTCAAAGTTGAGAGACCTTTCCGGTACGTCGTTGCAGTTTGCACGACAGGCTCTCGACCGTGGCCGTGGAAGATCGATCGAAGCTGCATTGGACGAGCAGGAGAACATTTATCTGCACGAGCTGATGAAGACGCAGGACGCGAACGAAGGCATCAAAGCGTTCATGGAAAAACGAAAAGCTGTTTGGCGGAATCGGTAAGACATGAAAACCTTTCCTCGCAAAGACGCAAAGGCGCAAAGTTTGTCTGCATTGATTTCCTTTGCGCCTTTGCGCGTTTGCGCGGTAATTCTTCTCTGTGCGCTCAGCGTGTTTGCACAGAAAACCGACTCGCACTCAACCCGCACGCTGCCCGCGATGTCCGCGGAAGCGAAAGCCTTGTTGGAAGAAGCAATCGGCGTGGTTTGCACGCAAGCCAAGCTCGATCCGAAAAGCAGTGTCGCGATTGACGAGATGCAGGCGCGACCGTCACTACCGGTTCACAGTCCGGAAGCACGCGAGGGTGCGGAGCGAGCTCAACGATTGCTGCCGATCGCGAAGAATCTCGTGATCGCATCGCTGCGGCAGCTCACGTCTGAATACGGATTTGAAAAATCTGCAAAGTTCAAAGTCAGAGTTAAGAATGCGGTCGATCGCGTCAACGCTGTTCGCAGCGTCAAGCCCGACATGGACTCGCGCGACAACGCGTCAGTCTTTTTGAGCAAGCCGCGCGTGATAACTTTTGGCACCATTTTTCTTGCAGGCTTGCGCTCGGACGAGGCAATGATCAGCGTACTCGCGCACGAGCTGATGCATATTGCTGACGGCGATAACGACAGTTTGCGTCCACTCGTGTCGGCGGTCGGGAAAAAGGCTTCGGATCTGACCGGATTGGATGTTCATGGACAGCGCGGCGAAGAGGTCACGTGCGATCTTGTCGGAGCGATGGCAGTTCGTGCGTACATCGAAGGCACGCCCGGCTACGAATCGATTGCCCGGCGCGTGGCGCGTTCGATCCAGCACAACTGCGTTGAGCAGGACGAAGGCGACGAAGATCATCTCTCACCGCGCGACACGATTCGGGCGCTGCTGGCGTTGCATCCTATTCTGGTGAAAGAGTTGATTAACGACCGCGAGGAGCGAAAGTAGCAGAGATGCGGAGACGCGGAGACGCGGAGACGGGGAGACGGGGAGACGCGGAGACGGGAATCTTCTTCTCTCCGCGTCCCCGTGTCTCCTACTCCCCGCGTCTTCGCGTCTTCTCTCCGCGTCCCCGTGTCTCCTCTCCGCGTCTCCGCGTCTTCTCTCCGCGTCTTCGCGTCTCGCACTGTCCGCCGTTTGCCCCCATGGTGCTAGCAATTCTTGTTTCCGTCGTCATCGCTGCAAGCTGTAAATCTGTCATCGAACGACAAGACGTGCGGCCGCGTGTTTTGCGCGACGTGCCCGCGCGAAACCTTGCCTATCGACTCACTCCGGACGTTTCGCCGCCAAGCTCCGTCGACAACGCGGATGAAAATTTCGGTCCAGTCGCAAATTACTTCTCGTCAAAACGAACGGAAGACGCATTGCTGCGAACAATCGTCTCTCCCGATGGCCGGCGTGTGCTCGCGGTTTACGGCACTTCGGATGAACCCGGCTCGGTGTTTCGCATCGATCTGTTCAATGCCGATGGAGAGTTCCTGCGTAATCTCATTCCGCCGGATCTGTCGTGTGTCTTCCCGGAGACTGTTGCGTGGTCGCCGGATGGAAATTTCATCAACTTCATCGCGCGCAGGCGTGCTGTGCCGAGTCCGACTCCTACTCCGCCGAACGAGCCCGAGCCGGAACCTTCTGGTTCACCCGTCCCTTCGCCTTCGATTGCGCCGTTGTTTCCTGCGGTTGCGACTTTCAACACCGAACAGATCTACATTTGCAACCGCGACGGTTACGATCTGAAACCACTCACTTCGCGTGACGGGTTAATCTACTTCTACTTCGTGTGGGCGCCGGATAGTCGTGCGATGGCGGCACTGGCGTGCAAGGAAGAAGAATGGAACACGCGCGAGCAGCAACAAAAACTGCCGGCCGGAAGACCGCGTTTGATCGGGCTCGACGGGACCGAACGTCTGCTCGACGATGCGTTAACAGACGCGCTTCCGGTTTGGTCTCCCGATGCTTCGAAAGTCGCGACTGCTTTCGACAGCGATGTGGCGATTTACGATTCCGCCGGAAAGACGCCGACGCAGGGACGTTTACCGCTGGGCGAACAGTTGATCCAGGCGTCGATCGTTTACGAGGAAAAGACCGCGACTAAAAAAGCGAACGCGAACGCGACGCCTTCGCCGGCGGCAAGCGCGAGTCCGTCTGTACCGCCGTCCTTCAATCCGATCGTGAGACTCGAGTGGCGCTCTCCGGAAACGCTCTACTTTCAAACTGCATATGTGCGCCTGATGCGGACCGAGACTATCAATACCTTCCAACGCTGGCACATGCTGTCTCTCAGCGCGCAGGCCGCGATCCTCAAGTGAATTCCTACCTGTACGATCCAAACTACAGCCACGGATTACACACATCCGTGTAATCCGTGGCTGAAACTTACTGCGGTTGTTGCCCTTCAGTCATATGTTGAGCGGCATTTTGCACTTTGTCGATCGTCTCGCGCGCGACCTCCTGTGCCTTGTCCACCAACCGCTCGCTTGTCTCACCGATGTACTCGCTTTCGAATTTCGTCGCCGGCAGCATGAGCCCAACGGCCGTTCCGGCGGCTACGGCAACAGCGCCGATCGCGAGCGGGTTCTCGCGAAACATATGCTCGACGCGCGTGCCCAGCGACGATGCAGTGTCTTTCGCTTTCGTGCCCAGGTTGTTTAGAGTTTCCGTCGAGCGCTGAGCGAGATCACTTGCCGTTCCCTTAACGCGATTAAGAGTGCCGGTAGTTGGCATGTCGTGCATCTTGCTTAAACCGGCGCTGCGCTTCGTCTCCTCGTAGTCGTACCCGTTTCCACCACGAAACGCGCGCATCGCAATCATCCCGAGTCCCAGACCGATCAGTGCCACCGGTATCGGATTTCTCCAGACCACGTCCGCCGCGGACCTTCCGGTTTCCATCACTACAGTTCCCGCGCGATCCACCACCTCGCGTGCCGGTTCTGCTACTTCGCCTATCGTTTCTCCAACCCTGTTCATAACTCTTTCAACCTTTCCTATTGTTGCTTCACGAACCTTTTCCTTAACCTGATCCATCACGTTTTCCGTACTGAGTCGCTCTTGAATCTCGTTGATTGTTTGACTCATTTCAGCCCGAGTGTCTTCGATCTCAGCGCGAAGCTGTTCGGGATCGTCATAGTTATCCGCGGATTGATTGGCAGTCATTATTTTATCTGTTGCTTCACCCATGCTGCGTCCTCCTTCAAAGTCTCAACGGTTTCTCGCGGCGTCACCTCCATTTGCTGAAGCGCAGACATTGCCTTACCAATCAGTATCCAACTGATTGCGGCTACTACGAGCCCCACCAACAACGCGGCGCCCCATGCCGGCATGACTCTGTCCAGGAGCATGATTATGGCAGCCAGCACCGCGAGCAGGGCCGCGTAGGCGACAGCTCCACCAACAACGAGATAACCAACATTCCGTCCTGCATACTTCGCCTTCTGCGAAATCTCGACTCTTGCGAGAGCAACTTCCTGTCTTACCAAGTTGCTCATCTCAGTTGCGAGATCGCCGAAGAGATCGCCAAGAGGTTTGTTTTCCATTTCCGCCGATCGATTGTCATTTATCCTTTGCATACGAAACACCTCCAAACGTCGCTACACTGTGCCGGGATTTGTCGGCTGTCTCGTAGCGGGAGGAGTTGGCGGCGTAAACGTCGCTCTCGGAACGTTCGTCTGCCCGTATTGGTGCTCCTGAGATCCACCAGTACCCATTGAACTTCTGATCAGTCTTGCCCCGGCGAATCCCAACAGGAATGCACCACCAAGCAACAATGCCGGTTGGCGTCGTCCAAAATTTTGCACGTCGTTCAGCAATTGCTTTGGATCCTGTTCGCGAATGTAACTGCTGAGTCGTTCAAGATTGTTGGCGGCTTTCTCACCATAGTCACCGACAGCGCGAGCAATCGGTCCGAGGTCTTGTTGCGGGAGGTTCTCGCGTAGGCGCCTGACCGCGTTCGCAACTTGTGAAAGTTCCGATGCAGCGGTTTCCTTCTGACGATTCAATTGCGTACCTGCCTGCTCCTGTACTTTATTCACGATTTGGCCGGTCGCCTGTTTCGCGTGTTGAAGTAGATCCTGTTCTCCTTGACCCGTTTGTTGTTGACCCGTCGACATTCCTGGTTTCGGAGCAGCACCCGGATCGATCGATGTTCCTTGACCCACAGCATTATTCGGACTGACAGATGATCCCTCACCCTGAGTCGCACCTTGATTCGTGGAGGTGTCTTGATTTGTTGAGCCCGGCGTCTGCTCACCTGGCTGCTTCCGTCCCTTTGAAGCAGAACGAGCAGTACCTTGCCCTTCGCCCCCACCCTGTTTTCGCATTTCCATGTCACGTTTTCCCCCTAGTTGAATTGAAGTTTTGAGGAATGCTTGCAGTTAACGATCCAGAGTGTTGCGTTCGTTGTTTAGACACTTTCGCATCACCTTTGCGTCATCAAGGGCACAATCTTTGACTACCTTTACCTCGAAATAATCCATTTAACATCTTCTTCAAGGAGGGACTTCCAACTGATGAATTCAGAAAGATCAATCTTACAAAACGATGCCGATCGTTCCTCGACGAGGGATCGTCAACGTACGTCGTCTTACGACGTAGAAAGCCACGCAACAGAGCGCGCAAAACCCGGTTTACCTTCGGCGAGCGCAAAGAAACTCGCAAGAGGACTGGGTTGGTTCAGTGTTGGACTCGGACTCGCAGAACTACTTGCCCCACGCGCTATCGCAAACATCTCCGGTGTTCCAAACGCGCGCACGGGTTTGATACGACTGTACGGTCTGCGCGAACTCGCTGCGGGCGTCATGATCTTCGCGCAGGAAAATCCTACGGCTGGGGTTTGGTCGCGAGTCGCAGGTGATGCGCTGGATCTCGCAAGCTTAGGCGCCGCAGCGAGATCGCCAAACGTCAACAAAGGACGGCTCGCATTCGCTACTGCGAATGTAGTGGCAGTCACAGCGCTCGACGTGATGTGTGCCAGGCAACTGACGAATGGTCACCACGGCATTCATGCGAAAGCGAGTTGCATGATCAATCGTGACCCGGACGAGGTTTACCAGTTCTGGCGCACCTTCGAAAACCTTCCGCGTTTCATGCGCCATCTCCAGTCAGTCGAAAACCTCGGTGATGATCGTTATCACTGGGTGGCCAAAGGTCCTGCGGGAATGCAAGTGGAGTGGGACGCGACGATCATCGCAGACGATCCGGGCAAAGTCATAACCTGGCGATCGCTCGAGAACGCCGATGTCGACAACGCCGGCGCTGTTCGCTTCGAGCGAGCTCCAGGTGGAAGAGGCACGATCCTCAAAGTCAACATTGAATACAACCCCGTAGGTGGCGTACTCGGTGCGGCTGTCGCGAAATTGTTTGGCGAAGAGCCCGAACAACAATTGGATGACGATCTCCGCCGCTTCAAACAGGTGTTGGAAGTAGGTGAGGTCGTCGTTTCTGACGCGACTTTGTTCGGCACTGGTTACTCCGAACAGAGGCCCGCACAGCCTGCATCCGCAGACGAGCTGGAACGTGCAGAAAAGCTTCCGAGTCAAACCGGAACTAACTATGGATCGGACTATCGCGCCGAAGGAAGGATGATGCAAGAATGAGAGCTAATTGTTGGTATGGCAAAACGGACGTGCGCGTCGAAGAAGTTCCCGATCCCCAAATCCTCAATCAGCAGGATGCAATCGTAAAGATCAGTTCGACGGCGATCTGCGGTTCCGACCTGCACATGTATAACGGATTCATTCCGACGATGAAGGCAGGCGACGTACTCGGTCATGAATTCATGGGCGAGGTGGTCGAGGTTGGTCGAGAAGTTAGAAACCTGAAAATCGGCGATCGCGTTGTTGTGCCTTTTACGATCTCATGTGGCAAGTGTGGGTTCTGCCGGGCGCAGGCTTTTTCGCTTTGTGAGAATTCCAATCCAAACGCATGGCTCGCAGAGAAATTGTTGGGACACGCAACCTGCGGGATCTTTGGTTATTCACACATGACGGGCGGTTTTGCAGGCGGGCAGGCGGAGTATGCACGCGTGCCGTTTGCTGACGTAGGTCCGATCAAAGTTCCGAAGGATCTGCCGGATGAACAGGTTCTTTTCCTTTCTGACATTTACCCGACCGGTTACATGGGTGCTGAGATGTGCAACATCCAGCCGGGCGATACGATCGCAATTTGGGGTTGCGGACCTGTCGGACAGTTTTCGATCCGCTGTGCTTTCCTGCTCGGCGCCGAACGCGTTATTGCGATCGATAAGGTTCCGGAGAGATTGCAAATGGCGGAACAGGGCGGCGCGGAGACTATCAATTACGAGGAGGAAAATGTTTACGAGAAATTGATGGATATGACAGGCGGACGCGGACCTGACTCCTGCATTGACGACGTCGGCATGGAGGCGCACGCGCCGGCGCCGATCTTCGCGTACGATCGAATCAAGCAGGCGCTGATGTTGGAGACTGATCGTCCACACGCCCTGCGTGAAGCGATCATGTGCTGCAAGAATGGCGGAACGATTTCAGTCATCGGTGTCTATGCTGGATTCGACGACAAGTTTCCGATGGGATCGGTCATGCAACGTTCGCTTACGATCAAGACGGGTCAGGCGCACATGCAACGTTACATGCGACCGTTGCTCGAGATGATCGAGAATGGCGACATCGATCCGAGCTTTGTTGTGACGCACAGGCTGCCTCTGGATGAAGCGCCTCACGGTTACGACATATTCAAGAACAAGCGAGACAACTGCATCAAGGTTGTGCTCAAGCCTGATTGGGCGGGGAACGGAAACGGCTACGTTCACTAAC
>DATNCH010000197.1:0-7921 GCA_035571655.1 Pyrinomonadaceae bacterium
AGCACTTCGCAATAGGAGCCCAACCCCAGCTACTTTCGCAGGGCCTTTTAAGAGACCATGGACCGGAAGCCGATACTCATTGTCTTCTTTCTACTGCAAATAATTCTTTACGCCGCTGCGGCGCGGACGGTGCAACCGAAGGAGAGTGATTTTCCCGCGTTTTATTCTGCCGCTCGTATATGGGCCAGCGGTCGGAATCCTTACGATCTCGAAGCACAGTGCAGCGTGCAGGAGCCTATCCGCGGGGTGCCGTGTTTGCCTTTTGCGCATCCCCCGGTCCTCCTGCCTCTTATCAGCCTTGTCTCCAACGACGACTTCATTTCCTCATATTACCGTTGGCTTTTGGTACTTGTGCTGGTGACAGCACTTTGTGTTCTGCCTCTTTACCGCCTCTGCGGCGAATGGAGGTTATCGGTGCAAACGATACTATTCTTTCCGATCGTCGTCGCGATTACCTTCGCACAGGACACGCCATTTATTCTGCTCGGAATTGTCTTGTGGATCTGGCTTCTGACTTCAAAAAGGGAAGTGCTCGCGGGTTTGGTACTCTCGATCTCAGTATTGAAACCTCAAATCGCGATCCTGCTTGCAGTGCCACTGCTGTTCTCTCGCCCGAGAGCGTTTGCAGGATTCTTACTCGGAGCAGCCGTACTTGGCGTTTATAGCTTCGCGTTGGTCGGAGTCGACGGGTTCCGCGGCGCGTTGCGAATCGTGCAGGTAATGTCGCAAGGTCAGGGTTACGGAGTCAATCCGCAAGTGATGCAGAACGCGACCGCATTGCTGGTTCGAAGCGGGCTGAGCGCGGTTTGGTCGTGGCCGGTTTTTGCACTCGGCGTGATCGCGATCAGCATATACTGGAAAAAGAAAGGCACGTCGCTAAGAGAACTTTCAGCGGGCATCATCGCCGCACTCTTTACAGCACCTCATTTACATTTCCATGATTTGTCGTTGCTGACGCCCGGCCTGCTCTTGATTCATCCTTTGGCGGCTATGCTCTGTTCGGTAGTGTTGCTGTCGTCCTATGCTTTCGCGTTGCAGCAGTGGAGTGGCTACGGCATCATGCTGCTTCTTCTAATCTTCCACCTCAAGCCCTTGCCGGCTTTGCAGAATAACTTTCGGACTCTAACTCACCGTGCTGACGCCTCGTCCTGAAAAAAAGCGCCCTGGCCCATTGATCGTCGTTGTATGCCTGACGATACTGCTTTCGGCTGCTGTAAATCTGTACCAGCTTGTAAAGTCGACGCAGCCGCCGTCGCTGTATATCAAAGACTTCAACGTCGAGTATGTGATGGCCAGCGCTGCTCTGAATGGAGAGAGTCCATACAAGCCGCTCCCCGAACTGGCTCGATACGCTGACGGATACACGGCTCAATACCTTCAGCACCCATCTCCGCACCCGCCGGCTGTGATCTTCGTCGGCATTCCGTTCACGCGGTTCGATCTCGGTCGCGCAGTGCTGCTCTGGCTTTTATTTGAATTGGTATGCGTCGCCGCGGCATCTGCTCTGATGCTGAAAGCAGTTGCCGGCCGCGTGAGCGCGACGGGCGTGGGCATGCTCGTCCTTGTCTGGCTGGCGTGGCATCCTTTCGAGCGCGAGATGTTTTGGGGGCAACTGATGATCGTCACGCTCACACTCGTATGCGGAGCGTGGGTTGCGCTGCGATCTAAAAGAGAGATGTTGGGCGGTGTACTTTTGGGGGTGGCGCTGGCGCTGAAGCTCTTTGGCTGGCCGTTGATGCTGTACCTGCTCTTGATGCGCAGGTGGCGTGCATTGTTCGCCGCGGGGTTGTCGTTTGGGTTGTTGCACGTTGCAGCCGCGTTTGTGATTGGGTTCAGCGACATATTGACTTATTACACGGTGGTGGGTCCGACAGTGTCCAAAATCTACCGGGAGTTTGCAGGGAATTTCTCTGTTTGGACCATCGGTACTCGCGTGTTTGGTGTGAGTTGGACTGACTGGTACAACCCGCTGATTCACGTTCCTGCGATCGCGCCGGTTGTCTCGCTGGCGGCGGTGGGTTGCGTTCTGGTGCTGGCGCTTAGAGGAGCGCTACGCGCACGCTCGTTCGACTCGGCTTTCTGTGCGCTGACTTGCGTCTCGACAGTTTTGAATCCGATAGCGTGGTCGCACTATTTGGTGCTGACTGCACCAGCGCTGTGCCTCGTCGCGTGGCGGATGAAGCAGGGTGGGTTCACGCGCAGGCCCATAATAATCGCTGGCGCTCTCGTCGTGATGGGACTGTTGGTCGAAATCCTGCTCCCGGCGATTATGTGGTTGTCGCCGCGTGTGCCGGGCGCGCCGCCGGTGCCGTTTCTCGTGAGTACGATTAGCTTCCTGCCGCTCGTTTTTGTCTTGCTGCTCACTCACGTGGTGATGCGGGTTCATAACGCCGAAGGCGTTCGCTAATTTGCAGCCCAGGGTTGGAGCACAGCGACAACCCTGGGATCCGACCATTAAAATAGCCATTAAACCCTGAAAGGGTTTAGGGATGTGCGGTATTAACCCTTTCAGGGTTGAAAAGAACGGGTTTGGGTTTACCCAGGGTTGAAGCAACCCTGGGCTGAAATTAGCCAACGCCTTCGGCGTTTTATCGGAAGGGCTCACGTGTGAACCGTCAGCGGAGTGTTTTGGAAAATGAGGAGATCGCGTCGACGACGTGTTCTATCTGTTGTTGAGACAGCTCCGCGTACATCGGCAACGAGACAATCTCGCCGGCGAGTGTTTCAGTTACGGGAAACGCTCCCTTCGCGAGACCTAAATCTCTGTAGGCTTCCTGCAAGTGAATTGGAATCGGGTAATGTATGCCTGTCTGGATTCCCAGACTCGCGAGGTGCTTCTGCAACTGGTCGCGGTAACGTGTACGCACGACGTACAGATGAAATATGTGCGTGCTTCGTGGATCGAGAGCCGGCACGATCAAGTCATTCGCCAAACTATCAGAGTAGACCGCGGCGTGAGCGCGACGCGCTGCGTTCCAGTCATCCAGATGCCGCAGCTTTACGTCCAAGATCGCCGCCTGCACCGTATCGAGTCGCGAGTTCGTGCCCTTTTCAACATGCACGTACTTCTGCTGTTGTCCGTAATTTCGAAGACGATTCACTCTCTCCGCAAACTCATCGCTGTTCGTTACGATCGCGCCTCCGTCACCATAAGCACCCAGGTTCTTCCCAGGATAAAAACTGAAACAACCCGCGAGACCGAACGTGCCACATGCCTGGCCCATGAATCGCGTTCCGTGTGCCTGCGCTGCGTCTTCAATTACTAACAACCCATGATTGCGCGCGATTTCGACGATCGCATTCATGTCTGCCGATTGCCCGTACAAATGGACCGGCATGATCGCTTTTGTTCGCGGCGTGATGGCGCTTCCGATCAAATCCGGATTGATTTGATAAGTGTCTTCCGTGCAGTCAACAAGAACGGGCTTTGCTCCTGTAGCGGAGACTGCGAGCGCCGTTGCGATGAAAGTGTTAGCCGGAATGATCACCTCATCACCCGCTCCGACGCCGGCCGCCTCTAAAGCGATCTTCAGAGCATCGACACCACTACCGACTCCGATCGCATGTTTGACACCCAGATAATTTGCGAATGCATGTTCGAATTTCTCAACGGCGTCGCCGAGAATGAACTGCGTGCTCTCAAACACCGTATCAACGGCGGTGCGTATTTCATCGCGAATCGTTTGATACTGCGCCTTGAGATCGACGAAAGGAACTGGGTTCGAAGAGATACTCATTTACTTTGTGTCCTGTTATTTCTTAAGCCCAAACCCGAGGAGCAGGATTGGACGCAGAATGCTCCACCAGCCGGTAATAGGCTTCATCTTTGTGTAGCCGAGTTGCTTGCGAGGGTAGATCTTTGTAACCGGTGCTTCCCTGACTGAGTATCCGAGACGGATCAGTTTGTAGAGTAAATACGGTTCCAGCTCATACTTGTCCAACCAATCCTGATCGAGGTTGAGCCGCTCGTCTTTCAGAACTGCGAGTCGGAGCGCGCGATAACCATTCGTCGTGTCAGTCATGCGCTGCCGCGCAAAAGCGGAAAAGAGAAGCGGATGGATGAACTGAGTTGACACGCGCCGATACAGAGGCATGTTGCCGTAATTGCCGCCCGGCAAGTAACGCGATCCCTGGACGAGTACCGCTTCGCCTTCTGTAATCGGTTGAATGAGCCGGAAAATCTCGGCGGGCCGATCCTTGTCGTTACCGGCCATAATCACGCAGATGTCGTAACCGCGCTCGCTGGCCCAACGGTAGGCCGTGCGTATCGCTGCGCCCGCTCCGCCGCGTTCGCCATGTTGAATCAGCATCGCGCCTTTTTCGACGATGATTTGCGGAGTGCGATCCGTAGAACCGTCGTCAAGGACCGCGATGTCGACTCCTTCAACATCTGCGAACCTGTCGAGGACGCTGCCAATCTTGAGTTCTTCGTTGAATGCTATCGGAATGGCTACGATGCGCGGCGCCTTGAGAGGAGGGAATTCGAGACGCCCCATTCTACGTAACCTCCTCAACGCCGCTTTCTCCGACCTTGTACTTTCGGCCGCAGCGATTGCAGGTTGTAATGGGCTCGCGTCCTGGTCGTAACGGTTGCGCGCAGAAGCAGACCCAGCCGTGTGACTTTGCGGGGTTTCCGAAAATCAGCTCATGCGGTCGAACGTCGCGTGTGACCACCGCTCCCGCTCCGACAAGGCAGCGCCGGCCGAGTCTAATGCCGCACACGATCGTTGCATTCGCTCCGACGGTCACGCCCTCTTCGATCCATGTTTCCACCGGAACCCAGTCGCCGGAACGGCTTCGCGGAGTGAGGTCGTTAGTAAGAACCGCGTTTGGTCCAAGGAAGACGTTGTCGCCGACGTGTACGTGCTCCCAAACACAAACTCCATTCTTGATCGTTACGTTATTGCCGAGAGTTACTCCATTCTCGATGAAAGCGTGATCGCCGATATTACAGTTAGCGCCGATGCGGACGTTCTTCTGGACATGAGCAAACGCCCAGATGCGAGTGCCTTCGCCGATGTTAGCGGTTTCGACCAACGCCTTTTCGTGAATAAATGGTTTCGCGTCGCCCATAATCACTCATACCCGATGCGCTGCCTCGTAGCTTTTAATTACAACGGGAGAACCCCCTTCCTGCATTGACTCGTTGATCGCTTCGAGCGTCCGCACGACATCCCAGCCTCGCTCACCCGAGCACACAGTCGCATTCTTCTTCGAAATCGCGTCGAGGAAAAAGCGGGCCTGACGCTTCAGAGGTTCTTCGAGCTGGAGCTTCGGAATGGTTACGTCTCCCTCGCGCGCGAGCAGGTGAAATTCTCCATAGCTGTCGTAATAAGGTTCGCGAATTACGCCTTTGTCGTAAATCGTGATTGCTCCTGAAGACGAAAGATCATCCCACGTCACCATCTTCTTATCGCCGACGAGCGTGATGCGACGAACTTTCTGAGGGTTGAGCCAGCTTACCTCGATTCCCGCGATCATTTCGTTTGGGTAGGTCAACGTGATGAACACGACGTCTTCGACGCCCTGCTTCAAATACGAGTGACCGCAGGCAGAAGCGGCGATCGGAGCCGACCCGAACAAGAAGTTGAAAATCGAAATGTCGTGGGAAGCTAAGTCGACGGACGCATTGACATCATCACGAATCGGGCCGAGATTTGTTCGCACGGCTGAGGCATAGTAGAGGCGACCCAGATCGTTGAATGACGTCAACTCCTTCAGCTTCAAAATACCGCCGTTGAATAGAAACACGTGGCCCACCATCAGCACGACGCCGCGCTCGCGTGCCGCGTCGATCAGTTTCTCGCAGTCGGCGGAAGTAGTTGCGAGAGGTTTTTCGCAGAGCACGTGTTTGCCGGCTGCGATGACCTTCGAGCAAATGTCAAAGTGTGTTCCGGTAGGTGTCGCTACGATAACGGCGGCGACAGATTTGTCAGCCAGCATCTCGTCAAGACTGTCGGTGGTGTGAAGGTAGTCGTAGAGAGATGAAACGTAGTTGCGTCGTTGGGGGTCTTTGTCAACGGCCCACGTGACATTGACACCGCTTAACGCTCGGAAATTGCGGATATGGTTAGGACCCCAATGGCCGCAACCAACTACCGCTAACTTCAGTGCGCTTGTGTCTTTCTTCATGAGCTTAGCTTCCTCAAGAGATTTACCTTAACCTATAGATACGATATCCATCCTCATCACTATAAACGGGCTCGAGAAACTGCTTTTGATAGACCGTGAATGTTGCCCAGTTGCGCAGGACTGGAAAATCGGAGCCCAATCGTCGCGCTTCTTCAAAGCCGCCTTTGAGTTCGTTCGCCGAATTCATGTCGATTCCAAAAGTTTTTGCGGCAAGTGGACGTGGCGTCGCTGGCACCATTTGTCCGTTTTCAAGACCCATCGCAGAGGCAAACAAAAACAACCCGGGGGAATAAAGAACGTAATTAACGCCCTGGTTCCTGAGATCCTCATTCACTTCCTGTAAAGAATTATTGTGAACCAACAAACGGCGCCATTTTGTTGTGTACCAGGTTTCGTCAGCCAAATACTCGCGGTGAAGACCGTAGGTCATCTGCGCTCCGATCATCATGATACGCGCATCTGCCGGGAGTTCGGTGTTAATAAATTCAAGCGGGCGATACCACGTGAAGCCCCGCATGAAATCACGACGCGAACTCGAGCCCGCAATGAACGACAAAGCGTTTGTCTCTCTCAACGAACGCACGCACGAAGATACGACGATCGCCAAAGCAATTGCCACGAGATAAATCGGCAGGTTCGCTACGATAGGCACTCTCTTTTTCAACCAATCGCCCATTGTGATAAGCGTGAATGCTGTGATTATCGTCCAGGCGGGATAGGCGGGCAGCAAGTGGCGTGCGATCCATGAATTTTGCGTTGCGATTAGAAAGAAACCACTGCTGAGAACGAGCAACCACACCAGCCATCTTCGCCTCGTTATGAAGAACGAAAGTGGCAGCACGAGAAACAAGTAGTTTGGGTAATGACGAGCTTCCGCCATGAGGTAGGTATTTGGTTTGAGATAGACCTCCCATGGGCGCATCGGATGTCTTTCGGGCCGCGCAGCAGCATTCCGCGCAATTGTTTCTTCTCCTGCTTTCACAAGCTCCGGATCCTGCTTGCGCGCAACGTCAAAGTAGCTATCAATTTTCCGCTCAGCCTCAGCGTCAAAATACCGAAGACCATTTGGGCCGTATGTGGCTACTTCCCCTGTAAAGAAAGGATAGAAAGGGTTGCCAAACCAAACATAGTTCTTGACGTACCAGGGCGAAGCGACTGCGAACGCGATTGCTGCGTATGCAATTCCGTACTTCAAGGTTGCGGCGATACCTTGCCGTCGATGCCACAAACTCTCGATCAGGTACATTACTCCGATGAGCAGAAGCCAAAGTGCGGCCGAATGTTTCACACCCAAACTAAAGCCGGCCAACAGTGCTGAGATCCACAGCCACCCACGTTTCCCAGTATCGAGATAGTTCATCATCGCGTAGGTGGTTACAAAGAGTATTCCGGCGAGAGAAACGTCGACGCGCGTGGTAACGGCAACCTCCGTCACCATGCCCGCGGCGAAGAAGGTGATTGCCGCGACCACTCCAACACGAGACGAGAGATATCTTTTGCAAAAACCGTAGAGCGCGAGCGAAGTCGCAATGGCGAGCGCGAGGTTGAAGAGTTTTGCTGCGATGTCAGAGTTGGCCAACAAGCAAACGGCATAGATCATGTGAATCAAGAATGGTTGATTACCCATCGAGTTGTTGAACTCGGGAAAAATCCGACCTTGATCCACAAACTGACGCGTCACCGGGAGATGGTAGATGGCTTCGTCAAACACGTGCGGAGGTGTTGCGGCGCGCAGCAAAAGCAGAATCGCGAATCCGAGGAATAAACCAGTTAAGATTTTTCCCTCGTT
>DATNCH010000198.1:0-5330 GCA_035571655.1 Pyrinomonadaceae bacterium
GCTACTGCAGCTAAAACGCGAAAGTATCAACTGTTCATCGACGGCCAGTGGGTCGACTCCGACTCGGGAAAAACATTCAACACACCGAACCCTGCGACCGGCGAAACACTCGCGGAGATCGCAGAAGCCGACAAGTCTGACGTCGACAAGGCTGTCGTTGCCGCGCGGCGTGCGTTCGAAGGGAAGTGGTCCAAGCTCAGTGCCCGAGATCGCGGCCGGTTGCTTTACAAGCTCTCGCAACTCATCGAGCAACATTCGGCGGAGCTGGCTGCTTTGGAAACCGCCGATAACGGTAAGCCGATCAAAGAATCGCTGTACGTCGATCTACCGCAGGTAGTCGAGAACTTCGAATACTTCGCCGGCTGGGCCACCAAGATCGAAGGGGAAACGATTCCAGTGCCCGGCAAGATGTTTAACTACACGTTGCGCGAGCCGGTCGGCGTTTGCGGGCAGATCATTCCGTGGAACTTTCCGCTCTTGATGGCGGCGTGGAAACTCGCACCCGCATTGGCTGCCGGCAACACCGTGGTTCTCAAACCCGCCGAACAAACACCCGTCGGAGCGATGGAGTTGGCGAAGTTGATCCAGGAAGCAGGATTTCCGGAAGGCGTCGTCAACATCGTTCCCGGTTATGGTGAAACTGCCGGCGCCGCACTTGCAGCGCATCCGGGGATCGACAAAGTCGCATTCACCGGATCGACCGAAGTCGGCAAGATGATCGCGAAGGCCGCCGCAGATAATTTGACGAAGGTCTCGTTGGAGCTGGGCGGCAAGGCGCCAAACATCGTCTTTGCGGATTCCGATCTGGACCAGGCTGTGGCGGGCGCGATGATGGGCATCTTCTACAACCAGGGACAGGTGTGTTGCGCGGGTTCGCGGCTGTTTGTCGAAGAGTCAGTCAAGGATGAGTTTCTCGGACGGCTTTCCGACAAAGCCGGAAAGCTCGTCGTCGGCGATCCGATGAACAAGGCGACGCAGATGGGGCCACAGGTCTCTGAAGAGCAACTGAATCGAATCAAGGGATACGTCGATATCGCGCGTGATGAAGGTGCGACGGTCGTCACCGGCGGCCAACCCCCGCAACTCGATGAGGCATTTCAGAAGGGCTACTTCTTCAGTCCGACGATCTTTTCCGACGTCAACAACAACATGCGCGTGGCCCAGGAAGAGATCTTTGGTCCAGTCGTGTCTGTGATCAGTTTCAAAGATGAAGACGATCTCATCAAACAGGCGAACGATACGATCTACGGGTTGTCAGCAGGGATTTGGACGCGTGACATCACTCGTGCGCATCGATTCGCGAAAGAGATCAAGGCCGGTGTTGTTTGGATTAATACCTTCAACATGTTCAACGCAGCGTCTCCCTTCGGTGGTTATAAGCAGTCAGGCTACGGGCGCGAGATGGGCCGGCATGCGCTCGATCTTTACACGCAAGTGAAAAGCGTCTGGGTTGATCTTTCAGGACGGCCCATCGGCTGGTTTGGCAAGTGAACTTAGTCTTGCCTCAAAACTCGAAAATTAATGTTGGATACGGTCAGTACCGTAACGCGGTAGCGTCGGGTCGTACGTGAGCCTTGAGGCCGACCCGACGCTACCGCGTTGCGGTACTGACCTCCTCCAGGTGTGAATCCTGACTTTTGAGGCAAAGCCGGAGTGAACCACAAAAGGCACAAAAGGGCGGGCAACTCGGCGTGCTATCATGTCCATCTCTCTCCCGAACTCTCCCGAATGAACACCACATCAAGGAGACGCCAATGCTTGCATTGAAGAAAGTCGCTGTTTTCGTTGTTCTGATAGGCGCAACGCTGCTACTGACCGCCTGCCCGAGCCAGACCAATATCGCGAAGATCAACGCCGATCCCGACCGTTATCGAGGCAAAGAGATTGGGATCGCAGGAACCGTTACGAACAGTTATGGCGCTTTGGGGACGGGGGCCTACGAGATCGACGACGGCACGGGTAAGATTTGGGTGGCGACCAAACGCGGTGTTCCATCCCGCGGCTCGCGCGTCGGGGCGAAAGGGTATGTGCACAACGGGTTCAGTTTTGGCGGCCGCAGCTATGGCACCGTGCTGGAAGAAACTGATCGCCGCACCAGAGGAAGATAATCCGCGTAATCTGTGGCTCGTGAAACCGTTAACCATCTCGACTCGGAGTTGGCCAGTCTTATCAGGAGTCTGAAAGATCTGGTCAACTCCGTTCCGCAAGATCTGCTCTATCAAAATCCACCCTCAGTCAGCATTGCTGAGAACATTCTTCGCAGTGCAGCCGTAATCGAACAGACCTGCGGCGGGCTTACGGCAAACCTCTGGGACGACCCCTTCGAATGGACGCTACCGGAAACGCTCTCGACAGCGGATCGGATAGTCGAGTATTTGTCAGAGGTTGATGTCGCTCGACAACGGGCCTTTGCTTCGATCGTCGACGACAGCGCTTTGACTAAGTACATCGCTGTTCCGTCAGGCGAAGCGAAGCCACTCGGAAGTCTGCTGGTTGAAACGCTGGTCACCGCGAGCGATTACAGGGGTCGCGCTGTGGCTACCGGCAAAATACTTTTTGGCGACGGCGCTACAGGGTTTATTATCTAGTCCGACGTAGCAGCCCCGTTCGTGAGGAACAATCCCCATGTTTTGTCCGCAGTGCGGTCAGCAACAAGTTACTGGAGTTATCAGATTCTGCTCTCGTTGCGGTTTCCCGCTGGACGGCGTGATCCAGTTGCTGAGCAGCGGCGGAATCATTCCTGCCTATCGAGCATCGGACGAGCCGGTGCAGATTTCTCCGCGAAAAAAGGGTGTCAAACAAGGCGGCTTATTGTTCCTTTCCGGAATCCTGATCGTTCCCATTCTGGGAATGTTCGCAAGCTTTTCAAATTCGTCATTCCCCCAAATGCTCACGATCCTGGCCTCAATCATCTGTTTTGTCGGCGGACCGCTGCGGATGTTATATGCCGCCCTGTTCGAAGAAGGCGCACCCAATCCGATGCGGCAGTATCAGCAACCCGTTCCGATGCATGTTGCTCCTCCACAATTTGCGCCACACGGACAAGCGCCGGCATTGCCACCGCCCGCCGCCCGCGTGCCCGCCGGTTGGCGTCGACCAAATACCGCGGAACTGGCAAATCCGCCGAGTGTGACGGAGAATACGACCCGCTTGTTGGAAAAAGAAGATCGCACCGATAGGTAACGCCCTGCTTGCCCGTTTCGCTAGCCGAACGACTAAGAGAATTAATTCGACGTGCAGGCCCAATCACGTTTCATGATTGGATGAGGGCCGCGCTATACGACCCGTCGGGTGGCTATTACCAGAGAACTGATCTCGAGCGTTGGGGCAGGAAAGGCGACTACCGCACGAGTCCGGAGCGCAGTGAGCTTTTCGCCGCGACCTTCGCGCGCTACTTCGCGAGGCTCTATGATGAGCTGCAACGGCCGGAAGCGTGGACGCTTGTCGAATGTGGCGCAGGGAGCGGGAGGTTTGCGGCCGGCGTTTTGCGCGCACTCGCGGAGCGCTTTCCACGCGTGTTTGCAGCAACGCGATATGTCGTTTACGACACGAGCTTTGACGCACTGCGTCGCGCGCGACAACTACTGACCGAATTCGGCGAGCGGGTCGAGTTTTGTTCTGATTTCGAATTGTTATCGCCAAGTCAGGGCATCTATTTCTCAAACGAGCTGCTCGACGCGTTTCCCGTTCACCGTGTGGTGCAGGAACAGGATGGACTGTCAGAGTTATACGTAGAGGTTGGTACCGGTGGCGGTTTTGAATGGTCCACTGGTCCACTCTCGACGCGCAGGTTGTCTGAGTTTGTCCGGCACTTTTCGATACAGCTCGCGCCGGGTCAGATCATCGAGATCAATCTTGCGATTGAAGATTGGCTCGTCCAGGTTGCCGCGAGACTCGAGCAGGGGTTTTTGATCACAGTCGACTACGGCGCCGAAGCCGTCGAGCTTTACGATCCCGTGCGACGCCCGCAGGGAACCGTCAGAGCATTCTCGCGACATGCGTTCGTCGATGATCTGTTGGTCCAACCGGGTGAGTACGACATAACGTCCACTGTCAACTGGACGCAGGTTAAAAGCGCGGGCGAACAACTACGATTCAGAGTTGTCGATTTCGCGTCGCAGGACAAGTTTCTTTTAAACGCGGGATTGCTTGAAGAAATGGGATCGATGTTAGAGGAGCTGGAGACAGTGGCCGCGAAACTATCTCTCAGTACGAGTGCGCGAGAGATGATCCTGCCGGGCGGCATGGCGTCGAGTTTCCAGGTTCTGGTCCAGAAGCGCGAGCAGTAGGAGAGTTTGAGATGTCACGAGAGTTTAAGTTGGTGGATGTTTCCCACAGCATCGAGCATGGAATGATCACTTACAAAGGTCTTCCAGCGCCCGTGATTTCTGATTACCTGAGCCGTGAAGAGTCGCAGAGTCGTTACGCGCCGGGAACGGAATTTCACATCGGAAAGATCGAGATGGTGGCGAATACGGGTACATATCTCGACAGTCCTTTTCATCGTTACGCGCGCGGGAAGGATCTCGCTGGGCTCGACCTGTATTCGTTAGCAAACCTCGACGGCATCGTGGTGCGGTGCGTCGACAGGAGCGATCCGGAGATCACGCAGGAGTTCTTCGGCGCCCTTGATGTGAAGGACAAAGCGGTGCTGGTCCATACCGGTTGGGACAAGCACTGGCGTACCGAAGAGTACGCGAGTGGGAGCCACCCATATCTCACCGAAGGCGCGGCGACGTATCTCGCGCAGAACGGCGCGGCGCTCGTCGGAATCGATTCATTCAACATCGACGGAACTCGTGAAGGCACGCGGCCCGCGCACTCAGTTCTGCTCGGACACGATATTCCGATTGTCGAGCACATGTGCGGGCTGGGAGAGCTTCCTGATCGTGGCTTCAAGTTTTTCGCCGTGCCTGCGAAAGTTCGGCAATTCGGTACGTTTCCCGTCAGAGCGTTTGGGCTAATATCTGTTTAATCTGTACGGATTTTTCGGAGGACCCGACATGTCGTCATACAAATTTGCGCTTTCTTTTTTGACGGTACTCGTCTTCTCAGCGGTCACTGTGGCTCAGCAGCCATATTTCACCGAGCCATCGCTCTCTCCGGATCGCAAAGAGATCGCATTTGTCTCCGGTGGCGACATCTGGACCGTTCCCGCAACCGGCGGCGGCGCAGCGCTGCTCGTCTCACACTCTGCAAACGAAGCGCGCCCACTCTATTCGCCGGACGGCCGCCAGCTCGCCTTCGTCTCAAATCGGACCGGCAACGGCGACATCTATCTACTGACACTCGCAACGGGCGAATTGAAACGTCTCACCTTCGACGACGGT
>DATNCH010000199.1:0-12614 GCA_035571655.1 Pyrinomonadaceae bacterium
ACCGGCTCGTGGTGCAGCAGCCGCTCGATGAATTAGCGATAGCCTTCCCCATCCAAATCCGAAGAATCGACGATCCGAGCGTTCGAATATTTTTGAAGTTGCGGATAGCAACTGTTCTATGGAATGAGCCTCACCAGAACAGATGAGTTGTTCCTGCAAGCTGCTCGCATGGCGTTGGAAAAAGGTAACCTGAAATTATCGTTAGAACTTGCCACGTCTATGTCTGCCGATCCGGATCGCAAAAAGTGGCAAGAACAGTTTTTAAGCGTGTTAGCGAATGCGGCTATTGAAAAGAAAGCGCCAGAAGTTGCCGGCGAAGCGATTGCACTGATTCCTTCGCAGTCGCTCAAAATACCTGCATTACAGAAGTTGGCTCTGTACTTCTTTGAAGCGCAGGATCCTTTGAAAGCAAAAGAGTTAGTCGATGACGTTCTGAAGACAATCAATTCCATAGACGAAAAGACCCAGCAGACTTTGGCGCTCCTTCGTCTGCTGCCGCTGGTCGCTAAAGTCAATAACGACCTCGTACCAGTTATCGGCGAACAGATCGTAAAGAGTATCAACAGCATTCCTTCGCCCGACAGCACGACAGACAAAACAGTCGTGACTAATTATGTTGAGAAAACCTTGATGCCGGTTACATGGCAGGCGCTTCCGGTGTTCCAGGCATTAACAGAGAGAGATGAGAATCTAGCGTTAGACCTTGCGAGCAAAATTCTGGTGAAGGAGATAAGAACCTCTGCGCTTCTCGGCGTAGCCGTTGCAAGACTGGCCAATGCCAGGAAAACACTGAACGAGAAAAGGCTTCGCCTCAAGAGTCAGGATTGACACTTGGAGGAGGTCAGTACCGCAACGCGGTAGCGTCGGGTCGGTCTTAAACATACAAATTTCTTAGCAAATTCAAAGGCTCACGTACGACCCGACGCTACCGCGTTACGGTACCGACTGTATCCAACAATGATCTTCGACTTTTGAGGCAGTCTACGAGAAAAGGATAAAACCCGTGCAGACAGTGGCCCTCATTAAACTGATGCGTGAAAATCGCTGGACCATTGTATTGAGCAGCCTTCTGCTGGTCATCGGTACGATGAATGTTCTGTTGATCAGACAGAATCTGAAACTCCGGTTTGTTGGATTCCATTACACCGACGACGGTAGTCGTTTCGAATGAAGGGGTAGTTCAGAACGCGTGGAATGGATTAGTTGATTCGGTGGATCTGTGAAATCTGTGGGTGATCGAATGTCTCTTTGCAACGGAGACAGCAGAAGTAAATCGTCTCGTTGTTAACCACGGACGTGTACTTCGCGTTCTCGACGTCCACACTCATTCCGCAGATCGGATCGATGGCGACTTTCGGCTCCGATGGCTCCGCCGCAGAAGCTCTACGCAGGCGAGTGATTTCTGCCGCAACACTCAATGCGATCTCCGGGAGCGTTTCGCTTCCCAGTTCGATGCCTGCCGGACACGTGATGACACCGATGTCCTCGGGCGTTGTGCCGGTCGCGAGTAGGTATTCAAACAAGCCCTTCGATTTCTTTTCGCTCGCGACCAGACCGAGATACTTTGGCCGCGTGCCGACGACGGCTGACAGTCCCTCTTCATCACCGTTTCCCATCGTCGCGACCACAACATACGTTGAGTCATTAATATGACTCCGTGTAGCGCCGAGATCCGTGAGAATCACATCAGCTTCCGGAAAGCTCTGGTTATCGGCTTCCGGATCTGCGACGACGACTTTGAAATCGAGCAGATGTCCGAGGTGCGCAACGGTTTGTGCGACAGGCGAGCGCCCGACGATTACGAGTTGCGGTTTTGGCACAAAAGGCTCCAGATAAATCTCGAGCGAACCGCCACCTTCGCACGTCATGCGGTACGACTCGACTCCTTTCCAATCTTCACGCGGCGCATCCGGACTTATGGTCAGAAGCTTGGGCTGACCTGTCTGGAGTGCTTGCTTCGCCTCTCGCAAAACGATCGGCTGCACGCAACCACCGCCGACCCATCCGATTTGCGAACCGTCGTTCTTGATGATCGCCTTCGACCCGGGCTTCGCGGATTGCGGGCTCTTGTACGCGACGACTGTGGCAAGAACAAACGGCTCTTCCCTTGCACGCAACTCATTACACTGATCCTGGATACTGCTCATGGGCCACAAAAAGGCACAAAAGGAACAAAAAAGAGATTAACCGCGTACGCCTGCGTCGCGCAGGAGTTTCCAGACCTTCGCCGACGTGATTGGAATGTCGACGTGACGCACACCGAGATGCCAGAGTGCATCGACCACGGCATTGACGATTGCAGCAGGCGCGCCCACGGTCGCTGATTCTCCGACGCCCTTGGCCCCAAGAGGGTGATGTGGCGACGGCGTGCACGTCTTGTCAGTTTCCCAGTTCGGCGTTTCGACAGCCGTCGGCAGCAGGTAATTCATAAAACTACCTTGCAGGATATTACCGCTTTCGTCGTACTGAATCTCCTCGTAAAGCGCTGGTCCAAGCCCCATCGTCAGTCCACCGTGAATCTGACCTTCGACAATCATCGGGTTGATAATGTTGCCGCAGTCGTCGACCGCAACGAAGCGACGCACTTTCACTTCGCCTGTGCCTTTATCGATATCGACGACACAGATGTAGCTGCCGAATGGATACGTCAGATTAGGCGGATCGTAATAATTGACGGCTTCGAGTCCGGCTTCCGTTCCGGGCGGATGATTGGTGTAAGCCGCAAGCGAGATCTCCTGAATCGTCTTCGCGCGATCGGGAGATCCCTTGACGAAGAATTTGCCCGGCTCCCAGTCGAGATCTTCTTCGTGCGCCTCGAGCAGGTACGCTGCGATCTTACGCGCCTTGTCTTTGATCTTTCGACACGCGATCGCACACGCGGCTGCGGCCACGGGAGTGCTGCGACTCGCGTACGTCCCCAAACCGTAAGGCGCAGTATCCGTGTCGCCCTCTTCCACGAGCACGCTGTCGACTGGAAACCCGAGCTCCTCGGCGACGATCTGCGCGTAAGTTGTTTCGTGACCCTGGCCTTGTGACTTCGTTCCAAAGCGAGCGAGAACTTTGCCCGTCGGGTGAACTCGTATCTCAGCACTGTCAAACATCTTCAGACCGAGAATGTCGAAGTGCTTCGATGGACCAGCACCGACGATCTCCGTGAAGCTGCTGATGCCGATGCCCATCAACTCACCACGCTCGCGTTTCTCTGCCTGCTCCTTCTTGAGATCCGCGTATCCGATTCTGTCCATTGCGAGTTGCAGTGCAGCGCCGTAGTTGCCACTGTCGTACTCCCAATCGAGCGCGGACTTGTACGGAAACTGCTCCGGCTTGATGAAGTTCTTCATCCGAAACTCCGCCGGATCCATCTTCAGCTCATGGGCCATCAAGTCGGCCATGCGTTCGATCGTGTGTACGGCTTCAGTCACGCGGAACGAGCAGCGATACGCAATTCCACCCGGCGGTTTGTTTGTGTAAACACCATCGACTTCGACGTGCGCGGCCTTGAGATCGTAGGAGCCGGTACACACGTGAAAGAGTCCCGCGGGAAACTTCGAGGGATTCGCGGCCGCATCCGTGTAGCCGTGATCCGCGATCGTCTTGATGCGGAGCGCCGTGAGTTGGCCGTCCTTTTTTCCTGCAAGTTCGGCGGTGATGTGATAATCGCGCGCGAACGAGTCGGCTTGCAGGTTCTCCATTCGATCTTCGATCCACTTCACCGGTTTACCCGTCAGCACCGACGCCGCAACAGCGATCACGTAACCCGGATACACCGGCACTTTGCCGCCGAATCCACCACCGATGTCCGGCGAGATGATCTGGATCTTCTCTTCAGAAAGCCCGACGTGTCCGGCAACGAGCGCGAAGACGGTGCGGATCGCGTGCGGCGCCTGTGTCGTCATCCAGACCGTGAGCTTTCCTTTAACTTTGTCGAAGTGCGCGACGCAACCGCATGTTTCAATCGACGCGACGTGAATGCGCGGAATGTAAATGTCTTCTTTGACGGTGACTTCGGCTTCTCGGAACAGTTGATCAGTCGCATCGCGATTGCCCCACTCCCAGTGCCAGATGTGATTGTCTTTCTTGTCTTTCTTATCAGTCCGAAGAACAGGTGCATCGGGAAGCAACGCCTTTTTCGGATCGACGACTACGGGCAATGGATCGTAGTCAATCTCCACCGCTTCCACTCCATCCGCCGCGATGTAGCGATCGGTTGCCAACACCGCTGCAACCTCCTGCGCCTGGTACATCACTTTGTCGACGGGCAGGACCATCTGCGTATCTGACATCAGGGTCGGCATCCAGTGCAGGTTGTATTTCTCGAGATCCTTTCCGGTGATCACTGCGAGCACGCCGGGAATCGCGAGCGCTTTGGAGGAGTCGATGTTGTTGATCGTGGCGTGCGCGTATGGACTGCGCACGATGTCGAGATAGAGCATGCCCGGCAGATTTACGTCGTCGACATAATTTCCCTGGCCGCGAAGGAAGCGCGGATCTTCCTTGCGTTTTACCGAATGGCCCATCCCGCCGATTTCAGGTGATGTTTTTGGCGCCATCTTATGCTCCTCCTTCGCGCATTTTTTGAGCCGCGTGTTGATATGCCTTCACGATATTTACATACCCCGTGCAGCGACACAGGTTGCCGGAGATCGCGTGACGGATTTCGTCGTCGGTCGGGTTCTTGTTCTCGTTGAGAAAAGCGAGACCCGTCATCAACATTCCGGGAGTGCAATACCCGCATTGCAGCCCGTGCTCCTGAAAGAATCCATCCTGCAATGGATGCAGCTTACCGTCCTGTTCGAGTCCTTCCACGGTCGTGATCGAGCGTCCATCAGCTTGAACAGCGAACGCCGTACACGACTTGAGCGCGCGCCCGTCCATCACGACCGTACACGCGCCGCAGTGACTCGTATCACAACCGATATGCGTGCCCGTCAGTCGCAGAGTCTCGCGAAGGAAATGGACCAGGAGCATTCGCGGCTCGACGTCAGCGCTGTGCTCGACACCGTTGACGTTCACTTTGATCGTCGTCATCGTTAAGCTCCTCCTTTTGCGCGGTCCAACGCCCGAGTCAAAGCGCGTGCAGTGAGAACGCGAACGAGATCGCGTTTGTATTCGGATGAACCTCTGATGTCGTCCATCGGTTCAGACTCTGACGCTGCCATTTCGGCTGCTTGTTGGATCGTCGCTTCGTCAAGCTTCTTCCCAACGAGAAACGCTTCTGTCTGTTTGGCTTTGATCGGCGTCATGCCGACGTTTGTCAGACCAACGCCGGCGGCTTTGCAAGCGCCGGAATCGTCAAGCGTGATTTGAACTGCAACGCCCGCTGTCGCGAAGTCGCCGACTTTTCTCTCGAGTTTCAGATATGCGCCGCCACTCTTCGGCGGCGGAAATGGAATCCGAATCTCGGTGAGTATTTCTTCCGGTTCGAGTGCGGTGGTAAAGAGGCTCGGGAAGAAGTCTGCAACCGCGATCTCCCGTTTGCCTTTTGGACCGGTAGCAACTACGGTTGCTCCGAGTGCAAGCATCGTCGCGGGATGATCGTTCGCCGGATCGCCGTGAGCGAGATTCCCGCAAACCGTCGCCTGGCTTCGCACCAGCGGATCCGCGATCACTTTCGCTGTGTCGGCAAGTATCGGGAATTTTATCTGAACGCTTTCTGACGACTCGAGTTGGTGTTCGCGTGCGAGAGCGCCGATTTTCAGGTGGCCGTCGCTTTCGGAGATATAATCGAGTCCCGAGATGCGATTGATGTCGATGATGTATTCGGGAGCGACGAGTCGCAGTTTCATCATCGGTATGAGACTCTGTCCGCCTGACAGCAACTTGGCGTCGGGGCCGAGTTTTTGAAGCAGGGCGACTGCTTCGTCCAGCGTTTGGGGAGAGAAGTACTCAAAGCTCCGAGGTATCATAGGGGTTCCACCTTCCTACATCGGATTCGATTTTCGTGCGTGCACCTGAGCGTTCAATTCGGGAAGGGCCTGATCATACGAGCGAGTCGCGGGAACGTCAACATGGTCCAACATGAGGAGCTAGTAATGATGTAACGCCGAAGGCGTTGGCTAATTCGAGCCGAGGGTTATTAAACGCGAAAGGCGTTGGCTAATTCGAGCCGAGGGTTATTAAACGCGGAAGGCGTTGGCTAATTCGAGCCCAGGGTTATTAAACGCGGAAGGCGTTGGCTAATTCGAGCCCAGGGTTATTAACGCCGAAGCCGTTGGCTAATTCGAGCCGAGGGTTATTAACGCCGAAGCCGTTGGCTAATTCGAGCCCAGGGTTATTAACGCCGAAGGCGTTGGCTAATTCCAGCCCAGGGTTGGAGCGGAGCGACAACCCTGGGGGATAAGGCCCGCGATGCCTTCAACCCTGTAAGGGTCAATATCGCACAGGCCTAACGCTTTCAGCGTTGGTTTCGCTTTTTGTTTAGATCCCAGGGTTCTCGCTGGTGCTCGAACCCTGGGCTTAAATTAGCCAACGCCTTCGGCGTTAATAACCCTGGGCTGAAATTAGCCAACGCCTTCGGCGTTAATAACCCCAGGGCTGAAATTAGCCAACGCCTTCGGCGTTAATAAACCCTGGGCTGAAATTAGCCAACGCCTTCGGCGTTAATAAACCCTGGGCTGAAATTAGCCAACGCCTTCGGCGTTAATAACGCCTGGGCTGAAATTAGCCAACGCCTTCGGCGTTAATAACCCTTGGGCTGAAATTAGCCAACGCCTTCGGCGTTAATAACCCAGGGCTGGAATTAGCCAACGCCTTCGGCGTTATCAGGGCTCTACCTCAAATGCAACTGAGGAGGTTATGAATGGCGTTTAAGATTGAGGAACGCTTTGAAGTTCAGGCTCCGGTTGAACGAGTTTGGAAATATTTGATCGATCCGGCGCGCGTGGTCGAGTGTCTGCCGGGCGCGGAGCTGGTTGAAATGACGGACGCGCAGAATTTTACCGGTGCGATCAAAGTTAAAGTTGGACCACTGGCGATGTCTTACAAGGGGAAGGCGAAGTTTACCGAGGTTAACGAAGAGACGCACCAGGTGCGGATGGTTGGCGACGCGCGTGAAGTGGGCGGGTCGGGATCGACGAAGGTGACGATGCTGAGCACGGTTGCGCCGCTCCCGAGCGGTGGTGGTTCGGAGGTTGTGGTCAACGCGGAGGTGGAGCTCGTCGGGAAGATCGTGCAGTTTGGGCGTGGAATGATTGAAGAGGTTTCGCGACAGATGTTCCGGCAGTTCTCGACGTGCGTGCGCACGAAGCTCGAGGTTGCGCAAGATCAGTCGGCGGAGAAACCTGTCGAGACCGAGACAAAAGCTGTCGCCGCCGCCCCGCTCGCATTCCGCGCCCTCTGGGCCATCATCGCACGCTTTTTCAGACGGCTATTTGGGAACACCGATCACACAGATCGGTGAAATCTGTGGATAGAAAGAAAGCGCCTCATCACCGGAGCGATGAGGCGCTTTTTCGCGAATAGACGCGAAAAAATTACGTCGTGCCTGCTGTTCTACCGCGTGCGGCGCCGGTAGTTCCGGTCGACGTGCCGGTGGTACCGGTTGTACCGGTCGTACCCATCGTACCTGTTGTGCCAGTCGTACCAGTCGTGCCAGTGGTTCCGCTGGTCGAACTGGTGTCGAGTCCAGTGTACCGGTCCAAATCACTGTGTTTGACACGGATGCGATTCTCGACATTCGTTACGCCCGCTACACTCTCGGCGATGTCTTCGGCGCGTCGCTTGTCACTTCGGCTGTTCACCGTCCCTGTGAGCGTGACTTCAGCGTTCATAACACTGACCTCGATCTCCGAAGCATCGAGATAGCCTTCGCTCAGGCGATCATTGACGTCTTCTTTGATACGGTCGTCAGAGCGGCGATAGCCTTTCGGCCCGCGTCCAGGATAACGACGCTGCTGCTCGTCCATACGTCGCCTTCGCTCTGCCTCTTCATCACCAAACCACGAGGCGACCGTGTCTGCCGCGCGATCCCACCAGCCGCGTTCCTCCTGCGGACCATAATCGCCACGGTCGTACTCGTAATCACGACCGCGCTCGCCGTACCGTTCTCCCGAGCGACCGCCCTGATAGTTGTACTGCGACCCATAATCAGTCGAACCACCGCCGTAGCGTTGCTGACCGCTGCCATAGCGTTGCTGACCGCTACCATAACGCTGCTGACCGCCGCCATAATTCTGCTGACCGCTGCCATAGCGTTGTTGGCCACCGCCGCTGTAGCCGCGCTCGCTCCTCATGTATCCGCGTTCCAAGTCACCGGTGTCGCGGTTGCGTTCCGAACGACCACGATCGTAGTCTTCAGTGCCGGTCCAATCGTCAGTTGCTGATCTGGACGAATAGCGGCCGCTGTATTGACCACTGCCCCACTGCCCTCCGGTGTACTCACTGCCACCGCCGTACTGACCGCCGCCATACTGGCTGCCGCCGCCGTACTGACCGCGCCATCTATTTTCAGTTGCGTACCTATCTCTTTCGTTCTCATCGCGATCATATCCCTGAGACCGTTCGCCATAAGAACGATCATTTTCGTATTCTGAGCGACGGCCGTAATTCCCTCGGCGGCGCCGCTCGTAGTCTCGATCGTCATCTCTTGTTGACATTGCTATCCTCCTCCTTGTTTACCCTTGGCTCGTTTTATTTAGACTCGCAGCAGCATTTCACAAACATGTTTCCGAACTGCAACAGAATCTCTCTGTCTCTGTGGCTCTCTGGTTAAACATAGTGTTCGGCTTCGACTTTGAGAATGAAATGAGACGTTTGAATAACAGTGTCGGGATTGAGTGAAATCGAAGTGATCCCTTTCTCGACGAGAAAACGCGCGAACTCCGGATAATCCGACGGCGCCTGTCCGCAGATTCCGATCTTTTTGCCGGCGCGGTGCGCTGCATCAATCGCCATCTCAACCATCTTCTCGACCGCGCCATTCCGTTCATCAAAAAGGTGCGCGACCATTTCGGAATCGCGATCAAGACCGAGCGTCAACTGGGTCAGGTCGTTCGAACCGATGGAATAACCGTCAAAAATCCGCAGGAATTCGTCGGCAAATACTACGTTCGCCGGCAATTCGCACATCGCATAGATCTCGAGCTCGTGTTCACCCTGTTTGACGCCAAACTCGGCCATCAATCCGATCACGCGCTCGGCTTCTTCGACCGTTCGGCAAAACGGAATCATCGCTTTGACGTTGATCAAACCCATGTCTTCTCGCACGCGCTGCAACGCAAGGCATTCCAAGTGAAATCCCTCGCGATAGCGCTCGTCGTAATACCGCGATGCGCCGCGAAAGCCGAGCATCGGGTTCTCTTCAGTGGGTTCAAACTCCTGTCCACCGATGAGCATCGCGTATTCATTCGACTTGAAGTCAGACATACGCACTATCACGGGATTCGGATAGAAAGCCGCGGCGATGCGTGCGATTCCTTCCGCGAGCCGCCGCACGAAAAATTCGCGCGGGTCTTCTTCACCGATGCGACGCTCGATCTCGCGCACGACCTCTTTGCTTTGCAGATTCGGATAACGAACAAGCGCCATCGGGTGAATGCCGATGTGGTTGTTGATGATGAATTCAAGTCGAGCGAGTCCGACGCCGTCGTTCGGCAGCGCAGATAGCGCGAATGCGTGGTCGGGATCGCCGACGTTCATCATGATCTTGGTTCGCGGCCGGTTGTCGTTGTCGACCACACGCTTCTCGACTGCAAAGTCGACCAGACCTTCGTAGACACTGCCACGCGCGCCTTCCGCGCAACAGACCGTCACGTCCATTCCCGATTGCAACACGTGCGTCGCATTTCCAGTTCCGACGATGCACGGCAGTCCCAACTCGCGACTCACGATCGCGCTGTGACACGTCCTGCCCCCACGATCGGTGACGATCGCGGCGGCCTTCTTCATGATCGGTTCCCACGCGGGGTCGGTCATCGAAGTCACCAGCACGGCGCCTTCCTTGAATTGCGTGAGATGATCGGGACTGGCGAGTACGTGGACCTGGCCCTGTCCGATTTTTTCGCCGACGGCGATTCCGCTGGCGAGAGGTTCATTGTGTTCGCCCGTCAGCTTGTGGATCTCGATGTAGCTCTCGTGATTCGAGGCGTGAACTGTTTCGGGTCTTGCCTGGAGAATGAAAAGCTCGCCGGTGTTACCGTCTTTGGCCCATTCGAGGTCCATCGGAGTCGGTCGCCCGGCCAGTTCGGAATAATGCTTTTCGATCATGCATGCCCAGCGCGCGAGTTCGAGCACTTCGTAATCGCTGAGACAAAACCTTTGTCGCTGTGCGTCGACCACGTCGCGAGTGCGAGTTCCTTTGCCGTCGAGACCGTAGACCATCTTCACTTCCTTGGTCCCAAGACTTCGACTCACGATCGGGCGTGCTCCAGTCTCCAGTGTCGGCTTGAAGACGATCCACTCATCGGGAGTCGCCATTCCCTGAACGATTGCTTCACCCAAACCCCACGCGCCGTTAATGACTACGACATCGCGAAATCCCGATTCGGTGTCGAGTGTAAACATCACGCCCGAGCACGCCTGATCGGAACGGACCATGGGCTGCACGCCGATCGCAAGCGACACGTCGAAGTGATCGAAGCCGCGCGCAGCGCGATACGAAATGGCGCGATCGGTCCATAGTGAAGCGAAGCAGCGGTGACACGCGTCGATGAGTCGCTCTTCGCCACGAACGTTCAGGATCGTGTCTTGTTGTCCCGCGAACGATGCTTCCGGAAGATCTTCGGCGGTCGCAGACGATCGCACGGCGACTTCGCAGTTGCGGCCGACCCGATCGGTCAGGCGCTGATAAGCACTGATGATCGCGTCGTGTACTGACGAGGGCAGCGGAGTATCAAGCATCAGAGCGCGCGCCTCGCGTCCGGCTGAGTGCAGGGCTTTCAGGTCTTCGTGATTCAGGCCATTCATCAGCTCGCGCAGGCGCTTGCCGAGGCCATCAGACTCAATCAGCAGACGATAAGCCTCGCACGTGGTCGCGAAACCGTCGACGGCACGCACGCCTTGCGGCGCCAACGTATGAAAGAGTTCGCCCAGACTCGCGCATTTGCCACCGACGAGTTCCACGTCGCCGGCGCCCACTTCGTTCAAGTCGAGCACAAGAGGTGTCGAGTTTTGCCTCATGGTTGATTCCCCCAGGTTCTGAATAATAGAACAGTAGCCACAAAAAGGCACAAAAGATCGTTTTGCGCTTTTTGTGCTTTTTTGTGGCCCTAGCTCTTGATTCTCAGAGTTCCGGCGTTGCTCGTTTGTGCGTGGGCTTTGATCCTGATGGTACAGGTGCCGGGGGCGAGCGTATCCGGCAATCTGAAAACTACCTGGATGAAGTCGGTGTCAGGTACGGGTTGCACGCCTTCTGCGGGCACGTCGTAGTTCTGGTTGTTAGCGTCAATCAGATTCACTATGACCGACGACGGCGCTTCACCCTGGTCCAACTGAAAGTTTCTGAGGAAGACGATTACGCGCGTGTTTGGATCGCTTCCGAAGTTGAACGGGTCCGCAGTGTTCAGGACAGGAAACGGGTCACGGAGAAGGAGTATGGAGTGTAGACTCGCGACCTGATCAAGTGCCGGGCCGGTTGTGTCGAGGAGCAATTGCAGTAGTGGCGGCGTTGGTGTCGGTGTCGGCGTTGGCGTCGGTGTCGGTGTCGGTGTCGGCGTTGGTGTCGGTGTCGGCGTTGGTGTCGGTGTCGGAGTCGCTGTTGGAGTTGGCGTCGGTGTTGGCGTTGCTGTTGGGGTAGGTGTCGGCGTCGGTGTGGGAACTTCAACCGGGCCACTGAGATGGGCCAGCAACTGGTCCATGTCAACACCAACGTCCTTGCCGTCACTCGCCGCTCGATAATACGGACTCGTGGTCCGCAAGCGATAATTGCCGCTCGCCGGATCGGTGAAACCAACATCGGCAATCGTCGACGGGTTCCAATTACCCGCCGGAAAACTCGCCATCGTACGCTCAAAAGCTATGGGTCCTGTTGGCGCGCCGATCATGACGTTGCGGGTCCAGACGTAACCAGGCGTGCAGACAGTATTATCCGCGGTAGTGGAGTTCAAACACACATAGCCATATTGGCCGCTGCTGCCCCACATGGTGATGTTGTCTCGCCAGACGAAGTTCGTCATAGCTTCTGCGACGGCGTTACTCGGGGCGCTGCCGAACCGCATGATCTCGCCCGTCTGGATTACCGTGTTATGGCTAAATTCGACGTTGTCGCCATGCGTGGTGGTGAAGATTTTCGGGCGTATACCATAAATCGGTTCCGGGCCGGTGTCTCCGAACATCAGGTTGTTAATAAACTTGATGTTTGAGGAGGGCATGGACAGTTGCTGGTTGTCGGAGAAGAGCCCGGCAAAACCCGCAGAGAACCGAGTTACCAGGTTGTTGCTCATGGTCAGGTTTTTAATGACAGACCACGCCGCAGCTCCGCCCTGATTGCGCACAGTGACGGTGAAGCCGGTATTGCCGTCGAAGCGATTGCCGTCAATCAGGCACCGGTCGCATAATTTGATCTCGAAAAACCCCTTACCGTCGGAGCCGTTCAGGTTATACCAGCGCGGTGGCTTGTAAAAGAAGTTCCTGGTGATGCGGATGTCTGACGGTATCCAGCCCCGCCACCGAGCGTCGCT
>DATNCH010000200.1:0-8229 GCA_035571655.1 Pyrinomonadaceae bacterium
TGGTGCGAAAGGGGGGACTCGAACCCCCACACCTTTCGGTACCAGATCCTAAGTCTGGCGCGTCTGCCAATTCCGCCACTTTCGCAAATTCGATGAGCGCGAAAGACTGTACCATAGCCCTTCGAGAACTATATAATCCGCCGCCAAGCTTGCTCTAGCCCAGACCCAGGAGTGAAATCGAATGTTCGCTGCGCCTCGCACTTTTCGCTGCCCGAACTGTAACGAGATGATTAACGACAGCATGACGCAATGTCGTTTCTGCTCTGTGCCGGTCGATCCCGGTGTGGCGCAACTGATCGCAGACAGGCAGGAAAAAGCAAATCAAGCTTACAGCGATGCGAGTTACCTGCGAACAGCCACCATCGCGATGTACGTGTTTTTTGGTCTAAGCATGGTGCCGTTGCTGGGCTTTGCTTCCTGGGCGTTCCTCATCACCGTCGTTGTGGTGATCGTGTTGTTGATTCGCTGGCAGATAAGATATCGCGCCCTAATCACTGATGACGCCGATTACAAAAAGGCGCGACGTTCATGGTGGGTCTCAATGGTAATGCTTTCGGGCGTACCCGTGATCTTCGCGGTTCGAGTCGTGATCGAGGTGCTGTTCCTCGTCGCGAGCGGCGGAATCAGATAGGATCACGCCACGCGATAATCAGTTCTTGGTTTCCCGAGAAAATCTTTGCCAGTCTGTTTTTTGATCAGGCCGAGTTGTTCGAGCTCGAAGTAGGCGCGCTGGATCTCGCCTTTATCGACGGAGAGTTTTTGTGCGAGCGCGGCGGGAGAAGGAAGAGACTCACCTGGTCCCACCGTCTTGTTGCGGATGTGAGCCTCAATCTGTTGGCGCACCTGCAAGTAGACGGGATTGTGCGACACGTCCTTCAGTTCAATGTTCATAGTTTCAAAGTGTGCGCGTCACTTTTGAAAGCGATCGCGGCGCATCCGGATCGAGTCCTTTTGCTTCCGCCAGCAGCGCCGCAAAAAGTTGTCCGGGAACTATGTAAGGAATGGGCGCGAGAAATTCATCGATCTCGCGAGACATCACGATGGACCGCGTACACATGCCGGCGGCATCGATGTCACTCGTGATGGAGAGCGTGTCGGCATGCAACTCGCGCAGGCGCTCAATCAGGCTTTTTACTCCCGGCAGCATCACGCCTGGCGGCGCAAAGAGAATCACCGGAAAGTGTCGCTCCACCATCGCCAGTGGACCATGCAAAAAATCGGCTGAAGAAAAACGCTCCGCGACCACGTAGCACGTCTCCATCAACTTCAACGCCAGCTCGTACGCATTTGCGTACGCCAAACCGCGCCCGACGACAACGCAATTCTCCATGAATACGTAACGCTGGACGAGCTCCATTATCGCGGGCTTCTGTTCGAGTGCACCGGCGACTAAACGCGGAATCGCTTCATACGAAAACGGCACAGGATTCCGCGCCAACTCCGTCGCGAGCATATAAAAGAGGAGCATCTGGCCCGTAAACGTCTTCGTCGCCGCTACCGATCGCTCGCGTCCGCCGTGTGTCAGCAGTGTTTCATCGACGAGTCTGGTCATCGAAGAACCGGGCTCGTTGGTGATGCCGATGGTGTACGCGCCCGACTGTCGTGCGCTTTCGAGCACACGATTGATGTCTTCACCTTCACCAGACTGCGAGACGCCGACGACGAGCGCATGGTCCAACCTGAGCTGCGCGTTGTAGATCGTGTAAACCGATGGAGCGGAAAGTGAGACTGGAATTCCCGTCGTGATTTCGAGCAGGTAACGTCCGAAAAGTGCGGCGTTGTCGGAGCTGCCGCGAGCGACAAGGACGATCAGATGAATGTCGCGCGCCTTCAGCAGGTTTCCGAGTTTTGCAATCTTCGCGCGCTCTTCCGCGATGGTGCGCTCGAGTGCGGCAGGTTGCTCGGCGATCTCTTTGAGCATCAGGGACATTCGACAGCGCACACTCTAACATGAATTTTCCTCGCAAACGCGCAAAGCCGCAAAGTTTCAAGTTTCTCTTTGCGTCTTTGCGCCTTTGCGAGGTAACTTTACGGCGAACCTATGTCCCCCAAAGTGTTTGCGGCAAACCCCAGCGGGCGCCTCGTGTCGCTCGACGTCTTTCGCGGTCTGACGATCGCGGGCATGGTGCTTGTAAATAATCCCGGCACATGGTCCAGCATCTACTGGCCGCTGCAACATGCGGAATGGCATGGCTGGACGCCCACGGATCTCGTTTTCCCATTCTTTCTGTTTATTGTCGGCGTATCGATCACGCTCGCATTTGCGCGTCGCGTCGAAGAGGGCACAGGTAAGCGCGACTTGTATCTCAAAGTCGTCAAACGCACGGCGATCATTTTTGGTCTCGGCCTGTTTCTCAACGCGTTTCCTTATTTTCAACTGTCGACAGTTCGAATTGCCGGAGTGCTGCAACGGATCGCGCTCTGTTACCTGATTGCGTCGCTTATCTTCCTGACGACTAAGATCAGAACTCAACTCCTGATCGCGCTCGCGCTGCTTGTCATCTACTGGTTGTTGATGACGCGACTCTCCGCGCCGGGATATGCGCCCGGAGATCTCACCAAGGAAGGAAGCCTCGCGTCCTTTATAGATCGGGTGATCCTCGGACAACACATCTGGCGGCAAGGCCGGGTTTACGATCCCGAAGGACTGCTCAGCACGATGCCGGCTGTCGCGACGACGCTCCTGGGCGTCATGACTGGTCATTGGTTGCGCAGCGAACGCACTCGGATCGAAAAAGTCGTGGGAATGTTTGTCGCGGGCTTTGTGTGCGTCGCTCTCGGCTGGAGCTGGAACTTTTTCTTTCCGATCAACAAGCCTCTATGGACCAGCTCGTACGTCCTTTTCACGGCGGGACTCGGATTGCAGTTACTCGCAATCTGTTACTGGATCATCGACATCAAAGGCTATCGCCGCTGGGCGTGGCCGTTCGAGGTCTTCGGCGTGAATGCGCTGGCGCTTTTTGTCGGCTCGGCGTTGATGGTGAAGGCAATGGGCCTCATCAAGCTCCCACACGCAGACGGTACGCAGATCTCTTCGCAAGGATGGATCTTCCGCAACCTGTTCTTGACGTGGGCGTCGCCGATCAACGCCTCGCTGTTTTACGCGATCGCGTTTATCCTGCTGTGGCTCTTGTTGATGTGGCTGCTGTATCGCAAACGGATCTATATCAAAGTGTGAGAGGAGAAATGAAATGCCAACGTATGTTGCGCTGATGAAGTGGACGGGACAGGGAGTTACGAACGTGAACGCGAGTCCTCTACGTCTCGACGTAGGTCGTAAAGCGTTCAAAAAGGTCGGCGTCAAGATCAAAGATACTTATCTGCTGATGGGCCAATACGACCTGCTCTGCATAATGGAAGCCCCGGACGACGAGACGTACGCAACCGCGATGCTAACGTTAGCGTCGCAGGGCAACCTGCAAACAGAGACGTTGAAAGCCTTTACCGAGGATCAGTATCGAAAGATCTGCGCCTCAGTTCAGTGATCACGGTTTGTAACCCGGACCACGCAGTACGCGACCCGCGAGAGCCGTGGTGCGCTGTCCTTTATCAACACTGATCTGTCCATTCACCAGGACGTATTCGATGCCGGCTGGATATTGATTCGGCATCTCGAAAGTGGCGCGGTCGATTACTCGCGCGGGATCAAACACGACGACGTCAGCAAACATTCCCTCACGGATCAGCCCGCGATCTCGCAGACGGACGCGCGCGGCCGGTGCTCCTGTCATCTTGTGAATCGCAGTTTCCAGCGACAGCAATTTTTCATCACGCACGTAGTGACCGAGTACGCGCGGGTACGTCCCCCAGCCACGCGGGTGTGACTTCGAACCGGCGAGTGGTCCATCCGTCCCGCGCGCGCCGCTGTCAGTACAGAAACTGACGAACGGCGCCTGCATCGCCGCGCGCATGTCGGCTTCGCTCATCATGAAGTAAATGGCGCTCGTCTGTCCGTTGTCGGCGAGAAGTAGATCGAAAAGCGCGTCCAGCGGGTCCTTTTTCTGTTCCGCGGCGATTTCAGAAACACGTTTGCCTTGCAAGGGCTCCAACTCACGACTAACAACCGCGCCGATCAGGACGCCCTCTGGTCCACCACTGCCGAAATAGATGTTCTCCCACGTCGTCTGTTGTTCGGATATCTCTTTCTTCAGACGCTCCCGTATCGCTGGATCGCGCAAGCGTGCAATCATCTTTTCCGTTCCACCTTCGAGAGCCCACGGTGGCAGCGACGCAGCGAGGGACGTGCTGCCGGCAATGTAAGGATAGATGTCTGCGGTTATGTCCTGTCCGTTGTCGCGTGCTTGCTTGATCCGATCGAGCACGTGAGCCATGCGGCCCCAGTTCTTCTTGTAGGCCGTTTTGAGGTGCCAGATCTCGACGGGAATCTGGGCCTTTTTATTGATCTCAAAGACTTCATCCAACGAGGCGTCGATAGTGTTTGCCTCGCTGCGTTGGTGCGTGGCGTAGATGCCGCCGTACTGCCGCGCGACTTTCGCGAGTTCGATCAATTCCGGTGTTTCCGCAAAACGCGCCGGCACGTATTGCAGTGAAGTGGAAAGACCGAGAGCTCCGTCGCGCATCGCTTCGGCGACAAGCTTCTTCATCTGTTCCAGTTCCTGCGGCGTTGGATCGCGATCGTCGTAACCGATCACGTATTCACGAACCTGGGTGGCTCCGACAAACGTCGCCAGGTTGACACCCGAACCTTGTTTTCGGAGCCGGTTGAAATATTGATCCAGCGTGCGCCAGTCGATCGTGAGATTGAAGCGGTGTAGAAAGTCTTCCTGCTCTTTGATCTGTCGTTCGTTTATCGGACCAATCGACTCGCCCTCGCCCGTGACCTCGGTCGTCACACCCATCATTACCTTGCTCATCGCGCGAGGATCGATGAGCAGGTAAGTTTCAGACTGGCCAAGCATGTCGATGAAGCCGGGCGCAACGACGAGACCCTGTGCGTCGATCACTCGCGTTGCCGTCGCCTGCGAGAGATTGCCGATCTGCGCAATGCGATCGTCTTTAATCGCTACATCTGCCGCGTACTCCGCGCGTCCTGACCCATCGACGATGCGCCCGTTTCTGATCAGTAGATCGTACTGTGGTGTTTGTGTTGGTTTGGCAACGGGCATGAGCAGCATGCCAACGGTCAGGACGACAAACAGAGTTTTAGTAAGCATTAATCGCTCCTGTGTCTGGTTCAGGTTCCGGAACTTCCCTGGGCCGCTTTCTCAGGATCAAAGCTGAAATCACCGTGAGTATCAATCCGACGGGGAAGGGCTCGACGAAGAAAGTGAGGAGGAAGTTGTAGATCGGATTCTGGTAGATAGCCTGAAAGCGCTGCATGTCTGCGACTTGGGCGGCGATCTGCTCGGGGCTGGCGCCCGCTGCGCGCGATTTCTCGGCCAGGTACTGGGAATATCTTTCTACAAAGTCAGGCACGAAGTTGAAATATACGATCTCCCAGGAGATGACGTAGCAAACGCAGGCTATCACTGTGATTAAAATGCCGACTTGAAACGCACGCCAAAACGAGATGTAGCCGTTGCCGATGTTTTCGCGATAAGACCGGATGCCGAAAAATACGAACAGAAACGCCACCACCATCGTGGTGTACCCAATGAGGTGCCCTTTATCGAAACCAATCCTATCCATAAACTGCATCGTGGTAAACATCATCACCACAAAGATCGCACCTGCAATCGACCCGAACGTCAAAACGATTTTCTTCATGACAAAGCCTCCTGAGTAGTCTGTGGAATCTGTGGCGTACGCTACCTTCGCTCGCGTTAGTTGTCGTCATACTTTCGGATGATTTCGCGTTGGTGGCCGCAAAAATACTACTTTTTGAGTAGCCACGAAAAGGCACAAAAAGCACAAAATGATTGTTTAAGGGATCAAGCCCATTTCTTTTCCGATCTGCACGGCTTGAGTACGGCGCTTGGCGCTCAGCTTGTCGAAGAGGCGGCTCGAGTGCGTCTTGACGGTGTTTTCACTGACAAACAGTTTTTCCGCGATCTCGCGGTTGCTCATGCCGTGAGCGATCAACTCCAGAATCTCGAGTTCGCGTTTTGTGATGCCGAGGTCTTTTATTCGCGCTTCGTTTAGTTCGAAATGCTGTGGCGCGGGTACCGGGACTTCTTTAACAACCAACACCTCCTGCTTTTTCGTCACCTTGAGGCCCAGCCAGATGCCGAGTCCGGCGAACAGCAGGGCAATGAGTCCACCGTAAATCTCGAACGAGTGTTCCAGGACGAGAAATCGATACTCAACCAACCGCAGCACAACGATCAGCACTCCGCCACAGAGACCGTAGATCAACGTATGAATGAGCGTCTGTTTTTTCACGTGGGCAAAATCTAGTTCAGATCGCCGTCTCCTAAAAAATTAGTTGACACGCCTCCGGCCCTGTCCTTATACTCCTAAAAACTTAGGAGACATCAAGCGTTATGGCGCGCCCGAAGACAGAGAACCTGACTCCACTCGAGCTCGAGATCATGCACGTGCTGTGGGAAACCGGACCCGCAAACGTGCAGACCGTGCAGCAAAAACTGAAACGCGAACTGGCTTACACAACCGTCCAGACAATGCTCAACATTCTCGAGCGCAAAGGTAAAGCAAAGCGGACCCTGAAAAACCGTGCTTACTTCTATAAACCCGCCGTCAGCCGCAAACAAGTCGTCGGCAAGCACGTGAAAGACGTGGTCGACCGGCTCTTTGGCGGTTCAGCAGAGAGTCTCGTGATGAGTCTGGTGGAAACCAAACACCTCACACCTGAAAAACTCGCGCGCCTGCAAAAGCTCGTCGAACAGGGTAAGGAGGAAGCCGATGAGAACAATTAGCCAATTGCTCCTGACGTTTCTATTGAACTCCATCTGGCAGATTGCGCTAATCGCAGGCCTGGCAGCCCTGGGCTCCTGGCTGCTGCGGGATGCGGTCGCGCGGTATCGACACTGGCTCTGGGTTAGCGCTCTCTGCCTCGCGTTCGCCGTTCCCGTCACAACCTCATTGCGAACACTCGGCGACGCCGCTTCTCTTCCGCCGCCTAACTCGTCGCCGGTGTTCGTTACGGAAGAGTTGCAGCCGTTGCAAAATCAAAAGGTTTCTGAGACGAGTCTTGCCCTGCCGGCGACGTTCCAGTTGAACCAGAGTCTTGGATTTATTTTGCTCGCACTCTTCGGCGGGTTTCTACTCTATCGCATCTTCAAACTGTTTCAGGCGTGGGAGAATACCAGAACCATCCGGCGTCTCGCAGTCGAGTTGGAAGAAAACGACCGCGTCGCCGAAGTGATTGCCGCGTGCGAACGGCAGATCGCTATGGGTTCGAAACCGCTGCGAGTGCTTCGTTCGGAAACACTTCCCGTGCCGGTAACGATTGGCCTGTTTCATCCGGTCATAATTCTGCCCGAATCGCTGTTGCGCGAAGACAACATCGATCTGCTCACCTCTGCCATCGGGCATGAATTCATTCATGTAGCGCGGCGTGATTACGTCCTTAACTTTATTTACGAATTACTCTTCGTTCCGATCTCTTTCCATCCAGCCGCGGCTTTATTAAGACGCAGGGTCAAGCAAACCCGCGAACTCTGTTGCGACGAGCTCGTCGCGGAGCGAATTCTGAACGCTGAAGTTTATGCTCGCTCGCTCGTACGGCTCGCCAGCTCCGCCCCGCCCCTGCGTCGTCTCTCCGTTACAACAACCGTAGGCATCGCCGATGCTGACATCCTGGAGGCCCGTATCATGTCATTGTTAAAGAAACCTGTGTTGAATACACGCTGGAAGAAACTGTTGCTCTTCGCTGTTGTGCTGCTGCTGCTCATGCCGTGTGTCGCGGCGGCCGCCTTTGCTCTGCGATTTGAGGTCGAACCATACGCTCAAGAGTCCCTGGCCCAGCCGCAACAGGAGCAAAAAGAGAAGCAGAGGAGTGAAGAACTCGAGATGAAGAGTCGCGCAGCACGCAGGGAACTCGACGAAGTTAAAGAGAAGATGGCCGCCGACCCTGCGTTTCGCGAAGAACTTGATCGCAAACAGAAGCTGGAAATGGAAATGAGGGAGATCAGGCAGGCGGCGTTAATCCGCCTTGCTAAGATCAATATGGACCAGGCGATTCAGATCGCCAACAGCCAGACTCCCGGAAAAGTTTTGCTTTGCAGTCTTGAAGCGAAAGGGTGGGAACAGCCCGGGAAACTCGGCAAGGACGGGTTTGTCTTCTACCACGTAATGATCGGCAATGAA
>DATNCH010000201.1:0-13250 GCA_035571655.1 Pyrinomonadaceae bacterium
GAAAGATCGCGCGGCATAATGCCAATGACGGTGTACCTTTGTCCGTTCACAGGAATCCACTGGTTCACGATGTCGGGACTCGCGGCGAAGTTACTGCGCCAGAGCTCTTCGCCAATCACCACCACGCGATCATTGCCCGCGACATCTTCACCCGGAAGAAACGCTCGACCCAGAATGGGTTTCGCGCCCAGCACGTCGAAATAGTTTGAGCTGACGTTTAAGCCCGGTACGCGTTGCGGACTGTCGTTGCCTTCGAGATTGAAACTCGTGCCCGAGTAAGCAGCGATGCCTTCGAACACGGTGTTCTGAGCTTTCCAGTCGTCGAAGTTTGGGACTGATACCGAGCCGAAGCCGTTGGGTTTGAATGTTTCCGAAAGATCGAGCAGTTGTTCCGACTGGGGGAACGGGAGCGGTTTGAGCAACACTGCGTTAACAGCGGAGAAGATCGCAGTGTTCGCGCCGATGCCAAGCGCGAGCGTCAACGCGGCGACGATCGTGAAACCCGGACGCTTCGCCATCATTCGAACTGCGTAACGCAAATCCTGAACAAAACTGCGCATGCTGTTGCTCCTCAGAAGAAAAGCATCTTGTTATTCCTGAAAATCCTGTGAATCCTGTCCAATGTTAGACAGGATTTTAAGGATTGACAGGATTTTCAGGATTAGATCATTTCACTTTCATCACCACGAACGTCAGATCATCGTAAAGCGACATCCCCGCACACCACTCTTTCACGCGCCGCACCACCACATCGCGAATCTGATCGGCCGACAGCGAAGCGATCGCCTTCAACGTTTCCATGATCCTGCTGGTCCCAAACTCTTCACCCTCTTGGTTGAGCGCTTCCGTCAGACCGTCGGTGTAAAGAAACAGCAGATCGTTCGATTTCATCTGCACCGTCTCCTGCTCGTACGCTGAATGTTCAAAGGCGCCAGCTACCAGCCCGCCCGAAGTCAGTTGGCGAAACTCGGAATTCGAGTCTGACTGAAGATACAGCGGTGGATTGTGACCGGCGTTTACATACGTGAGACGCTGAGTTAGTTGATCGAACGTCGCGTAAAAGAAGGTGACGTAGTGTTCGCCGTTCGTCGTATTGAACAGGAGACGATTGAGCTTGCTCACGACGGACGACAGTTCGTAATTCGCCGGTGTTCCGTTTCTCGCCGTCAAGCTTCGCAATGTTGCCTGGACCGTCGACATCAACAAAGCCGCGGGCATTCCCTTGCCTGCCACGTCCGCGATCGCAAGACCAAGCTGGCTGTTATCGAAGTTGATAAAGTCGTAATAGTCACCCCCGACGCCCCGCGCTGGTTCGCAGAATCCTGAAACCTCCATCGCTGTTCCCTCCGGAGCACACGAAGGAAGAAGACGCTGTTGAACCTCTGCTGCGAGTGCAAGCTCGCGGCGCATACGTTCCTGCGCCACCATGCGTTCGGTTAGTCGAGCGTTGTCGATGACGAGCGCGAGTTGTGCGGCGATCGACATCAGGAGTTCGCGATCGTTGTCGGAGTAAGGAAATCCACCGCGTCTCGGACCAAACGAGAGTATTCCCACGAGATCGTTCCGCTGTCTGATCTGGACCAGTATTCGCGACTGAATCTCGAGCAAAACTTCGTGTTCGCCGGCACGCTCCTCACGCGTCGAAGGCAAAACTGAATTTAGCGCTTGCGACCACGTCTCGATCTCTCGCGACTCGATCACCAGCGGCGTCGAGAGATTCACCAGACGACGCACGACGAATGCACGCGTATTCAATTGCAAATGCTTCGCCGTCTCGTGTGACTGGTCGGAGAAAACGCGGAGGTTGAAATGGCCGGTGGCTTCGTCGCGGACGAAGATCGCGGCGTTGCTTGCGTCGAGCGCGTTTCTGACTCGCTCGGCGAGATTTTGATAAAGCTGATCGATGCTGGTTACGTGTCGTGTACCCGGTCCGAGGTCGAAGAAAATTTTGCGTTCGTCGTACGGCGCGGGTTGGTAGCGACGTTCGATTCTCGGCAGGAGTCGACGCCGGGCAAGCACATGAATTCCAATGAACACGGCAACGAGAAGGAGAGAGACGACAAGGTCTGTGCGGCGCCCGAAGCTGTCGACAAACCTCAACCGGCTACCTGTGAAAACAACAAAGTACAGCGCGACGAATAAAAAGACCTCCGCGGCGTAATAGAGTCGCCTAAGTTTTAAGTGTCCCCTGGATTTCCGCCACAGCCGCCGCACAGCTTTTGGCGTTGGCAACTTCGCGCGTGGGAAGATCCTCATGTTAAGCCTCCGATCGACGGGCTTGCGCGTTTCGAAACAGAATGTGACCTTCTCATTATGCAGGACACCGCCGCCCGGGGATATCTGACAACGTATCGCAGGCGGAGTATCCCTTAGTTAGTGAATTCTGAGGAGAGAACGATGCAGTTTGCGGGGAGAAATCGCGCTTTTACTTTATTAACGCGCGGAATCGCTCGATCGAAAGTTCGCCCGGTATTAGCGGATAGTCAATGCCGAAGTCGCCGCCGAACAGGACGTAAAGGTTGCACATTGTGACGACGTAACCCTGGTAGATCAGCCGTGCCGTCACTTCAGTTCCGAACTTACCGAGCGACGTCGCGACAGTTGCATTGTCGCTCGCGATCTTCTTCCACGCGTCCTTCGACGGCCCGTTCTTTAAGAACTCCTGCACTTCTCTCGCACGTTGGGCGACCTTCGTCGTGCCGGTCGCAAACGCGTCCGCGACGACGAACGGGCTCTGCGTGATCTGCACCAGCGTGCTCGGGAGTGCTGATGCTTTTGTCGGATCGGCGGGATTGAAACTGTCGACAATCGCCTGTCGCCGCACGTTCGTCGTGTTGATGTACATCACGTTATTCACGCGAAGTAGCGCCATTAGTTCCCCAACCAAAGGAAGAAACCGGCGACGAAACGGTATCCAGGGAATGCGCGCGGACGCATTGACGACCACGAGCTGATTTGGCGCGATGCGCCCGGTGTCGAGATTCGGGCAACGTTTGATCCGCGTAGCGAAGCCGCGCGCCCACTGCTCGCCCATGTTGTCGTAGACGCCGCCGTCAGTCAGCACCATTTCGGCCGGCGCCTCAGGAGGTCCACCCGCACTCGGCGGCGGTGCACCGACGAAGTTCAGATCTTTGGTCGACAAAACCGTCGGCGGAAATCCGCCGGGGAAGTCTGCTGATGCCTGCACCGCGCTCGCGAGCGATAAATTGCCTGGAACGCCGTATCCGAGTGCGTAGCTGTAGACGAAGTCACCGGCGAAGTACACCTGTTCCGCCGAGCGAAACTCGGTTGAGCAGATCACGTGGTCCAGGTCTTTCTTCTTGATGCCGGCGAGAGGTGTTTCGCGACCGTTGGGCGAGAACAACGTAACGCCGAACGCGCGAGCACATATCCGGCCTCGCAGACCGAAATACCAACCCCACAACGTAATAAGCACCAGAAACGAGAGAAGCTTGAGATACCACGGCCATGGAAGGAGCCACGGAACCACAACGGCAGCTATCCCGAAAATGACGAGGAAGGCCACGTAGATCTTTGAAAGCGCGGGGGCGAACAGTGTTCCGTGTTTGGCGATTTGCGTTGCGAGTGGGCTGGCGACGCGCTCGCGAAATTGGGCGCCGTTCGTTTCACGGAAATGGACGTTTTGACCGACAAGCCCATTCGTCAAAGATCCACCCGAGACGGACGCGATCGACGTTACGTGTTTATTGGCGTTCGCGTCGACGAGATACATGAGGGCGCCGAGCACGAACAGCGTCGCTCGATGTCCTCCGCCCGACATGCTGACCGCCAAACTCTTGACAGGTGAAGTTAGGGGGGTGCTCATGCCGGGGGAGTTTATCTCTTTTGTGCCTTTTGTGAACGAATATTTTTACCGGCTTGCGACGATCTGAGTATTTTGAAACGCCGCAATGGTCCAACCCTGCTTCTCTTTCGTCAAGACCAGCGTCAGCAAAGCGTCGGCAGCGAGCTCTTTTGTCGGGCCATCTCTGTGGGCGTTTACATGGACGACGGCGACGTCCGATCGAAGAAACCGGATCTGTTTGACGTTCAGAGTAAGCGTCGTGTCCTTGTAGATCGTATCGAATATTCGCTGGTGCCCGGTCGCGATTGCGTTGCGGCCTTTTATGTACATGCCGTTCACGACGACGTAATCCGCGTCTTCTGCAAACGGCTTCGCGAACAGCTCGCCGCTTTTTGTGTTCCATCCGGACTCCATCTGCCTTACGTCTTCGCGAATGGCCGCCTGATCTGCGTCATGGCCGTCCTGTGCGCGCAGACAAACGGGCGCGAATGCGAGTGTGAACAAGGTCAACATTGCGAAACTAAGATTCTTTTTCATTTTTTGTCCTCCACCAGAGAGAGCGCCAAATGAAAAGAAAAGCGGCCAGCAAAGGTGTTAAAATCCGCGACGCTATTAGAAAGGTCGCACCCGTGGAGCGCTTTTATGCCCAGCATGTCGCCGCAGGAAGTAACCCGGTTACTTGCCGATTGGGGTAAAGGCGATAGCTCTGCGCTCGATAGACTCCTTCCTCTCGTCCACGGAGAACTCCGCAAAATCGCGCGCCGCCAAATGTCGCAGGAACGCCCTGGCCACACTTTGCAAGCAACAGCGCTAATAAATGAGGCGTATCTAAAACTTCTCGGTCAGGAGGGATACGAGTGGCACAACCGCGCACACTTCTTTGCTGTATGCGCGCAAATAATGCGTCACATTCTGATCGATCACGCGCGCGCCCATGCACGCGAGAAGCGGGGCGGTGGCGCAATGCAGGTTTCACTTAACGACGTGGCGGTGATTGCACGAGAAAAGGCCGAACACTTGATCGCGCTCGACGAGGCGCTCGACTCTCTCGAGAGTCTCGATGCGCAAAAGGCAAAGATCGTCGAGCTGCGTTATTTCGGTGGTTTGAGCATCGAGGAGACGGCAGAAGTTCTGAACATTTCTACGAGGACAGTGAGACGCGAATGGCAACGCTCGAAGGCGTGGCTCTACCGAATGATTTCCGAAGGGACTGCGAATGAAACCCGACCGTTGGCGAAAAGTTGACGAACTGTTTGAGGCTGCGCTCGATGTCGCTCCCCAGGAGCGCGCGGCATTCCTCGATACAGTTTGCGGAAGCGATCAGGATCTCCGTCGCGAAGTTGAGAAGATGCTCCGCTTCGACAAACAGGCGGAGGATTTTATTCAAACAGACGTTTTCAACGCTGCTGCTCGGTTGATCACCGAGCCGCAAGTGGTCGATGTCTCGAATAAAAGAGCCACGTCTCCCATTTCGATCGACGACGCCCGGTTCATACCCGGCGACGTCCTTTCAGAACGATATCGCATCGTCGGACTACTCGGGCGCGGTGGAATGGGCGAGGTTTATCGCGCTGACGATCTGAAACTGAAACAAGCCGTCGCACTCAAGTTTCTTCCCGCGTCAGTCACCGCGAACGGCGCAGCGCTCGCGCGCTTCTATAAAGAGGTAAGCGTCGCTCGTCAGATCTCACATCGACACGTCTGCCGCGTTTACGACGTCGCCGAATACCAGGGCGAGCATTTCATCTCGATGGAGTACGTTCGCGGCGAAGAGCTCTCGTCGCTCCTGAAGCGCATCGGCCGGCTGCCGCAGGACAAAGCTATCGAAGTGTCTCGCCAACTTTGTGCAGGTCTCGCTGCCGTGCACGAGCGCGGTGTGCTGCATCGCGATCTGAAACCGGCAAACATCATGCTCGACGAGCACGGCGAGGTACGCATCACTGACTTCGGCATCGCCGCACTCGCCGAAGAAGACCGGCGCGAGATCTCCGGAACGCCCGCGTACATGTCGCCGGAACAACTCGAAGGGCAAGAGTTGTCGGCGAAGAGCGACATCTATTCGCTTGGTCTGGTGCTTTACGAAGTCTTCACGGGCAAGAAGGCTTTCGACGCGGCGAGTTTGGCCGATCTGCTTCGCCAGCGACGCAGCGACACGACTCCGACCAGTCCCGCGCAGATCGTTCCGGAATTGGACCCGCTGGTTGAACGAGTCATCTTTCGTTGTCTTGAAAGAGATTCGGCAAAGCGCCCGGCTTCGGCATTACAAGTCGCAGCCGCTTTGCCGGGTGGTGATCCGTTGGCCGCCGCGCTTGCGGCTGGCGAGACTCCTTCGCCCGAGATGGTTGCGGCGGCGCCGAAACAAGGTGGTCTGAAACCAGCAGTAGCGATCTCACTTCTCGCGTCCGTGGTCGTCCTGCTCGCGAGTCTCGCATTTCTTTCGCGGAACACGAGCTTGTACCGAATGGTTCCCCTCAATAAGTCGCCTGACGTCTTACACGATCGCGCGACTGAGCTCGTTAAGAAATTCGGATACACGGATTCCCCTGGTGACTCTGCGTACGGAATGGGCCAGGATCGGGACTACCTCAACTTCGTTCACGAAACGGACGCATCACTTTCGCGCTGGGACCAACTGAGAAGCGGACAACCCGCGGCGATCTATTTCTGGTATCGACAGAGTCCGCGCCCGTTCTACGTGTCGAGTGGTGGAGAGGTCAGCGAGAACTTCCCCGCTCGCGATCTTCCGGGCATGACGACTGTGACACTCGATACATTCGGCAGGTTGCGATCGTTCTACGCAGTGCCGCCGCAAAAGAGTTCGACGACCTTCTCCGGCGAGCCCGATTGGCTGCCTCTTTTTATCGAAAGCGGATTGGATCAGGCGAAATTCCAGTCAGTCCCATCGATCTGGACTCCGCCGCATGCATCGACGGCGCGCGCCGCGTGGGAAGGTTCTTACGGGGATCGACCGGAACTGAAAATCCATGTCGAAGCGGCTGCGTTTGACGGCCAGCCTGTTTATTTCGAGATCCTTGGACCATGGGATCAGCCGCGTGACGTGCAGGTTTCGCTGGCGCGGTTCAGAGAGCGCGCTCTGGTCGTCCTGCTTCTCTCAGTGTTCATCATAGTCATGCTCGGCAGCGCACTCCTCGCGTTGCGCAACCTGAAATCGGGCCGCGGAGATCGCAAAGGCGCATTTCGTCTCGCCGCGTTCGTGCTCGTGGTTTTCTTTTTACGCTGGCTCTTCTCCGGCCATCACGTTTCAACAGAGGACGAGGCTTTCAACTTCATTTCGAGCGTTCAGAATATGCTGTTCTGGACATTCTTCTTCTGGGTGGTCTACATCGCGTTCGAGCCGTTTGTTCGACGCCGTTGGCCCGGGCGAATCATTTCGTGGAGTCGTCTGCTGGCCGGCGGTTTTCGTGATCCACTCGTGGGGCGCGACATACTCATCGGAGCACTCTTCGGACTGGCGATGATTCTGTGCAATTTTCCTCTAGCAAACCTGATCCCGAAGTGGTTGGGTTATCCGCCCGGTATTCCCTTTTGGGATTTTCCAGCGACGCAATTGCTGGGACTTCGTTCATTTGCACACGGCATTACGAATCAGGTCTTCGCTTCGATTTTCCAGGGATTCATACTGCTGTTCGTGCTACTGCTTTTGTACATGATTTTGCGCAGGGAGCGCCTCGCTGCGTTCGCACTTTGGCTGATCATGGCCGTGGCGCTCAGCCTGACGCATGAGACTATTGCAGCCGTGCCCTTCTCCTTTCTTGGCGCGTTCATGGTGATCGTGGTTCTGTATCGTTACGGGTTATTGGCTCTGATTTCAGCGATATTTTTTGTACACCTTATTATCTTTTATCCGATCACTTCAGACTTCTCGGCGTGGTATGCTGCCGATTTCGTTCTCGCGCTGCTCATCTGTCTTGCTCTGGTAGGTTTTGGGTTCTACACGTCACTAGCAGGCCAGCCGCTCTTCCGGGGCGCGCTGCCGGACGATTAGGATCATGAACACAAACATTCCTTCGTTGCGACGATCGCTCTTGATCGGCGGACTCGGTTTCGCTGCCGTGAGTTTATGCGTGTTTGCAACCGTCGCTTTTGGTGAGCGCTGGATGTACCGCAATCTCACCGTCATCGGTGCTTACGTCGCGTGGACCGTGCTGTTCATCCTGTTGGGCGGCGCAGTGTTGGGATCGTTGGTGCGCGGTCGCTGGCGACTTCCGCGTTTTTATCTTCTCTATGGCGCGGCGTTTTTCGGTTACGCAGTTGCCTGGACCTTCGCGTATTTCGCGCTGTCAGGGCCGATCGATGAATGGTTTGGATCGCTCGCGGGATCTGTTCTGATGGCACTCGTCTTTGCAGCGGGTTTCCGCGTGATGGGATCAGTTTTCCAGTTTTCAGCGCTGCTGTTCATCGCAAACTCCATCGGATATTTTATTGGCGCCATTCTGTACGGTCGTATTGGCGGCAGCACGGGGATGTTGCTTTGGGGCGTGGTGTACGGCTTGTGCCTCGGAGCAGGAATGGGCGCCGTACTGCATTTCGCGCAACGATGGACCACGGAGAGTTCTTAACCAGGGCCACGATTTGGACGACGATTGTGGCATACGCCGTTGGCAGCATTCTGTTCGCGCGGTCGCACAGAATGCGTTGGGACTCAGCCGTGCGCGTCACCTGGACCATCGCCGTTCTCTTCCTGATAGCTCACTTCATTTGCGCGTATCAGTTCTTCCACCACTGGAGCCAGGCGTCTGCGCTTCGCGACACCGCTCGTCAAACTGAAGAAGTCATCGGTCTCAACTGGAGCGGCGGTCTTTTTATCAATTACGCGTTCCTGGTCTTGTGGATAGCGGATGTTGCGTGGTGGTGGCTCGGTGGCCTGACTTCCTATCGCGCGCGGCCATGGCAGGTAATTGCGGCGTGGCACGGATTCATAATCTTCATCCTGTTCAACGCAATGATAGTTTTCAAACAAGGAGCCGTGCGCTGGGTGGGCCTCGTCATTTGCGTGGTCTTGTTGCTTTCGTGGGGACGGATCGCACGACAAGGTTTAGCGCCCGAAGTCCAAGCCGGGTAAATTATTTTACGAGAAGCGGCAAATGTGTGACACTGTCTCTCGTTCGTCAAATCACGTGCTGACGGCGCCGCCCCGCGGCTGATCGTTCGCACCTCACGACCTCGGGGCATCGGAGCACAGATCCTCCCATGGCAGACAAGTTCTCTTACGACGTTTTCCTGAGTCACAACTCAAAAGACAAACCCCGAGTACGCAAGCTGGCCGAACGGCTAAAACAGGCGGGACTGCGCGTCTGGTTCGACGAATGGAATATCAAGCCAGGCGAAATCATCTCGCTCAAGGTTGATGAAGGTTTGGACCAGTCGCGCGTGCTGCTGCTTTGCATTTCTCCGAATGCCCTCGCCTCTGGCTGGGTTGCTCTGGAACGCAGCACCGCCATCCACCGCGATCCATCAAATGAAAGCCGCCGGTTCATACCGCTGCTCCTGGTCGATTGTGAGCTACCGGATACGTTGTACCGCTACAAGTATGTGGATTTCCGAAAAGAAACCAAAACTGCTTTTGCGGAACTCGTAACCGCCTGTCGACCAGAAGCGCCGGAGTCTGAGCCCCTCGCAACAGCACCATCGAATGACACGATCTTCAAACCACATTCAGCAAAGCCTCAGTGTGTGCCGGAAGGGTTGTGTACTTTGGAGCTCACTCTGAATGCGCACTCAACCTGGATCACCAGCATAACTTTTAGCCCTGATGGGACTTTGATGTTAACAGGTGCGGAAGATAGCCAACTCAAGATCTGGGATTTCGCAACTGGGCAATGCCGGGCGACGTTAACAGGACATGGACGCGCAGTAACCTGTGGAACCTTCACCTCCGATGGAAAGCAAGTAGTATCAGGATCCTGGGACGCCACCTTTCGCCTTTGGAATGTTGAATCTCAACGGCTTGTTTGGACTGCGCCATTGGACAGATTCGTTGAATCGGTGATGCCAATGTCTGACAGCTCGAAAGTCGCTTCGGCCTCACGCGATGGCGTTTTGAGATTCTGGGATTTGAAGGCCAAAAAGGAAATCTTCCAAATACACACGCAAACGGATACATACAAAGACGATTGGATTCACGCCTGCTTAAGTAAGAATGAACAATGGATAGTTTGCTCACACGGAGATTGGAAAATAAGGATCTGGGATGTTCCAACAAGACAACTCGTCGGCGTGCTAGACGGACATCCAAATGCGGTGAATAGTATCGGCCTGACTAGGGACGAACGTTACATCCTTTCTGGTTCTTGTGATCACACAGTGAAGCTCTGGGATCTGAATAATTACTCCTGCGTTGGTTCGTTCGAAGGTCATAAACATTATGTTGACCAGATCGCCGTCTCGCCTACGGATTCAATTGTGGCCTCAGCAGCGAGAGATGGATGCTCGAGAATCTGGAATTGGCAGCAGGGAGCATTGCTCGGCGTGATCAGATTTGGTCAAAACCTCCCGACTTCCGTTGCTTTCAGTCGCGATGGCTCGCGCCTCGTGATAGGCACTTCACGAGGCACCATCTATATCTTCAAGCTGGCCCTGCCTGCTGCGCCGGCAACCGCAGCAGATCGGCGTTATGTGAACGCCAAAGTTGTGTTGATCGGAGAAGGAACAGTAGGCAAAACATCGCTCGCACACCGGTTGATAGAAGACAAGTATGTAGTCCGCGATCGCACGCACGGCATGAACGTTTGGCAGCTCGATCTGCCGCTGCCTCCGGATGCTAAGTTAGAGCGCGAAGCGCTGCTGTGGGATCTTGCAGGACAGGAAGATTATCGCCTCATTCACCAGCTCTTCCTCGACGAAACCGCGCTCGCTCTGCTGCTCGTCAATCCGCAAAAAGACGATCCGTTTGCCGAGGCCGGAGATTGGCTCAAGGCATTGAAAGCTGCATGCAGTCATTCTGAAACGTCACGTGACGTCAATCGCTTGTTGATCTTTTCGCAAATTGATGTCGGAGGAATGAAGCTGGGCAATGCAAAAATCGAGCGATTAAACGAACAGTACGGTTTCAATGATTGGCTCGAGACCAGTGCTAAATCCGGCGAGAACTGCTCAGATTCGCAAAACGGAAATCAACCTTCCAGACTAAAACAATTGATTGCTTCAAGTATCCCGTGGGACAAACTCCCTTGGACCAGCACGCCGCGCTTGCTAACTGAGCTCAAAAAAGCCGTGGTTGCGATGCGCGATAAAACCGACATCCGGCTGCTGCGCTTCGCCGAATTGACACAACGACTCGAACAGGCGCTTCCCGGTGAGAAGTTTGGCGAATCGGATGTGCGAACCGCTGTGACACTCCTCGCCAATCACGGACTCGCACGCGCTTTGAAGTTTGGTGATCTGGTGTTGCTGCAACCTGAATTGCTGAACGGTTATGCGGGTGCGATCGTACGCGCCGCCCGCGCAAACAAGCATGAAATCGGATCCGTGCAGGAGGCTGAGATCTACGAACACGATTTCGACTTCACCGGCGTCGAGCGCTTGAAGCAACGCGCTGACGAGGATCTGCTACTCCGCGCACTCGTGCAAACCTTTCTCGATCATTCGCTTTGCATCGCGGAGGACACACCGCAGGGACGGCAATTGGTCTTTCCATCGCAGTTCCGTCGCGAGAAAGATATCCCACGAGATCCCGATATCTTCGTTTCCTACACTTTTAGCGGCGAATGGCAAAGCGTATGGACCACTCTCATTGTTCGTTTGTGGTATAGCCAGGAGTTTGGACACAAGGAACTGTGGCGCAATGCGGCCGAGTTTGCTTCGCCTAAGGGCTTCACCCTCGGATTGAAGATCGACAACAAGCAAGGTGAAGGAACGGCCACGGTCAGTCTTTACTTCGATAAGGAAGTGCCAGACGAGTTGAAGGCGTTTTTTATCGAGTATGTTCACCGCCATCTAGCTAAATATGGATGCGAGGTGTCGCGCGACCGGCGCTACATCTGTTCAAAATGTGGCAAGGCCGTCACGGATTTAGCAGAAGTGCGAAAACGATTGGAGGCGAAAAAGGACTTCATTTATTGCCAGGGATGCGATAAGAAAGTGCCTCTCGTCGACTTCATCGAACAACGCCTGAAGAGCGATCCGGTTGCATTTAAGATTCTCGCGATGGATGAGACGGCAACACGCGAACTCGACACACAGGCTCTCGAACAGATCCTCATCGGGCACATGTTGGCAACATGTGGTGAAGCGAATCAAATCTTTCGCACTGCAACAATGCCCGACTATGGCATCGATGGTGAAGTCGAGTTTAAAGACGACAATGGTAAGCCGAGTGGAAAACGGATTTACGTTCAGTTAAAGAGTGAGAACTCTTACTCACGGACGCGCAGAAGCGATGGCAGTGAAGTCTTCGAGATCAAGAATGCGCAACACATTGATTACTGGACCAGTCTGCCCGTCGACGTGTATCTCGTCATCCGACAAAGCGCTGAAGCCATCGGCGCACCAGGCATCCGCTGGATGAACGTGACACGCTATCTCAAAGACCGCAAGGACAAAACAAGCCCGCAAATCATCTTCACCGGCGAAAAACTCGACATGGAAGCAGTGTGGAAGGTGCGGGATCAGTTCTTTCCGCCAAGAGCTCAGCGGCAGAAATAGACGTTCAGCGCTTTGCCTCAAAAGTGAGGATTCAACTTGGAGGAGGTCAGTACCGTAACGCGGTAGCGTCGGGTCGGTCTCGAACATATGAATCTTGGCAAAACTGAGAGGCTCTACGTCGACCCGACTTTGAGGCAAAGCTGGTGTTCAGAAAACCGGACCGGCGCTCACGTCTTGATCGACGTTTGTATCAGGCGGGGTTGAATCCGCAAGCGCTTTCAGCACGTCGCTGAGAGCCTGCAAGTTCAGCGGCTTGGTGAGGTGAGAATAAAAACCTGCGGCGCGGGCGCGTTCGATGTCGCCCGTGCGACCGAAGCCCGTGATCGCGATTACGGGAACGTGTTCGCGTCCACGTATCTGTCTTAGTCGGAGTAAAAACTCAAATCCATCCATCTCAGGCATCGAGATGTCTGACAGGATCACGTCAAACTCATGCTCCTCCGCAATCCGCAACGCATCGGCGCCATTCGTCGCCGTCCTGACATTCGCACCGCTGACCTTCAGTAACTCGTCCAGCATCGCAATCGTGTCTTCAGAGTCGTCCACGATCAGAAAACTCATGTGCGACAGCAGATTCAACTCAACAGCTCCTGCCGATCCGCCAACGGCAACCAGCGCCGTGTCGCGCATCAACGGCAGGCGCACAGTGAAGCGCGAACCCTCGCCTGGTCCATCCGATTCAGCGTTGATGCTGCCGCCGTGAAGTTGCACGAGCTGTTTGACCAGCGCGAGACCGATACCGAGCCCTCCGTGGCGTCGCCTGTTACTGCCGTCAGCCTGA
>DATNCH010000202.1:0-16588 GCA_035571655.1 Pyrinomonadaceae bacterium
GCCAAAGCTGTTATACTCTCCCGGCCCAAGCCTCCGCCTGGGCTCTGTAAGAACTCCACCAAATCTACAATTTGTCCTCCCGAGGTTTCTTACTCAACGTCCGAAAACAGATGACCATCAGCACCTCAGAGCGGGGCCGCGTCCTGATCGTCGACGACGACCGGAAAATCCGCGAGCTCCTGTTGGACCTCCTAAAAATCGAGGGTTACGAAGTCGCAACCGCCCTGGACGGCGCCGAAGCAATGGATTTGGCCCTGTCGTTCGAGCCCGACGTGGTGGTCAGCGACGTGGTGATGCCGCGTGTCGGCGGTCTTGAACTCTGCCGCCGCCTCAAAGAGGACCCGCGCACCTCATACATTCCCGTCCTTCTGATCAGCGGCTTGATAACGTCTGAGGACGCCGGTATCGAGGGTCTGACGGCCGGCGCCGACGACTACCTCGATCTGCCGTTCCGAAACGAAGAGCTGCTGGTAAAAGTCGCGCGGCTGGTCGAGCGCCACCGGATTCAAAAAGCAATCAAGGAAAGCGAAGAGCGCTACCGTGAGCTTTTCGAAAACGCCAACGACATCATCTACACACACGATCTCCTGGGCAATTTCACTTCCCTCAACCGCACCGGCGAACGCATCACCGGCTACTCGCGAGAAGAAGCGGCGAAGTTGAACGTCGCCGACGTGATCGCGCCGGAACATCTAAACCTCGCGCGCGAAATGATCGCCCGCAAGGCCAGCGAAAAAGTCTCGACTGTTTACGAGATCGACATCATCTCGAAGCAAGGACGTCGTGTTCGACTCGAAGTCAGTACGCGTCTAATTTGCAGCGATGGAAAGCCCGTCGGCGTTCAGGGAATCGCGCGCGACCTCACGGAGCGCAAGCATTCTGAAGCCGCGTTGAAAGAGAGCCAGGCTTTCTTCAATAGTTTCATGGACAACAGTCCGGCGGTCGCCTTCATGAAGGATGCTGAAGGCCGGTATGTTTACGTTAACAAACCATTCGAGCGTTTATTCGGTCAGCCGCTCAGCTTTCTGAGAGGTCGCACGAGCTTTGACTGGTTGCCGCGCGATTTCGCCGCGGAAACACACCAGCACGATCTCAACGTTCTGAACAGCGGACTTCCCGACGAAGTCATCGAGACTGTTCACACCGAAGACGGCACACCACACCAGTGGCTCGTCTTCAAGTTTCCGACTGTCGACTCCGCGGGCAACAAATACGTTGCGGGTGTTGGCGTCGATATCAGCGAGCGCCGTCGTGCTGAAGAAGCATTGGCCCAGCAGGCCCAGCGCGAGGCGATGATTCATCGCATTTCTCAAACGATTCGTTGTTCGCTTGATCCGCTCGAGATCTACAACACCGCGGTAAGAGAGTTGGGTTCGTATCTGAACGTGGATCGTTGTTCGCTTTTCATGAAAGACGCCCGCAGGAAGTGTGTTACGAACGTCGCTGAGTATCACGCCGACGGCGTTGAACCGGCGGCGACTGATTTTTCAATGGGCCATCTGCAATACCTGATCTCAGGGCTGGACCAGAACGGCGTCCTGCCTTTTGCAGATGCGGCGAATGATCCACGCCTCACAGACGTCTACGAGAAAATCCTCTCGCAAGCAGATGTAAAGTCGATCATGTACGTGGCTATCAAGGTGGCCGATGACTTTCCCGCGGCGTTCGCGCTCTCGACGACAAAAGAACAGCGAGCGTGGAATGAGGCCGACATCGCGCTGGCGAAAGCTGTTGCGGATCAAACGGGAATCGCGATTCGGCAAGCCGAGTTGTATCAGAAGGCTGAAGCTACATCCATTCGCGAAGCGCTCGTCAACCGCTTGACGATGGCCATTCGCGCTTCTTTGCGTTTGCCGGAAGTTCTCAGTACTGCAACGCGTGAACTCGGGCTTGCTCTGGATGTGTCGAGGGTTCAGCTTTGCTTGTACAACACGGAGGGTTTCGACGAGGCGCTCGAATACGAATACCTGGCGCCCGGCATCAGGCATATCGAAAACGGCGTCGTCGAAAGCGATGATCCGATCGGCTGTCGATTGTCGTGTTCAGGTAAGCCGCTCATCATCGACGACACCTTGAACTACGACGACGACGAAACACCCGCCTTGCGTGACTACGTGCGCGACCGCGCCGAGCGGTTCGAAGTTCGGTCGCAGATCCATTATCCGCTGTTCATGAAAGGTGAATTCCGCGGGTCGCTGTGCATCTATCAAAACGATCGCAAGCGCGTGTGGACAGAAGACGAACTGTCGCTCGTTGAAGCGATGGCAGAACGACTCGTGATCGGTATCGCGCAAGCCGAATTGTTTACGATGGTCGCGCGTGGCAAGACCGAATGGGAAACGACTTTCGACGCGATGTCTGACGGTATCTTTATCTTCGACGGCGACGGTGAGCTGAAACGCGTGAATCGTGCGGGTGCGGCGATGGAAGCGCTACATCCGAAGCTGCTGCTCGGAAAGAAGTGTTGCGACATTCTGAGGACAAGCGAGGAAGACGAAGCTTGCGTCGTCGAGACAGCACTCGAAACACGTCGCAGCGTTACGATTGAAATCACGCCGACGCGCCTCAATCGACCGCTGCTGGTGACTATCGAACCGGTGCTCGACGAGAACGACAAAGCACTGGGCGTCGTCTGTACTGCGCGCGATCTTTCCGACCTGCGGAAGGTCCAGGCTGTCGCGCGCGAACATCAGTCGTTGCTGACGAATATTCTCGAGAGTGCCCGCGAATCCATCTATGCTGTCGATCCCGATGGCAATTTCAAGTGGTGCAATTCTGCGACCTTGAAAGCCCTCGGATATCAGCGCAACAAATTCATCGGGCGTCCAATGCTCCCGATGGTCTATGAAGAGGATCGCGAGTTGGTGCGACAAAAAATCAATGCAGCGTTGACCGGATTACCGCAGACTTACGAGATGCGCTATTTCTCTCACGATGGTCAATTGCGGCATGCACGTGTTGACAACTCGCCGCTCGTCGTCGAGGGTCGAACAACCGGCGTGCTGGGCATTGCGCGCGATATCACCGAGCAAAAGGAAGAGCGTGAACGCGCGGCCAGGGCCGATAAGCTGCGCGCGCTCGGACAACTCGCTTCGGGTGTCGCTCACGACTTCAATAACTCCCTCGCCGCGATTCTTGGTCGTGCGCAACTATTGCGACGACAAGTCAACGATCCGGCGTTGGTCCGTAATCTCGACATCATTCAAACCGCCGCTGAAGACGCTGCGGCGACCGTGCGTAGAATCCAGACGTTTGCGCGCAAGTCGGCGGTCAAGGAGTTTGAACTGGTAGACGTTGGTGGGCTGTTGAACGACGCCGTCGAGATCACCAGGACGCGCTGGCAGAACGAGGCGCGTGTTCGCGGGCTGGAATACGAAGTCAAACTCAACACGGCGGCCGGGCACTTCACGTACGGCAGCGCATCTGAACTGCGCGAAGTTTTTGTGAACCTGATCGTGAACGCAGTTGACGCAATGCCGAAGGGAGGACGGCTGCTAATCACGTGTCGGCGCGTGGACGGCCGGTTGCAACTGCATTTCAGTGATAGTGGAATGGGAATGCCGGAAGACGTTCGGCAGAAGATTTTCGAACCTTTCTTCTCGACGAAAGGCGCACAAGGTACGGGTTTGGGCCTCTCCGTAAGTTACAGCATTATCGAACGGCACTCAGGGTCCATCAGCGTTAGTTCCGAAACTGGTAAGGGTACGAACTTCACGATCGATCTGCCGGCTGCGATGGCTGAGACGACGCCTGGTAATACGTCGGGAACAGTTGGTGAAACGCCTTGCCTGCGAATTCTTGTGGTTGACGACGAGCAACCGGTGAGAGAAACACTAGCCGAGATGCTCGTGGCCGTGAATCACAAGGTGGAACTCGCGGGCGGCGGGCAGGAAGCCGTGCAGAAATTGCGTACTGGCAATTTTGATTTTGTATTCACTGACCTGGCGATGCCGGAGATGGACGGCTGGGAAACTGCCCGGATGATTCGCAAGGACTGGCCCAACGTACGAATCGTGCTCGTGACAGGTTATGGACCTACGACCGCGCCGCCTTCCGGTGAAGAAGATTTAGTCGACGCGATCATCGGCAAGCCGTTTGATTTCGCGCAGGTCGGATCCACACTCAGCGCGCTGACGAGAAACCCTCCGACTAACCCGCATGACACGGAGCCAGAACGCGTTTTATCTGTGTAAATCCGTTCTGCAATTCCGTGGAATCCGTGCTAATTGAAGTTCATAATTCCAGCGCTGGCAGCAAAACCAACTCCAAAGCCCACCACCATCGCCGGACCAGACCATTCGTCCTTCTCAGCCAGCATAAAACCAGTCGAAGCACTCGATAGGTTGCCGTAGCGCTCGAGCACCTGGTAAGAGCCGTGCACTTTGTCAGACTCCGGGTTCAGGTCGAGCTGTGAACAAACGCCATCGAGAATCTTCTTGCTGCCGGTGTGAATCAAGCAGTCATCCACTTCAGTCAGATCGGAGACCGGTGAATCCGGATGTTGCAGAACGTTCTTGACCGTGGTTACAGCGTAGTGTGCACCACGCATCGGGACGTTCGGCTGCATGAAATACTGCGGCCGCCCTTTGAGGAACGGATGTGAGCTGTTGCTCGTCATCGTGAGCAGGTTCATGTCGTTGGGCTGATCGTTGGTCAGGTGTGAGATCGGTCCAAACGCTGGTTTACCTTCTTCACTGCCGAGCAAAATGGCCACAGCGCCGTCGCCGAAGAGCATTGATTGGATGACGAAAGTCGTATCCAGTTTTTGCTGTTCGAATTGATCGACGTCGAGTCTACGATCCTTCCGCATCTTAAGGATTTCGCGATAGCCGCAATACTCATCGCGCAGCAACGGGGCAGCGAAAGGAGTGTGGACCTCGGCCATGACGACGATTGCGAGTTGTCCGGGGTTCGCAGCGAGATACCACTGCGCCACCTCGATTGACTTGAGCAATACGGAGCAGCCCTGGGCCTGCATGCCGACGGTTCGGAGTGAACGCGAAAGCAAACCGTGCGTTCTCCCCATGATTTCCGAGGCCAGGCAGGGCAGCATCTGGTCGGGCGTGTTAGTGGCGGCGATCAATAGACCGATGCGATTCGGGTCGCCGCCCCATTCGTGAATGCAACGCCTGGTGGCCGCGACGGCGAGTTCCGTCGTGGAACTGGTTGCATTTTTTGGTTTACCACAAAGGAAGTCCGGATAATTTTCAAGCGCTGAATAGCGCTGGTCCACGCCGAGTCCGCTGATCGTATTGATTAGCTCGGGTGAGAGTTTATGCATGAGACTTCCCACCAGCTCCGTCGTCTTGAAGACGTTCTTCGGAACTGAAGTCGCTGCTGAAACGAGGTTAATCATTGTCGTTATGTACTCCCAAAAGAGAAAGAGGGGTTGCCGCGTCGGAGCCGGCTCCCATCCGTCCCCGACGCACAAGTGTTTTACAACGCGCGTGCCACAACTCTGCCGCGCGGGAAATTATGCTCTAAGCAGTGTGTTTACTTGGATTTGTGAGGATTGTGAGTTCATGTACCGCTAAACAAGAACATCGGGGGATCGGATACGAGGTAAACAGGTCTGAAAAACGGACAAATTCCCTAGGAAATTTTACTGAGATTCCGGAACCCATTGTGGCACAGAGATATACAGTTGCGTACCCCGTATACCGCCTCCCGGCCTTGCCTCTAAAGTCGGGATCAAGCCAGACATTAGAGTCAAGAGAAAAACTTTTGGGTCAGCGAGCAATTGGGCCCGTTGGTCAAGCGGGGGTCTGCAATGAGTGACCTACCGCCGCACGTAAAAGCGAAGTGGAAAGCGGTTGAGCGCAAAGCGCAACTTCCCGGCGCTACCTTTAGGGGCTTACTGAATGACATTGGAGACGCCGTAGATGCTTACGTTGACTGGTTGCTTGGCGTGCGGTCAGTGCAGCAATTGGCGCAATCCGATAACGGTGAAAATAGACAAAGCGAGACCGTAGAAGATGATTCCTATTCTGAGGCACCAAATCGCGACAGTTTCTTGTAGTGCCAGCTTTCTTAACGGCTTCATGTATGTAGTCATGAACGCTTTACGGTCGCCCGTTTGATGGCTTTCTTCAAGTGCCGTTCTTAACTTCTCTTGATTCCCTTTGATGAGAATCGGAAGGCGCGAGAGGGTCATTAAGAACCATAGTGACGCGAGACAAAAAACGAGAGAAAAGATGAAGCTCAGCCAGCATCCGACAATAGCGTACCGCCATTGTATCGGCGTGTCCGGTTTAATTACAGACTGCGAGAACGTAATAGTAAAAACCAGTGTAGCGCCCGAAAGTGAGATTAGCGTTTTGGCTGTATCCCTTCTCGCGTCCCACTCCGGTTTTACCAGCGCTGTAATTCGCTCTAATTCTGATATTAGCCCTTCCATTCCTTTGTTGAACCGCGCGAGTGAGTCTAAATCCATGGGGTTTCTGTCTCCTGCTTCCAAAAGGTTGGGTCGATGCCAAGTTCGAAAATGGATTGAATTAGGCAACAGATATTGTGACAAAGAATCTTGCACAGAGCTTCATTAGTTTGCGCGACTTCGGTCTTGCTTCTCAGGCTATCGCCGAACTTCGCCTTGATCATGCTGAACGTCGATTCAACGTTGCTGCGCTTATGGTATTGCTGGAAGAACCACTCTTGATTGAAAGAAAAATAATGAAACAACTGCCGCCAAAGGGTGGTTTTGGTATTCCATCTTGCGCGGGCGCTGGTCGTTCGGTTTGGTCCAATTCCCCATGTCAGATTTGGTTTGCTGTTGCTCTTAAACGGGATATACGGCATAGCGTGATGGTCCACAACCGTTTTCAGATTATCTGCCGACAAGTATGCCTTATCAGCACTTACTTCTTGCATGGCGAAATTTTGCGCCGTGGCATTGACAAGCGGTTCGAAGTATTTGATGTCTGCCGCATATCTATCGGTGATCTCAACAGCGGTCACGATGTTTGTCTTAACGCCGCAAACCAAATGCACCTTTACCCAATCGCGTTTCGACATCAACTCATTCTTTCCGTATTTGGCATCAACCCACTTGTAAAAACGACAAGTCGAAAAGCCGGACGAATCGATAGCAAAATCACATTCAACCGCTTGCAGCGGCAAACTGCTCGCTTCGATCAATCCTTTGAGCAGTGGCGTCAACCCGGCATTCTCCAAGTAGCGCGAGATGGAATTGTAGTGCGCGGCCTTCGATAGATAGCTTTGTTCTGAGCATCGCGCAAGTCCGACATGAAGCGGCGACCGGACATCGAGGAATAGACTTTGAACGCGCTTGCAAAAATAATGTCAGCAAGCGGCAAGCGCGGACGGCCCATCTTCTGTTCCGGTTCTTCTACACCCTTGCACAACTCAGCGAGCAACTCAACAAACTTTTCCTTTTCGCAACGCTGCGCTTTGTTGTAGGCAGACCATTCCTGTTTGTAAGTCTTCTTGACCGTGACCGTCTCAGTGCAAGTTTCGGTCTGAGTCTGTTCGTCAAAAGTGAATTCGCGTTGGATCACGTATTCGACTGCAAAGATGTGTTTGCAGCGAAGCTGGCGGCATTCAAAGTCAGGACAACTGCATTGAGGGTTTGCAGGGTCAGGTTTGACTGTGTAGTACGTTCCGCGATGGCCTGTTTGAGAGGGAACGAACCATCGATCCCCGCTCTTTTGCAACTTCGATTTGGCCGCTATCTCAAGACCTTTTTGCTCTCTGGCGTCCATAGTGTTTCTCCATTCTTGGAAAAGACACAGCCAGAAGCATATAATCTCGGTTGCTTAGGCCACATAGCTTCGACTGTGTGGTTGAATGTCTCGGTGGGTGTTGACGCACTCACCGGGACTGCAAAATTGGCGGAGAGGACGGGACTCGAACCCGTATGCCCCGAAGGGTTTCCGCTTATAAGGCGGCTCCATTACCGTTCTGGCACCTCTCCGTTAATTAACTCTCAAAGACCCTTACTTACTCGCCTTAACAATAACTTTACTCCAGCGGTAGACCGTCTTTCCGTCGCGCTCGCGAGTGGAAACGTCGCCCTTTGTTTGAAGCCTTTTAAGAATCGTGTGAATCGATGCCAAGACATTCTTGTAGGCCTTCAAATCAAACCCCATTTTCTCCATTCGATTTCGTACTTGGACAGGGGACAAGGATACGTTGGACACAGACTGAAGCGCCTTACGCACAGCATCGGTAAGGCCCGTATCCGGGTCGATGCTTTCAGGGAACAGTTCTGGGTGCTCTGCCGCCACTTCCTTCTCAGACTTGCCGCAAAGATTTCCAAGAGCGAGGGCAGATTCACGAAACAAGCTAACTTCGCGATCAACCTTCCACGCCTCAAGAGCCAATCGTTCCTGCGTCTCCATTGCAGTTGTCAAATCTTCGATTGCCTGCTCATAGGCGGCTTTATATGCGGGCTTCATAGACACGGAGGATAACACATGTCTAAATCTGACGCTATAGATATTTTTAGACAAACGTCCAAGACCATAACCCCTTGGGACGCTGCGATTAACGATGCAGAGCAGATGATTGAAGAGGCTAAGACGCGGATCAAAATGCTACGATCTGCCATTAAAGGATTCGAGTTCCTAAGGGATAGCGGGCAACCGTGGCCGGGAACCCCTGAGGCAAGAGTGAAAGCCACTCAGGGGGCGAGTTCAACTTAATCTCAACCATCTGCTCAGGGGATGCAGGACGCTGGCGAGCCGTGGCTGCGAACCGTCGAGATGGAGACAGGTGAGCGGAAAACGGAAAGCCCCCGCCGTTTGCATCAAGCGTCAGAGTGATCGAAGCAAACGGCGGGAAATTGGAAAGCACCGGATCAGATCTTGACGCCAAGCGCGTTGAGCATCTGTTCTTCTTCGAAGGTCAGTTTGCCATCCGTGAACTTGAGAAATAGATCAAAGGAGGCTTTGTGAAAGTCGGTATAGGGGAACAAAACTTCCATCGCGAGATCAAGGGCTTCCATAACTGGTCGCGGCTTGAACAGTTGCGCATCAAGATGCTTTCGCAGCGTTCTGATATTAAATCCCATTCTAACCGCCGCATAAGCATGGCCTTTGAGTGGCTCAAAGCAGAGTTCCCAATCGCCACTATCTGTCAGTGGATCAGGGGTGAGATCGTCAAGTTCTTCCGTGGTAACATTGTCAGGCATGGTCGATTCCTTTCTCTTAACTGGGTAGGAATTGGCTGTGTAAGGGCTGGCGAGTGTTTGCGCACTTGCCAGCCCGCTCCGTTTTGTGGGCGTCACTATAGGCGCAGAATCTTCGCTTGTCAAAGATTTATGGTGAGACACTATAGTTTTGCGGGAATGTTAGAATTTGGGCCATGAAGATCATCACCACGGCAGAGGCAGCGAAGCGCTTAGGCGTGACGCAGAATAGAGTGCGGGCGCTAATTGAGGCGAAGCGGCTGAAAGCGTTTAAGTACGGGCGTGAGTGGCTGATCGATCCGAAAGATCTTGAAGCCGTTAAGGTGCGAAAAGTCGGGCGACCGCGAAAAGCGCGCAAGGGGGAAAAGTGACTTTTGAGTCAGAATTTTTACTTATGGGTCAGAACCGACTTTTAGGGCAAGGCCCCGCCGCCCGCCGCGCGCGGCTTTGCGCATAAAGCGAGTTGGGATGGAAGTCTTTCCTCTGCGGTCCTCTGCGTATCTCTGCGTTCTCTGCGTTAATGGACGTTTAAACGTAGAGGATCGCAGAGATACGCAGAGATAAGCAGAGATACGCAGAGGACGCAGAGAAAACAAATCAGATTTGCCACTTGTTCAGGTCTATTCCTGCCAGGTGAAATTGGCGGGCGGCATCGGGATGTTCTGGACGCGCCATCGAGCACGCGCCTGTAAGAGGGCAAAGACCAATCTAACTCGAAATGGTTCGCCGCGAGTCGGCGCGTTTCGTCCGGCGCGCCAAATGGTGGTATTGGCGTTCGGGTTGTAATTCGCTTGGAGCATCGCGTTCGGGACACAAGCGACGGTAATGTCCTCGAGTCGGAACTGTTCCGCAGAAAGAGGTTGGTAATTGTATTTAACGAAGATCGTCGTCGTGAGATATTGATGGCCCGCTAAGTTCAGGATCGCCGGCAAAGTTCCCTGTTCGTCAACTGCTGCGCCCCTCCTGAAGTGCATGATTCGCAGCGACGTTTGCGCGGTTTGGAGTGTTGCCGTTCCCCTTCCGGTGAGGTCTTCGGCTTTTGAGTCCACAAATAACGCCTGCCTAATCGCGTAGTCCGGGTGAAAGACGTAACGCGCGCGCTTGTAGTCCATTTTGCCAAACAAGCGCTGGTCGATTTTTGAAACGCCTAAACGGTCCAGTGCCTCGCGAGTAATGTCCTCTCCGATATCCTGTGGCTTGTCTCGTTCGTTCTGGTAGATCTGCGCCGCTTCCTCGCGGAAGTTGAGCATCGCCTGCGTGACAAACCGAGTTGACGCCTTTTCTATTTCTTCGAGACGTGGAAAGTCCGCCGTGAGCGTAGCAGGATCTATCAGCATTCAGCGTTTGGTCAGTGTGGCCCGCATGATCCGACGGGCAGCGAGGTTGACGTACTTTTTCTGAATCTCTATTCCAATGAACTGCCGCTTTTCTCGAACGGCGGCAACGGCGGTCGTGCCGCTACCTATAAAACAGTCCAAAACGGTTTCGTGTTCATCCGTGAATAATTTGATGACTCGTGTTGGAAGCTCGAGCGGGAATTTGGCTTCATGATCGTCGTTGATGCGGACCGAAGGAAACGTCCAGACGCCGCGATAGCCCCAGTCAGCCCATTCTTGCTGCGTGAGCCTGCTGCGATCGATACGCGTGACGCCAGGCTTCCAAAAAATATATATGTACTCGAACTCATCGACTGACCGATAAGACAAGGTGCTCCACTTGCTGTTTTCCCAAGCCGCATCTTTAACCCAAACACGACGATCGTACGGATAAAAGCCTGCTGCTTCTGCCCACTGTTCCACCAGGCCACCGACGATCTTCACGCGCGTCTGAGTGTCGTACTTTCCACCGCGGATATTGTTACCGTTCAATCGCCGGTCGATAGTTTGCTCGCTGCAACCCAGGTGTTTCGCTAGTTGATAACGATTGAAAGTGGGATTCTCAGCCTGTGCTTTTAAGACGTCCTCTCTCGTGACTTTAGATCGACGCCTGGAGAGATTCTCTGCCTGCACTTTCGGCATAGCCGGATCCTTGAAGCAGAGGATGTCAGCGATATTGATCGCGAGAAAACCGCCGGGTTTTATTGCTGGATAGTGCAGTCGAATCACATCGCGCAGGAGGGTTTGCCAGTCATCGAACGTCAGATGCGACTCATACTGTTTGCCGACAAAGTAAGGTGGAGACCAAACGCTCAGCGCGATGCTGTTGGGCGCAACGCGCGGCAACAGGCGGACTGCATCACCATGATTAATCGAGTTCGGTTGAAGACAGTTTTGAGGAACAGCTACAGGCTGTTGATAGTGAGCAAAGAGACTGGTCTGCAAGTGTTTTGGCAGGCGATCATAGTTGACGCCGATTTCGTCTGCGGACACGTTACGCTGCTCCGACTCCCGTTGACATAATCAAGCCGTGATTATGTCTTAATTACGCGCGCGTGACAATTCTTTAAAACTCGCGTCAAACACATTTATCGAAGCGAGAAGCGGCCCACAGTGTCTTCGCCGATGCTGCCGAAGTAGAGCGTGCCATTGCGCTCGACCACATTCGCGATTTGGGAGTAGCAGTCGCGCGAGCCGTTTTGGAGGTTGTCCACGACGCGTCCGTTTGAATCGAGGCCGAGGACGAACGAATAGCGTTCCGGGCCAGGGCGAAGGAAATCCGGCAGGCGAAAGACAATCTTGCGCACGAACGGATGGGGCAGCATCCGGTCGACCAGGGCTTGTCGCGGCGTGACGAGCGCGAGCCAGAATTTGTCTTTGCCGTTTGACGAGATGCCGTCAGGAAAGCCGGGAAGATTGTCGATAAAGACGTCCGTTTGGCCGATCTTTGGTTCCTTCAACCAGTGACGCCGGATTCGATACTTGCCGGTTTCCGCTACGAGCACAAACGATTGATCCGGACTCACCGCGACGCCGTTTGCGAAGTACAGATCACGCACGAGCGTTCGTGGTCGTTGACTGTGTGGATCAAGCGCGAGCAAACGACCGTTAGGCTGGTGCTCGAGCAAGTCCTCGACGTGCTGTGACATCGGAAACTTGTGGGAAGCTTCCGTGAAATAGATGGTTCCATCCGCGCCGGCGTCGAGATCGTTGAGACATCCGAACTTCTCACCATCTGCTTCCGTAGCCAGAACTTTTATATCTCCCGTTTTGGCGATTGACAGCAATCCTTTGATTGCGTCCGCAACGATCAGATTTCCGTCTCGATCGAAAATCAGTCCCAACGGACGGCCACCGGTGTTAGCGAACACACGTGGCTGCGTACCATCGGGCTGAAGCACCATGATGCGCCCGTCTTCAAACCCCGCATAGATTTTCCCGTCAGCATCGAGCGCAACGTCCTCGGGCTTGTGGCCATCTCCAAGCGAGAGCTTCTGCACGGTCGACAGTCGCGAGTTCCGTTCGTACTGGCCGGTTAGCGCAGGAGCAGCAGGTGGTGTCCAGGCGGCAGGATTGATCGGGACCGGCGCAAAAAGAAGGTAAGCAAGAGTCGCCGTTAAGATGAGGACGATGAACAGTCCAAGACGTTTTTTGACAGACATTTTTTCACAGACATTGAGAATTGATCACCGCTCGCCGCGCGACTGCTGAGTCTCGGTTCCCAACGCGACCGCGAGAGTCCTGATACCGGCCTGGTCCATCGGCTCAATCAGTCGCAACGCTTCGTCGAGAATGCGTCGCTGATGCTCCGGGAAATTCGGCATACCACTAACGGCGCCGAGCTTTCCATGATAGAGCGCAACTCTCGGCGGTCGCACAGACTCGACTACGTCTTTCACCACACCGAGCGTCATCGTTGGAATACCGGCGAGCTCCAGCGCTCGAGCCACCAATCCAACCGACTGATGACACAGAACGGAAGCCGGAACTAACAACGCGGCTTGCACTTCATAACGCGAAGCGCGCTCGACGAGCTTCGGCGCGAGTTCGTTCGCGATTGCAGCGGCATCAGGAATGAAACCGCAAAAACTCCAGAACACCGGGTTCAACTGACCGATAATCCCGTTCTGCTCAAATTCAAGCAGCCGCGCAATCGGGATCTGCGAGTTCATGTCGTCTTGAACTGCCGCCGGCTCGTACCCTCGCGCTGTAAATTTCAGATCGCCTGCTTCAACCTCCACCGGAATCTCTCGAAAACTCAGGTCACCAGATTCGGCATCAAACGGAGCGGTCCCATCGATGTATGCGCCCGCCGACGAAATCAACGCCAGATTCAACATCGGAAGCGCGCGGCGCGCGGGCGTGAATGGCGCGCGGCGATTTCTTACGAACGGGTAATCGGACAGATCATTCCCCGGCGCAGGTCTCCACGATTCAAACCTTCTAAGCCAACCATCAATGTCTTCGATAATCTCCACCGGCTTCTTCCAATCGTTTCAGAAATTCAATTGCGCAGGCTACGGGCCATCAGTACCATGGCGACGAGTGCCGCAATCATAGCAAGCGACAGCGCGTTAACCGAATAACCGTGCAGGTTGTTGAAGGCGATCCGGTTCGGATCGTCGGCGGCGATCTGATCGATGGGCAGGACCATGGCTGCTCTCAACGCGCGCATCCGCGCCGCAATGAACCAATGGCCGGCACCCGTCGCCAACGCGATCACACCGAGACAGATGCACTCAACAATAAAACTCAGCCGGCTCGAGTGATTGCGCCGCAGGATCACAGTCACCAGCAGCAACAACGCGATCGCAAATCCAGCGAGATTAACCACGGAAAGCGATCGGGTCACAATCGAACCCGCAATCTCACTCGCGTTTGGCAGACCAAACGATCGCAACACGCCAAACGCTGCGGGCGCTACCACGGCGCCAAAGAAAAGCGCCGCGCCAAACCAGGCAGCAAGCAGTAACAGTCGCGTAACGTTAATCAAAGTCATCAATCGCTTCTAACAGTCGAATCTTCGGCGGAACGATCTCGGGTGGAACTAACTCTCTCGGGTCGGGTGCACTTAACAGCCACGACAGCGCTGAATCCAGTTGCGACTGATATTCATCGAGATCCAGCGACATGAAAACACTGACGCCGAGCCGGCCAAATTTCTCCTTCGCTCGCAGGTACATCTGTCGCGCGGCTCCGGGCCGGCCGATGTCGAGATGATGGAACGCAACTGCCGACTGGATCATTGCCTGGAGAAACAGTTTCTCTTTTGGTCCAACTTCGCCCATCCAACGCTCCTCCCACGCGTCATGCGCCGCGTGAAATTCGCCTGCGTTGTAAAGATCGATCCCGGCGATGTACTCAATCGGGTATGCAAATACGTGAGCTTCGAGATACCCGCATTCGCTCTTTTCAGTCATCGCGCATTCAGTCGAGAGGCAATTACCTTTGCAGCGGTCGCGCCGGCGCCAGTGGCGCTGCTAATTGTCGGCGCCTGCGGATTCGAGACGTCGCCAACCGCAAACACCATCGACACGCTCGTCTCTTGTTGACTGTTCACAGTGATAAAACCTTTTTCGTCTGTTTCGATCTGATCTCGAAACAACTGCGTATTCGGCTCAACACCAATCCGAATCAGCACGCCACGGACTGCCAGTTGAAACGGCTTCAGCCCTTCTTTCCGCTGAATCTCGACGCCTTCGACCTCTTCGGCGCCGAGGATACGCGTCAGAACAGATTCTGTGAAAACAGTGATGCAATTGTTTGGTTGCAGGCGTTCTGCGAGTTCACGGCGAGCGCGCAGTTTCTTTCCCCGATGGACCAGCGTAACTGTCGGGCAAACTTCCGCCAGTAACAACGCGTTCTCGACGGCAGCATCGCCGCCTCCGACAACGCAAACATCTTTTCCTGCGAAAAGCTGTCGATCGCGGGCTCCGGATTCTATCATTCCCTTGCCGATAAACTCTTTCTCGCCCGGCACTCCCAGTTCTCTTGGTCTAACTCCGGTTGCAATGACGATGGCAATCGATTGCAGGTCTTCGCCGCTGCGCAACGATATGCGCCTCGCTCTCAGGTCAACGGATTCGATATCGACCTGAGTCCACAAATCAAAATCTGCCGAGTCAACGTCCTTAGTAAAATGCTCCAGTAGTTCCTGGCCGTTGCGAGCCTTCAAACCGAGGTAGTTTTCGATCGGGTTGTAGACGCGGTGAAGCTGGCCTCCGACTTGTTCCGCGTGTTCGAGCACGAGCGTATCAAGGCGCAAGTCATCGCACCAGAAAGCGGTTGAGAGTCCCGCTGGTCCAGCGCCGATGATGATTACGTCGTGCATGTTCGTTTTACGAAACTGCCGAAGTTGCAGCCAGTGAGCCGGACGTTTGTAGCACTGAGACAACCTGATCCGGCTCGAGTCGTGATGCGGCGAGTGTTCCGTTGCTGAGAAACTTCACTGCCGACGTCATTTCACGATTATCAGTTTGCCAGCGCCCTTCACGATTGCTTTCGCGATCATTGAGCAGCTCTAACGCGTTGCTCAGATCGCGGCGTCGTATCTGTGGACGCACGACAGTTTCGGCCCACGAGTAGTACGGGTAATCGAGACGGTAAAACCAACCGCCAGCCGTCGGAATCGCGATCAGGAACAACTCGCCTCGAGCGAATTTCGAGATAGCCGTGTAAGGCGCTGCATGTCTGGTTGGACTGAATCCAGCACCGTCGAAGAGTTCGGGAGCAAGAGTGACAAGCGAGATGCGCGAATCGGAATACTCCGTCACGCTCGATTTGCCGCGCTCGAAGCTCTCGATCGCTGCCGCAACGCTGTTCCAACCTTCGCGCCAGAGAGATTCGTAATCGTCGATGTTTGTAAGCAACCGCTCGACTTCAGGCAAAACGAGTTCGTACGCGCGCGCGTCGTCGTCGACTTCTTCGCCGGCGAGGAGTCGCGCCAATGGCGAGCCGTCGTCGTTGTTTGGACTCGCCTGATCGGAACCCTGTATCGCGATACTGACCCGCACGCCATCGTCGCTCGAGTGTTCCGAAAAATCACCCGCTTCCGCTGCCGCGATCAATAGCTCGCGGTGTGCGAGCGCGCGTTCGCCTGTGAGCACAGTCCAAACTGACAACACGCCGTCGGTATCGAAGTGATTATTGGTAACCAGATCGATTCCCTTTATTAACTCGGCTCTGTTTGGCGAAGCGACCAGGTTGAGCGCGATCTCGGTTGAGGTGTCAGCCTTCACTTCCGCGGGCGTGGTATTTCCTTGCCAGTGTGAGAAGTGAATGCTGTTGTCAACAGTTCCATCTACGGACAATTTGGGGACGTTATCGAGGGCTTCTGTGTAGAACTCGAATCTCATGGTCAGGCCTTTCGTGAACGGGAGATGTTTGGCAAAGTGTAACGCATGCTTTCAAATTAATTGTAGCGGCGATCCTTGTTAAGATAGGCGAACTATGGAAGAGATAACCTCGACTGAACTCAAACAGCGCCTGGACAAAGGCGACGACATTCAAATCATCGACGTGCGCGAGGCCAACGAAGTCGCGATTGGTCGGATTCCAAACTCGGTGC
>DATNCH010000203.1:0-8633 GCA_035571655.1 Pyrinomonadaceae bacterium
GTTAAATGCGCACTCATACAGTGTTCGAATGCAGGTTCGTCGGATCTCCCGATCGAGGAGATCAAGCGTCTGAATATCGAGAAACACCTGAGGTTCATCGAAGACGCTGCCAAGCAGAAAGTGCAGATAATCTGCATGCAGGAGATCTTTACGACTCCTTATTTTTGTGCCGAACAACAGACGCGCTGGTACGAAGCCGTCGAACGTATTCCAGATGGTCCAACCGTCCGGTTGATGCAGGACGTCGCGAAGGAACACGGCATGGTGATTGTCGTGCCGATCTACGAAGAGGAACTCACCGGGATCTATTACAACACTGCCGCCGTGATCGACGCCGATGGAAAGTATCTTGGCAAGTATCGCAAGAACCACATCCCACACGTTAATCCGGGTTTCTGGGAGAAGTTTTACTTCCGCCCCGGCAATCTCGGGTATCCGTGTTTCGACACCGCGTATGCTCGCATTGGCGTGTACATCTGTTACGACCGTCACTTCCCCGAGGGCGCGCGTGCGCTCGGTTTGAATGGAGCGGAGATAGTTTTCAATCCGTCGGCGACTGTCGCTGGACTTTCGGAGTACTTGTGGCGTTTGGAACAACCGGCACATGCGGTTGCGAACGGTTATTTCGTCGGCGCGATCAATCGCATCGGCCACGAGCAGCCCTGGGACATCGGCGAGTTTTACGGTCAAAGTTACTTCTGCGATCCGCGCGGGCAGTTTGTTGCAGAAGCACCTCGCGATAAGGATGCGCTGGTCGTCGCCGATCTCGATCTCGACAAGATCCGCGAGGTCCGCAACACGTGGCAGTTCTTCCGCGATCGCCGGCCGGATACATACGGCGCCCTGGTTGCCGACTAAAATGGCCACGGATCACACAGATTGGAGCTGATTTATGGATCTCTCGATAACAGTTAACGGCATGAAGTTTCCGAATCCGTTCGTCCTCGGTTCGGGACCGCCGGGAACGAATGCCCGCGTACTCGCGAAGTCGTTCGACGCCGGCTGGGGCGGCGCCGTCGCGAAAACCGTGAGTCTCGAGTCGGCGAAGGTGGTGAATGTGGTTCCGCGTTACGGGAAACTACGTTCGCGGTCGACTGGCGAAGTTATCGGTTTCGAAAATATCGAGTTGATTTCCGATCGGCCGATCGACGTTTGGCTCGATGAGTTTCGCCAGGTCAAAAAAGAGTATCCAAACAACATTCTCATCGCCTCGATCATGGAGGAGTATGAGAAGAGTCGCTGGCAGGAACTCACGCGCATGGTCCAGGACACTGGGGTCGACGGGTTTGAGCTCAACTTCTCCTGTCCACATGGAATGACCGAACGCAAGATGGGATCGGAGATGGGTGAACATCCGGATCTCACTCAAGAAGTGACGAGCTGGGTCACGGAAGTCGCGAAGATTCCGGTCTGGGCGAAGATGACGCCCAATATCACAAACATCCGTGAGCCTGCGTTGGCGGCGATCAGCGGTGGTGCGAATGGGATCTCTGCGATCAATACGATCCTGTCGGTGATCGGGGTCGATCTCGACACGTTGAGACCGATGCCGACGGTTGAGGGGCATTGTGTGCCCGGTGGTTACTCGGCACAGGCTGTTAGACCGATTGCCTTACGCATGGTCAGTCAACTCGCACTCGCGATCCCGGACGATGTGTCGATCAGCGGTATTGGCGGTATTGAAAACTCGCACGACGCGCTCGAATTTCTCCTGCTCGGATCGTCGACCGTGCAGATATGCACTGGCGTGATGCTCCAGGGCGTGAAGATGATCGAGGAGTTGAAGGAAGGTGTTGAGAAGTTTATGGTCGACAAGGGCTTCACATCGGTTCAGGAGATTGTCGGCAAGAGTCTTCCGTACTTCTCGACGCACATGGAGCTCGTGCAGCGAATGAAAGCGGCGAAGCGATCGAAAGCCGGCGAAGCGAGCCGCGACAATGAATGGGCACAGAAGGACATCACCGAGAAGACCGCTGAACTTACATCTAACTAAAGCCGGCCACAAAAGGCACAAACCAGGGCCACAAAAAAGCACAAAAAAGATGAATCAGCGGTGGGGTCAAAACGACCCCGTTTAATGATTCTCCTCTTTTGTGTCTTTTGTGCCTTTTTGTGGCTAATTAATCTCGGTGATGACCGGGGCGTGGTCGGAGGGTTTTTCCCAGGTACGTGGATCCATGTCGATCCAGGTGCGAACGCTGCGCGGCACGAGGGGGTCCGTGATCCAGATGTGATCGATGCGCAGGCCCTGGTTGCGTCGAAAAGCTCCGGCGCGATAGTCCCACCAAGTAAACTTCCCTCCAGCGTCTGTGTGCAAACGAAACGCGTCCGTGAATCCCCACGACTTTATATTCTCGAGCGAAGCCTTCTCCGCCTCGCTGAACATCACGCGCCCCTGCCACAGCCGCACATCGTGAACGTCGCGTTCTTCGGGTGCGACGTTGAAGTCGCCACATAACAACACCGGCGTCGCCGGATCGTAGTTCGTATCGAAGAATTCTCGCAGTCGCTGCATCCACCGAAGCTTCATCTCGTACTTGTCCGACCCAACCTTCTGGCCATTTGGAATGTAAACGTTGACGATGTGAATACCGTTAACGGTCGTCGTGATTAATCGCGACTGTGCGGTTTCGTCGTCGCCCGGATAACCACGGTGCGTGGTGTCGCACGATTCACGCGTGAGGATCGCGACACCGTTGTACGACTGCTGTCCGAAGAGTTGGCATTGATAGCCGCGCTCCTGAAAGAGCAACGTGGGAAACTTGTCGTCCGTGCATTTTGTTTCCTGCATGCACACGACGTCCGGTTTGACGTCATCCAGCCAACGCATGACGCTCGGCATGCGCGCGAGGATTGAGTTCACATTCCACGTTGCGATTAGCATTAGACTGACAGCAAAAGCCCGGCGATGAGCGCACCGCGTCGCGCGATGTCATCAGCCTCGATATGTTCGTGTACGGCGTGCGCACCATCGCCGCTTATTCCCAGTCCGTCGAGTACCGGAATCCCCATCGCTGCGAGGAAGTTTCCATCCGAGGCGCCGCCGACTTGTGCTTCACCGAGATCAAAGTCGAGCTGGGCAGCGATCGCGCGAGCCTTTTCAAACAGTTCAACAACGGCAGGCGTTCGCTCCATCGGCGGTCTGTTTATACCGCCCGACACGACCACCCTGGTTCGCTCGTCGACGGGCTTGAGACTTGAAAGTATCCGCTCGATCTCCAACGACTCCGCTTCCGTCGAAAAGCGAACATCGATTTCACCTTCCGCTTCCGCTGCAACGACGTTCGAACGCGTGCCACCATGGACCACGCCGACGTTCAACGTGATTCCGGTTCCCGCCGAGTTGATCGCGTGAAGTTGTTCGGTCTGTCGTGCGAGCTCGAGTATTGCGCTCGCGCCCTTTTCCGGTTCGAGTCCGGCGTGTGCGGCTTTACCTTCGACCTTGATCGCAAACATCCCGGTTCCCTTGCGGCTCGTCTTTACGCGCCCACCTGACGCGGGCGGCTCCATGACAAAAGCGCAGCGCGTCTGCCGCGAGCTTGCGACCTGTTCGATCAACGGCCATCCCGATAAACTTCCGACCTCTTCATCACAAGTCAGAACCAACGTCACTTCAAACTGCGGCGTTGCCTGCAACTCGGTCAACACGCGCAACACCTCGATCGCGAGCGCGCAGTTTGCTTTCATGTCGAAGATCCCTGGACCGTAAATCCTTCCGGCTTCGCGACGCCACGGACGTTCGCTCAACGAACCACGCGCATGCACGGTGTCTGTGTGGCCCACGAGCAATATCTGTCCCGCGGCGCTTTGCCCTTGAAACGCGCGGACGACGAGATGCTGCCCAAACCCGGCAACACTCGCACGCTCGACCTCGCTGACGCAGTCGAGTTGATCCGCAGCTTCCGCGATTAAATCAACAACCGCCCGACTGCCCTCCTCATCGCCCGACGGCGACTCAGTTTCTATCAGTGCCTGAATAAACTTCTCGATCTCGGGCTGTCTCGCCTGCAAAGCGGTAAGAATTTGACGCGGGAGTGGCACAGTCATTTGATCGTCTCTTTGCGTACTGTCAACGCGTCGATGCGCGGCAAGTTAATCTCGAACCCAATTCCTGGCGACTCTGGAACTTTGATGGTGCCGCGCGGGCTGACTTTGACCGGCGGCTCGATGACGTCTTCTTCCCAGTAGCGCGCACTTGCCGAAACATCACCCGGCAGAGTGAAACCGGCGAGCGTCGACATCGCGATGTTATGCGCGCGCCCGATTCCCGACTCGAGCATGCCTCCGCACCAGATCGGAATCTCGTTGTCTCTCGTTATCTTTTCGATTCGCTTTGCTTCTGCATGTCCGCCCACGCGACCCAGTTTGACGTTGATGATCTTGCACGATTCCAAACAGATGGCGTGAGCCGCATCCTCTGCCGAGCGGATTGATTCATCGAGACACACAGGCGTCGTGATCTGGCGCTGCAGCGTCGCGTGATCGAAGATGTCGTTGTGAGCGAGCGGCTGCTCGAGCATCATGAGGTTGAACTGGTCCAGTCGCTGAAACAACGCGACGTCGGAGAGTTTGTAAGCCGAATTCGCATCGCCCATCAAACGTATGTCGGGGAACTCCTTGCGCACACGCTCGACGATATTGAGATCCCAACCCGGTTTGATCTTGATCTTGATGCGCTGGTAGCCCGCGTCAACTTCTTTCCGAATCTTTTCGAGGAGAATTTCCGGCGTGTCCTGAATACCGATCGACACACCCGAGGCAACTTCAGTTCGTGTTCCGCCGAGATGTTTCCACAAGGGAACGCCGGCGCTCTTTGCCTCCAGATCCCAACACGCAGTTTCGATTGTGGCCTTGGCCATGCGATGCCCGCGCACGGGTTTCATCAGTGAGAACGCATGAGCAGCGCTCTCGATGTTCTGTCGCAAAACCATCGGCGCAAGGAACTCCACGAGCGTCGACCACGCCGAGTCTGTCCATTCGTCACTATAGAATGGACCTTCGCCTGCCGTGCATTCGCCCCAACCTTCGACGCCGTTCGCATCGGTCACGCGCGCCAGAATGATGCGTCGCTCAGTTGTGCGGCCGAAGCTTGTTTCGAAAAAGTGTAAGAGAGGCAGGCGGATTTCGCGCAGTTCGATCGACTGGATAATCAAAGTTAGAAGGTCTTCCTCCGTGGCAGGCATTATGCCTCAAAAACGCACAAAAAGCGCGGTGTCGCCTTTTTAAATTGTCTCTGTGGCCCTCTGCGTATGTCTGCGATCTCTGCGTCAAAACGGCGGATTAAACACAGAGATCGCAGAGATAAGCAGAGGGCCACAGAGAAAAACCAAATCGCGAAACTATTAAGGCCCAGTTAACTTGACCCGCCCTTATAGAACTGATAAAAGGCTCCCACATTTTTCCTACCGGCCTCAGCGTAATCCTCCGGTATTTCCTCATCAATTTTTGTGTATGGAGATTTTAACCTTAATTCTCAAACGGAGATTTGTATGCGCCTGAAACCCCTTCACCCGACCCGAAGCACTCGTTTGCTCGCGTTACTGTTCACCCTTGTTGTCATCACCGTTTCCATCATCGTCCGCCCATCGTCGGCGATAACAAATAGTGGAAACATCACCACACTCGATGCACCGTTAACTGAAAACTTCAACACACTTGCAACCGGAGGCACAGCAAACCCGTGGTCGGATAATTCCACCATCGGCGGGATGTATGCGCAGTTCGCCGCAGTGCCTACGAACCCCACGACCTACATCGCTGATGCGGGAACGAGTAATACCGGTGCAATTCACGCTTATGGCACCGGCACGAGTACCGAACGCGCGCTCGGGTCAGTAGGCTCGAATACTACCGGCGACATCTTCTTTGGCTTCAAACTTACCAACAATACCGGCAACACCATCACTTCTCTCGACGTGTCTTACATCGGCGAGCAATGGCGCAACGGCGGCAACACCGCCGCACAGCAGTTGGATTTCCAGTATCGAGTCGAGAACACCGGCGTCGTTACGGACATTAATACACCTTCAACGGCCTGGTTGGATTTCAACACGCTTGATTTCGTCAGTCCCGTAGTCGGTGCAACGGCGGCCGCGTTGGATGGTAATGCAGCAGCTAACCGGACAGCCAAGTCTGACACGATTTCACTCACCGCTGCTCCGGGACAGGAAATCTGGCTGCGCTGGAAAGACACGAACGATGCGGGAAACGATCACGGTCTGGCGGTCGACGATCTAACAGTCACACCACATGGCGGCGGCGGAGTTAACATCTCCGTCGGCGATGCGACAGTCACCGAAGGTAACAGCGGCACGACGACGGCGACGTTTGTCGTGAGTTTGTCGGCGCCGGCTGGTCCAGGCGGCGTTACGTTCGACATTTCTACGCAAAACGATTCTGCCACGACCGGCGACAACGATTACGTCGGGAAGACTTTGCTTGCTCAGACGATCCCTGCGGGACAGACGTCTTACAACTTCGACGTCACCGTCAACGGAGACGTAGCATTTGAGCCGAATGAGAGTTTCTTCGTTAACCTGTCTAACGTCACGGGCGCCACGATTCTCGATGGCCAGGGCGTCGGTACGATCAGCAACGACGACTGTCCATCTGGAGGCGATGTCGTTATCAGTCAGGTTTACGGTGGTGGCGGTAACAGCGGCGCGCCGTTCACACACGATTTCATCGAGCTCTTTAACGCCGGCGTCACACCGGTAAATCTGACGGGTTGGTCCGTGCAATATCAATCCGCGGCCGGCACAGGCACGTGGCAAGTCACTCCGCTGTCGGGTTCAATCGCTCCCGGCGGTTACTATCTCGTCCAGGAGGCATCGAATGCTGCGGTCGGTAGTCCGTTGCCCGCACCCGATGCGACAGGCACGATTGCCATGGCAGCAGGCGCCGGCAAAGTCGCACTCACGACCTCGACGACGGCCTACAACGGTTCGTGTCCGACTTGCGCCGTCGACCTCGTCGGTTACGGCACTACGGCAAGCTGTTTCGAAGGTGCTGGTCCAACCAGCAATTTGAGCAACACGACCGCAGCGCTTCGCAAACGCGGCGGCTGTTTCGACTCCGACAACAACAACGTCGACTTCGCAGTCAGCGCGCCGAGTCCGCGCAACAGTGCTTCACCAACCAACAGTTGCACTCCGCTGTCACTCAACATTCACGAGATCCAGGGCAGCGGCGCGACGACGCCTTACTCGGGTCAGTTCGTCAGCACGAGCGGCATCGTCACTGCGCTGAAGACCAACGGATTCTTCATGCAAAACGCTGTCGCGAACTACGACATGGACGCTACGACTTCCGAAGGCATCTTCGTATTCACTTCGAGCGCGCCGGCAGTCGCGGTCGGAGATGCAGTTGGAATTCTCGGCACCCCCACGGAGTTCTTCAATCTGACACAGGTCGAGAGCACGCTTCCGGGCGACGTCGTGGTTACGTCTTCCGGCAACCCGCTGCCGGCTGCCACCGTGTTGACGACGACGATCCTGAATCCCGCGGGTACGCCGGATCAACTCGAGCGACTCGAGTCGATGCGTGTGCACGCGGATAGTCTCGTGTCTGTCGCGCCAACGAATAACTTTGGCGAGACGTTCACGGTGCTTGAAGGCGTCACGCGGCCGCTACGCGAGCCGGGTATCGAATTCGGATTACCGATTCCGCCCGACCCAACCACAAATGCTCCTGACTGCTGCATCCCGATCTGGGATCTGAATCCGGAGAGAATCGTGATCGACAGCGACGGTTTGGCTGGCGCTTCGCCGATCTCCGTCACTTCCAACGTGACCTTCTCGAACGTCACGGGACCGTTGGATTTCACTTTTGACGATTACAAGATCGACCCCGAAACAGCGCCATCGCATTCTGCCAACATGAGCGCGGTGCCGGTGCCGACGCCCGCAGCAGGAGAGTTCACTGTTGCCGGTTACAACATCGAGAACTTCAATAACAACGCCACGCAAAGAGCGAAAGCAGCTCTCGCGATTCGCGACGTGCTGCACCTGCCTGACGTGATCGGCACGATCGAGATCTTCGAGCTGTCGGGCCTGCAGGCACTCGCAGCGGAAATCGAAGCGATTTCTGGTGTTCACTACGAGGCGCGTTTGTTCGAAAACGATGGCACTTCGGGTGACGCCGATCAAGATGTCGGTTTCCTGGTCAAGACGTCGCGCGTACAGATCGATAGCGTAACGCAAATCGAAAAGCCGGGTTGCGACGGAACGGCCGCAACCTGCAACACGTTCACCGATCCGAACACGAACGCACCAGCGTTGCTGAACGATCGTCCGCCGCTCGTGTTACGAGCTACGGTAGACGCAGCGACTCTCAATCCGCGACCAGTCATAATCGTGGTCAATCACACTCGCTCGTTCATCGATATCGAACTCGTCACCGGCGAAGGCCCACGCGTGCGCGCGAAACGCAAAGCGCAGGCTGAGTTCCTGGCCGATCTGCTGCAAGAGTTGCAGACGGACAATCCGGGAATCCCGGTGATGTCGGTCGGCGATTACAACTCCTATCAGTTCAACGACGGCTACACCGATCCGATCTCCGTTATCAAAGGCACGCCAACCGCTGATGATCAGATGGTCGTCGATGCGAGCCCGGATTTGGTTAATCCGGACTTC
>DATNCH010000204.1:0-26314 GCA_035571655.1 Pyrinomonadaceae bacterium
TCGTCTGCTGCGCGACTCAGACTGCATCGCGGTGGTTTCGGGTCAACAAGCCGGCTTATTCACTGGCCCGCTGTACACCGTCTACAAAGCAATCTCCGCGGTGAAACTCGCCGGATGTTTGCGGCAGCGCGACACCAAGGCGGTACCGGTTTTCTGGATCGCCGCTGAAGATCACGACTTTGCGGAAGTCGCGAAAGCGGAACTGATCGGTCGCGACTGCCAGCTCAAGAGTGTCGACGCTCCGACGGACATGCATCGTGAGGGGCACCCGGTGGGCCACGTGGTGTTGGACCACTCGATCAATATGGTGATCGATCAGCTCTTCGAGTTGTTGCCGAATTCGGAGTTCGCAGCCGACATGAAGGCGTTAGTGAAAAATGCCTGGCAGCCAGGCCGCGGGTTCGTCGACAGCTTTGCGACGATGATGACGGCGTTGCTTGGTCGTCATGGCCTCATTCTCCTCGACCCGCTCGATCCGGAACTAAAAAGAATCGCCGCACCGCTTTATTCTGCTGCTGCCCGGCGCGCGCCCGAGATTGCGACGGCGCTCGAACAGCGAAGCGCGGAGTTGGAGCGCGACGGATATCACGCGCAGGTGCTCGCGTCGGCGAATTCGTTCCCGCTGTTCCTGCATGACGAGCAAGGCGCGCGGCACGCCGTGGGGCGACTCGAGAACGGAAAATACAGAACGAAAGACAGCGAGAAAGAGTACACGGCGGAAGAGCTTGCAGCGATGGCCCAGGAGACGCCGGAACGCTTTAGTCCAAACGTCACTCTGCGCGCCGTCGTCCAGGATTACCTGCTTCCAACGCTTGCATACTACGGTGGCGCTGCCGAGATCGCCTACTTTGCACAGACCGCAGAGGTTTATCGCGTGCTCGAACGCCCCGCGACGCCGATTCTGCCGCGTTCGAGTCTGACCATGATCGAACGACACACGGGCCGCATGCTCGAAAAGTATGGTTTGAGTCTCAGGCATTTCTTCGAAGGACTCGAACCTGTGATGAAGCGCGTTGTCGAGGAACATCTCAGCGCCGACACTGCGAAGCTCTTCGCGCAGGCTGAGGAAAACGTCAATCACGAACTCGATCGTTTGCGACAGGAGTTGGAGTCGGTCGATCCAACGCTGGCGAGCGCGCTCGACACAGGGCGCAAGAAGATCAACTACCAGCTAGACGGGCTACGCACGAGGTTTGTGCGCGCCCAGATGAATCGTGACGAAGCCGCCCACCGGCAGTTGCAACGCGCGTTCGATCAGCTTTATCCGAACAAAGATCTGCAGGAACGTCACATCAACATCACTTCGCTGCTGGCCCGCCACGGCACGTACGTGATCGAGTGGATCTACAACGCGATCAATCTGGGATCGAACGAGCACCAGATTGTGTACCTCTAGCGAAAAGAATGTCGAAAATCCGCGTCCTCGCAGACCACGTCGCAAACCAGATCGCCGCAGGCGAAGTCGTCGAACGCCCCGCTTCTGTTGCCAAAGAGCTCGTCGAGAATTCGATCGACGCGGGCGCGACGCGCATTACGATCGAGATCGAAGCCGGTGGGCGGCGCCTGTTGAAAGTTTCCGACGACGGCGAGGGAATGGTGCGTGACGATGCGGTGCTCGCCTTCGAGCGTCACGCGACCTCGAAGATTCGTGAGAGCGAAGATCTCGCCGCGATCGGAACGCTCGGTTTTCGCGGTGAAGCGCTGGCGTCGATCGCTTCGGTGGCGAAGGTCGAACTCACGACGTTCGCCGAAAGCACGAAGGCTGCCACGCGCGTGACGATCGATGGCGGTCGTATGCGTGACGTCAAAGACGCTGCGCATCCGCGCGGGACGACGATCGCGGTGCGCGATCTCTTTTTCAACATTCCCGCGCGGCGCAAATTTCTGCGCTCCGAAGCAACAGAGACATATCACCTCACGAACCTCGTGACACATTACGCTTTGGCCCACCCGGAGATCGCGTTCACATTTGTAAACAACGGCAGGGAAGTGGTGCGAGCGGCGGCTGCGAAAGATCTGCGTGAACGCGCGTTTCAGATCTTCGGCGCGGAGTTTTTGGAAAACCTTCTGGAAGTGAACGGCGGAGATGCTCGAGTGGCGCGTGTCAGCGGGTTCGTTTCTGCACCCAGAGACCGGCGTACGTCTCGCGATTCTCAGTATCTGTTTGTGAACCAGAGGTTCGTACGCGATCGAATGATCGGGCGTTCGCTGTCCGAAGGTTATCGCTCGATCCTGCCTCACGGCGTGTATCCCGCGGCGTTATTGTTTATCGAAACATCTTTGGAGGAAGTGGACGTCAACGTACACCCGGCCAAGACGGAAGTGCGCTTCCGCAGGCAAGCGGCGGTGGCAGATGCCGTGCGCGAGGCCGTGAAGAACGCATTGGCCAGCGGCGGCTACGCGCGTCCCGAAGAACCGGAAGAACGAATCATCACGGCAACAGCAACCGCCACCGCAACGGCCAGCACGCCTCCATCAAGCCAGGTCACACCAATCCAGGTCACACCAATCCAGGTCGCACCGCCGCAACCACGCATCGACTTCATCCCGGAACCGTCCGGCGACGAAATCGCGCGCGACATCGAAGCGATGATCCAGACCGCTCAGCAATACCAACCCCGATCCGATTTTCAATCCGCGAAATCCGTGGCTTTTGATTCGGCCGAAAAGCTCCCGAAACCTCCCGAACCCGATTCGCTTTCAGGAAACATCCGCCCGCTGGGCCAACTCGACGAGAGTTTCATCATCGCGACGGATGACGACGGTTTGTTGCTGATCGATCAGCACGTCGCGCACGAGCGAATCCTCTTTGATAAGTATCGGGCGTTGGAAGCCGAGCGGCGCACGGATTCGCAGCAGTTGCTGGTACCTGAAACGTTCGATCTCACACCCGCGCAGGCAGCAGTGTTTGACGATATCGCACCTGAGTTGGAAGTTTACGGATTTGAGTTGATGCGACTCTCCGGACGCACGGTCGCGATCAAGGCGACACCTGCCGACCTGCCTGCGGGCGAAGCGAGAAACATGCTCGCCGAACTGCTGGACACGGTGGACGCGGAAAAGAAAAATTCTGCACGCGAGACGCTTCGCGACGAAATCGCCGCCTCACTTGCGTGTCACGCGGCGATCAAAGTGAACATGCCACTCGCACCCGAGAAGATGCGCTGGCTCATCGATCGGCTCCTGCAAACCTCCTCACCGACCACCTGTCCACACGGCCGTCCCGTGATCCTGCGATTGAAAACCAAAGACATCCTCAAGGGCTTTCACCGGATCTGATCATGACACCGCGGGCGCGGACGGCTGCTTATCTGGCTGACGCTTGAGAGAAGGTATGAACCCGCTCGCCAACAGATCCAGCACGATTGTCCCCGCAAAGCCCCCAATACCGCCAAAAAAGATGGCAGTCGTTCTACTACCGAGATCCAGTGTGTCTGGCAACGCCGGCATCGACAGCACGCGTGCAACTCCGAGTTTGATGGCCCAATAGAAGAATATCCCGCCAACCAGACTCCCGACCATCCAGCGGAGCCAGACCTTCAATTTGTCGTCTCCCTGGGCTTGAACTAAACGCGGCGCGAGCCGTTTGCACGAAGCATCCTGTATCTGTCGCGCAATGCCGCCAATGACGCTTCCCAACAGAGCAAACAGAATAAGTAGATAAGCTGGATAGACCACTGTGAATGGAAAGTCACCTTTCACGATGTCTGAGCTGAAAGCAGTTAGGGTGTAATGGCCAGTCTCGTTCGGTGCAGTGAATTTAATAAACCCCTGCAGGTTCCCTTTGCCAATAGTCAATCGTGTTTGTGCCAACGTACCACCGTCGATACTCAGGTCAATCATTCGATCCAAATCTGCTTCACAATGGGAGCCGTCTTCTTTGGTAAGTTGGATCGCAAACTCCGCTTCCTGACCGCGCGTGATTTCACGTGGGCCTGTAACCAACAGCTTATGAATGAAACTCTGAATAGGGATTGACTTCTCCGGCGTGGATTGAATTCCTGAATCGGAGCTGGCCATGATCGAAACGCGATTACCCGAGGGCAGACCCAGCAGTTTCAATCTCGTTTCGGCAAACTCCTGGCCCGCTAAAATTTTGACCGATTTGGGCTCGAAGCGAATCTTATCGACGTCCTTTGTTGCTACGAAGGTAATATTTTGATCGTGATCGGCATTAACAACCGTTGCGCTTGCGTCGTAGAGCCGTGCGGTAACACAAACCTCAGAGGCGTCCGATGCAATCGCTTTCGGAACGTCGTCAAACAAGAGCTTTGACGGTCGTGGCGCCTCAAAAACTAACTCAATCTGATCAGAAAACCGTCCCTCGACGGAAGCGACAACATTGATCTTGCCCGGTGTCGAAGAGGCGATCTGTATGTCGTCTGTTATGCCTGTTTTTGCTATTTTGTCGTTTTCTTCAACTTTGATAGCGGCGACTGGGGAACCTTTATCCTCGCCCTTGTACATAATCCTGCCATTAAAGAGATTGGTGGTGGAGATTTTTAGAATCGTGCCGACCGGTGGGATTTTCGTAAATGAGACCTGGCACGTCGCGATGTCCTTGTCGTTTGCTTTGGCTATGTTGCGGTTCGCGGAAAGCACAAATGGCTCTTCATCGTCCGCGTAGGCGACGGTTTCAAACAACCGCGAAAGAAATGAAGCCGCCTGTTGGGTAATCAGTACCAGCGTGCGAGCCGACTGCAATCCGTTTGATTCAGCGGTAATGAACACTCTGCCAGACTGTTTCGAAACGAAAGTCGTATATCCCGACCATTCACCAGGCTGAACCCAGAGGCGGTCGGGTTTGAGGTAGCCACCGCCCGTCTGTTTAGCACCGGCTCCTAACTGGCCGATTACAATCTCACGTTTTGCATCGTTTGCGACCTGGTTGTAGTTCATGTCGAGAAACTCGACGATGACTTTTGTTTCGTCGCCCGATCTCAACCTCGGGTTTTCGACTCGGATCCGAAGTCGTTGCACCGAGGTATTCTGTGCCTTGGATGTTAGGGGAACGACGCTGGCCAGTCCTGTTAACAGGAAGAGAACCAGGAAAAGAATTCTACGGCGGGGAAAGTACATATCGCCTCCTTGTAATACTCAGGTCCGGCCGTGAGTGGACGGACACACGAAATGGTTTTATGCGTGCAATGTATATGCCGTGAATTTGGGTTTTGTTTCTTGTTGATATAGGGCCCACACGCCGAAAGTTGTGAGGAAGAGTGTCGCCAATCGTGGACAGGCGATTCCGTTTGTAGACGGGGCGCGCTTAAAGGTCGGCGAAAGTTTTAAGAACCAGATCGGGGTCGCTTAGATCGGGCAGGAATTTATCCGGCTTGTGTTTGTGAATCTCTTCGGTCGAGTAGAAGCGACCGGTGCCGACGGCGACGGCGCGTGCGCCGAAGTGACGGGCGCAGTCGATGTCGTTTGGTGTGTCGCCGATCACGATGAAGTGTTCCGGCGGCAGATCGAGGTTGAGATGTTTGCGAATGCGTTCGGCCGCGGCGGCGGGAAGATCGCGGCGGTTGTGAGACTCGTCTCCAAACGCGCCCGGTAGTGTGAAGAACTTGTCGAGACCAACGAGTTCCATTTTCAAGTGAGCCATCGATTCGATGTTGCCGGTCACCAGCGCCGACTCATATCGAGGATGATCGGCCAGCGCTTGCAGAGTCTCGCGAACACCTGGCAGCAGTTCAAAAAACTTTGTGCCGTTCCCGGTGACTTTTCGCGCTTCTTCCGTCAAACGTGAAGCAAGCACCTGCACGCGCGCGAAGATCTCATCCTGAGTGAAACCTTCCTGGCTCAGCGCTTCATAGACGATCTGCAAATCGGTCATCCCTGACACTTGCAGCTCGTGCAGCCGTCCCGCCGTTCCAAAGATCTCCTCGAGCACCGGGATGGTGTACTCCTTGTATGCACCCGTCCGCACCGAACGAATCAGCGTCCCATCAATGTCCCACAAAAGAACTCTCATTCCAGTTCTTTCTTCTGTGCCTTTTTGCGTCCCATTTGTGCCTTTTTGTGGCCTCATTCGACCACCGCCAACACATCCCCAGCATTCACCGTATCCCCAGGCTTCACGTTGATCGCCACCACGACACCGTCGCGCGGCGACTTCATCTCGTTCTGCATCTTCATCGCTTCCACCACCACAATACCGACACCCTTCTCAACGTTCGCGCCTGCTTCAAGCTGCACACGCACGACTTTCCCAGGCATCGGCGCCAAAATCTCCGCCGCGCCGTGATGGTGTCGATCCGAATTTTGCCGGCTGCGCAAACGCTTCGGATCGACAATCGTCACCGCATAATTGCGCGCGCGAAGACTGACGTCGAAATGGTCTTTTGACTTTGCTCGTTCGTTCACGAGACATTCGTGCACGTCAGTCCCGTGAAAGAAAAGGTAACTCCCCGGCAGAGGCTCGCGAACCTCGAGGTCGTAAACACGCCCGCCGATCTCGGCAGAAACCCGCCCGTCCTCGACTTTCAGGATCAGATCTTCTTCGCGATCGCCGATGCGGGCTTTGAGTCTCACGAGATTCACGGTCTCCTCCAGCGACTCGGTAATGCTTTCATCGGGACTCGCATAGATGCTTGTTGTTGGCGTCTGGAGTAACTGAGCGCCGCCGCGATCGCTGCGAGATCGGCTTCCACCTGCGACGATTCATCCGGAGTTCGACGCTCATTGAAACGTGCGATGAAACCAGTATCGAGGTGGCCCGAAATAAACTCTTCATCCCTGACGACTTCGCGGAAGAACGGAAGCGTCGTCGTGATTCCCGAGACTCGATACTCGTCGAGCGCGCGTCTTAAGCAGTCGATCGCTTCTTCGCGCGTCCGGGCCCAAACGGCGAGCTTGGCGATCATCGGATCGTAGTGAATGGAGACTTCGGAATGACGCGTGACGCCGCTGTCGATCCTGATTCCTGGTCCGGCGGGTTCCTGCAAGTAAGTGATCGTTCCCGGACTCGGAAAGAAGTTGTTCGCGGGATCTTCCGCGTAGATGCGGCATTCGATTGCATGGCCCTGCCAGTGGACGTCTTCCTGTTTGAACGACAATGCCTTTCCAGCGGCGACAAAGAATTGTTCGCGCACGAGATCCAGACCGGTTACGAGCTCCGTTACCGGATGCTCGACCTGTAGTCGCGTGTTCATCTCGAGAAAGTAAAAATCGCGTGTGGCGTCGGCGAGCAGGAATTCAACTGTACCGGCGCCGGTGTAGTTCACGGCGCGGCCGATCTTCACAGCGGCTTCGCCCATGCGCTGTCGTAGTTCGGGATCGTTAATCGGCGAGGGACACTCTTCGATCACTTTCTGATGACGACGTTGGATCGAGCACTCACGCTCGCCGAGGTGGACCATGTTGCCATGCACGTCGCCAAAGATTTGAATCTCTATATGCCGCGGGCGCTCGACTGCTTTCTCGAGGTAGAGTGAGGAGTCGCCGAAAGCAGCCGCGGCTTCGGTCTGTGCGGTTTCGAATGCGGAACGCAGATCGTTGCTGTCCGCGACGAGCCGCATGCCTTTGCCGCCACCACCGGCGGCAGCTTTCAACATCACCGGATAGCCGAATTTGCCGGCAGTCGCAACGGCTTCTTCAAAGGACGTTAACGGCTCGACTGTTCCGGGAACGATCGGAACACCGGCTTCAACCGCAGCGCGACGCGCACTGGTCTTCGAACCCATGATCTCCATCGCTTCAGCGCTCGGTCCGATAAACGTCAAGCCCGCTGCCATAACCGCGCTTGCGAACTCCGCGCTCTCCGCGAGAAAACCATAGCCCGGATGAATCGCCTCCGCATTTACTGCGCGAGCAGCGGCGACGATGCTGGCGATATTCAGATAGCTTTGCGTGGACGCAGCAGGACCAACGCAAACGGCTTCATCAGCCATTCGCACGTGCAGGCTCTCGATATCAGCTTCGGAATAGATCGCGACCGCCCTTATGCCCAACTCACGGCAAGTGCGAATGATGCGAATGGCGATCTCGCCACGGTTGGCAATCAGGACTTTATTGAACATGATTAGTTGGCCACGGATAACACGGATATATGCGGATGATAAGATCCTTATTCATCTGTGTCATCCGTGGCTCAAACAACGATTGAATTAGCCGGGCTCCGAGGGTCATAACGAATCACGATCTGCTTCCCGGGGGCGTAATCATTCGAGCGTTGTTGTTGCTGCAGGTTCAGTGCTTGCGAAGATTCGTATTGCACGCCCGCAAGCATGTACGAATAGGTGACTTCAGTGATGCGTCCCTCGTTGTCAGAGACTGCGTCGATGATCTTTCCGTCGGCCATGCGGCCTGTTTTGGAGAGACGCGCGATTCGTGAGGGTTCGTCTTCGGATTTCTTGCGGAAGCGATCGAGAAACGACATTGAAGTCGCTAAGGTTCCAGGACACCTGCCGACACGGACCGTCCAACGCCGCCCTTGGCGACTTCGGAGAGTTTCATGACGACGCCGTCCTGTCCAATCCAGTCGTCGTCATTTCCCAGGATTTTGTCTTCGCCTGGGAATCGCATCACGTAGTTTGTAAATGCCAGACCACTGGGCGTTGTGTCGTCCGTCGCGGATGAGAGTGACGCTTTCCGAATGACCGCGCCTCTCAGTGTGCGTGATTTTTCAGTGCTCACTGCTGCGAATTCGGCGGTCGCATTGTAACCCTTTGGATTAAGGCTACGGAGCGTGCCGTCAGGGTCGGGAACGCGTTCAAGCAGCGTCTGAAAATCGGGTGGCAGCGATCGATACTTTAGCCGGTATTCAAGCAGCGCGTATTCGAAAGTGTAGATTTGCGCGCGGACGGCAGCTTCTTTTGAGAGTTGCCGGTGACGCAAACGCGCCGGGACGGTCACTCCGATCAGCAGAGCGATCAACAACACGACGATCGAAGAAGCCAGCAAACCTCTCCGGGCATACTTGAGTCCGCAGAACTTTTCCGGTTGCAGTCGAACGGATTGATACAGCTTTCTTCCGAATACCAGGATAGCGATGAGGAGCGGAATAGAAATCCACTTCAGGCGCCAGGCTGCGGTTTCACCTGCCGCGACCCAGGTCCAGAATCCGTAAGAGTCGGAACCATTTTGAAAAAAGCCGAGAATCGTCTGGACGAGGAAAACAAGGACCACGAGCGAACCGCTGGCGGCCAGAACCAACGACCGTCCATAGGATGGGAGTTCGTGAGCTGGTCGGGGAAGCGGCTCTCCGATGGCGCGCGCACCACACTGTCTACAACCACTGCTCAATGCGCCGTGGAATTTAAAACCGCAGCACGGACAGATAGTCAAACTTTTATCCTCAAGTGATCAAACAGGTCCTATAGCCCATTCAGGTCCTATAAGACTTATCAACTCGGCTTGTGCACCAGCCTCGGTTCGGCTCGCCGTTCGCCGGATGTTGTATACGACGGTCCAGCGTCGACGTTCTCGGTTTTTGTTTCAGCCTTCGTCAATTCACGCCACGTGTGATACATGCGGTGCGCGAAGGTCCAGTAAGATCCGACTGCAAGCACCCACAAAACAGCCGGCATCCTGTTGGCAAAGAAATTGGTCGAACCTGGATGAGTACTAAGTGCTCCGATAATAAATAGTACGACCCGTTCTGGGCGCCGAAGAAAGCCCACGTCACATTTGGGAATCAGGCTCTCCGCCCGGGCGCTCGCGTAGCTTACCATAACCGAGCCCATTAGTCCGGCACCCGCAAGAAAAACGTTAAGAGTTGAGTGATCGATGTCGCGGGCATAAAAGACCATCAAGCCCACAAACACCACCATGTCTGACAGCCGGTCCAGCGACGAATCGAGAAACCCGCCAAATCGGGTCACTCGGCCCGAAAGACGGGCCACCTGGCCGTCGAGCATGTCAAAAAGATTGGCGACAATAAGAACGATGCCGGCCGAGAAAAATCGGCCCAGACCAAAGAGAAGACCGCAACCGACGTTCAAAGAGAGGCCGATGACGGTCAAAATATTGGGATTGATGTGACCACTCGCGAGCCAGCGCACTATGGCATCAATGATTCGCTGTGCTCCGCGTCCAATGCTTGCACCAAACATCTGTCAGGTATGTTTCTCCTCACCGCATTATGCATTAAAACCGGGGTTCCCGTTTGTTTCTTCTCTGTGCAACCTCTGTGTCCTCTGTGTCTCTGTGGTCATGCAGTCGGTACGGTAGCGAACCACTGAGGACACAGAGAAGAAGCCCTCATTCGTCGTGCAGGGTCTTCAACTTCCTGATTTCGAAGTTGCGCGCGCCGGATGGCGTTCGCACGACGACCTCGTCGCCTTCCAGCTTGCCCATCAGACTCCGGCCGACGGGCGACGTCGTCGATATCAATCCCTGTGCCGGATCACTCTCCTCGGGAGTGACGAGGCGGTAAGTCACCTCCTCGTCCTTCTCGCTGTCGTACAAGACCAGCGTCGAACCATAGGAGGCCTTGTCGCGCGGCACCTTGTTCGGATCGATAGAAGCTATCTCGCTGATCCGCTGGCGCAGCTCCACGATGCGCGCTTTAACGACGTTTTGCCGGTCGAGCGCCGCGCGGTACTCCGAGTTCTCACGAAGGTCGCCGAATTCGAGAGCCCTCTTGATCTCCTTCGGTAAATGGATGCGCAACTCGGTTTCGAGCTCCTCGAGGTCCGCCTGAAGTTTGTCTTTAATAACCTGTGACACGATCAATCCTTCCGCAAAATTACTGCGGCTTATGATAACTGGCCTCGTCAGTAGCGCCAAAAGAAATACCGGTATCTCGCGCCGTTCGCACCAACTGGCCATCGGGCGGCACGGTCTTGATACCCTTGATGGCTTCAGTAAGCGGCACCGTCACAACGTCGCCCGCCTGTAAAGCGACCATCACGCCGCTTTCACCGTGCGCAAGTGCGCGAACCGCATAAGTGCCGTAGTTAGTCGCGAGCATACGATCGAATGCGTTGGGCCGTCCGCCTCTTTGTAGATGGCCCAGCACCACGCAACGCGTTTCTCTTCCGGTAAGATTTTCCAAATCCTGTTGCAGGTGCTGACCGATGCCGCCGAGCCGGGGTGCATGATAAACATCACCCTTGTCTTGATAAACCAGGTCGTGCCCGATCTCGATTGCGCCTTCGGCGACGACGATAATACTAAAATTCGATCCACTCAGATCGCGCGCGCGAATTTTTTCCGCGACGGCTTCAAGCGAGAAGGGAATCTCCGGAATCAATATTACGTCCGCACCGCCCGCGATGCCCGAATGAAGCGCGATCCAACCAGCATGCCGGCCCATCACTTCGAGAATCATCACGCGATCGTGCGACTCGGCGGTCGTGTGTAAACGATCGAGAGCCTCGGTCGCGATGTCCAGGGCGGTGACAAACCCGAACGTGAGTTCCGTGCAAGCGAGATCGTTGTCGATCGTCTTGGGTACGCCGATAACGCAGACGCCGCGCTTGTGAAACTCATTCGCGATCGTGAGCGTGCCTTCACCACCAAGCACCACCAGTGCGTCGACACCCAACACCTTCATGTTGGAAATCGCTTCCTGGTAAACGCTCTCGACTTCTCTTTTCACGCCGGCTTCGACGCGCTCCACGAAGTTACCGCGGTTGCGCGTTCCAAGGATCGTCCCGCCGCGCGGGAGCAGTCCACGCACGTCGCCGGCCGCGAGCAGTCGCGTACGAGTGGCGCCGAGAAGTCCTTCAAAACCGTCTTCGATGCCGATGACGCGCATGCCGTGTTCGCACGTGGCAGTTTTCACCACCGCACGGATAACGGCGTTGAGTCCAGGTGCGTCGCCGCCACCTGTCAGGATGCCGATTGAGCCTAGCATAGGACCACGACAGTCTATCATTGCCGATTGACAATTGGCAGTTGGCAATCTTCAAGGGACTGGCGTAGCATACCAGCAAAATGGAAATCGATGACGACGCAAAAGAGATAGTTCGCGAGATCGGGACTGCGATTAACGAATCAGTGGAAAACTCGACGAAAGTCGCAGAGGCGATTGAACGTTTGCGCGAAGCCGGATACGAGATGGAACTCACGCTCCGGCTCGAGATTGGATTGAGGCCCCACGCCGGAGACGAGGAAGGCCTCTCTGACAGCGCCAGCCTCGAACTCACGGAAGAAGACCTTCAAGTTCTTCAGAAGATGAAGATCAGGATCGACCCTGAAAGGTAGACGCGGAGACAGGGGGAAGGGGTGACGCGGCGATATCTCCGTGTCACCCCTTCTCCCCGTCTCCGCGTCTTTCTTCATTCCGGCGTTTCGTCGCTTCCGGTCAATGTTTGCTGGCGAAGCGCGGCTGCGCCCAGCAAGCCACCCATACCCATCGATTCCACCGCACTGCTCGGCACCAACATCAAAGCGCCCTTCTCCTTCAAGCCTTCATACAACATATTCATCGCTCGCAGGTGCAGCGCAGTCGGATTGTCTCGATAAGACTTCGCGGCTGTTTCAAACGAATGCGCGATCTCGACCTCGGCCTGGCCCAGGATGATTCGCGCCTGCTTCTCTCGCGCGGCCTGTGCCTCACGCGACATCGCATCCTGCAATGCCTGCGGAATCACAACGTCGCGCATCTCTACTGATTGAACGGTCACGCCCCACGGGTTCGAGCGTTCGTCGATCAATTGCTGCAACTCTTCTTCGATATGTTCACGACCTCGCAACAGATCCGTCAGCGACGTTCTGCCGATGATGTCGCGAAGCCCGGTTTGTGCGGCCCAACTAACGGCCTGCGGATAGTTCTGTACTTCCAGCGCCGCCTTCTCGGGATCGTAGACCATCCAAAAGAGCACGGCGTCGACGTTTACGGGAACAGTATCCGACGTCAACGTCTCCTCAGCGGCGAAACTCGTTGTGATTACTCTCTGGTCCACCCACGTTGAAACCGTGTCGACAAAGGGAATGATCCAGAAGAGACCAGGACCACGCAAACCGACGTACTTTCCCAGTCGCAGGACCACCGCGCGTTCCCATTGCCGCGCGATCTTCGGCGATTGCGCGAGCAGTAATCCGAGTAGCACGCCGGCGATGATGCCGGCGGGATTCAACATTAACCACGTGGCGAGTCCGCCCAGAAGAAATGGTGCGAGAAATGCCACGGCTGCAATTACGTTGACTCGTGGCGTTGTCGTTGCGGGCAGACTACTCCTGGTTTCCATCAGACTCGTAGACATTCTTCGTCTCCTTTTTGCACCTGCTCTGAAGTTGCTCCAGCACGTCGTCAATCGAAAAGCCCATCGCACAGGCTTCTTCCAGAAACCGGTCGACTAACTCATTGATGTGTTTCTCGTGCTCTTGACGATGGCTGATTGCAAACTGGCGGGCGCTCACAAACGTTCCGACGCCTCTTCGTGTTTCGAGGATTCCTGTGCGTTCCAACTCTGCGTAGACTCTGGCGACCGTGTTGGCGTTGACGCGCAGCTCGACAGCTAACTGACGTACAGTCGGTAGTTGTTCCCCGACCCTCAACCGTCCCGTCGCGATCGCGAAGCGAATTGCTCGCGTCAGTTGCGCGTAGAGCGGCATCGGGTGCGAAGGGCTTACAGTGAAAATCTCACTCATTCAGAGTTGTACTACGATTGTAGTACAAGTCAGGTTTCATTTAAGCCGCAGATTTTCGCAGATGAACGCGGATCAGATCCGTGTTCATCTGCGAAAATCTGCGGCACTCCATATTTGGTACGAATTAATTCTCTGTGCTATCTTGTCTCGCTCTTAATCCTGCCAGTTTTGTTCGCCTTTATAGGAGGAGTATGTCTACGCCTAACGCGAGCGCCGATGGTCATGTCGGCAAAGTTGTGCAAATTATCGGGCCCGTTCTCGACGTCGAGTTTGAGGGAGACTACCTGCCTCCGATTTACCAGGCGCTGCGGGTCGTCTCGGACGGATTCGATGTGCCTGTTCCGATCGATGTAGTTGCCGAAGTGCAGCAGCATCTCGGCGAAGGCCGCGTGCGCACGGTTTCGATGAAGCCGACTGACGGCATGGTGCGCGGCATGAAAGCCATCGACACCGGCGGTCCGATCTCGATGCCGGTTGGCGAGGGAACGCTCGGCCGCATCCTCAATGTTATCGGCGAACCAGTAGACACGCTCGGTCCGGTGAAACACGACAAGCGCTATCCGATTCATCGTCATGCTCCGAGTTTCGAAGAACAGTCGACCGAGTTGCAGATGTTTGAAACGGGCATCAAGGTCATCGACCTGATTCAACCGTTCTTACGCGGCGGCAAGATCGGTCTGTTCGGCGGCGCGGGCGTCGGCAAGACGGTTATCGTGATGGAGTTGATCAACAACATCGCGAAAGCGCGTTCAGGTTTCTCTGTGTTTGCGGGTGTCGGCGAGCGCACGCGTGAAGGAAACGACCTGCTGCGCGAGATGGTCGAGTCGCAGGTTATTCAGTTTGGCAACGAGTTCAATAAGATTCTGCACGACAGCGGAAAATTTGATCTCACCAAGGTCGACATGAACGTGATCGGGCAGTCGAAAGTGGCCTTGATCTACGGACAGATGACCGAGCCGCCCGGCGCGCGTCTGCGTGTTGCGCTTTCCGGTCTGACTGTCGCGGAGTATTTCCGCGATCAGGGACTCGACGTGCTGCTGTTCATCGACAACATTTTCCGGTTCACGCAGGCGGGTTCTGAAGTGTCCGCGTTGCTCGGCCGCATGCCTTCCGCCGTGGGTTATCAACCCAACCTCGCGACGGAGATGGGCGAGATGCAGGAACGCATCACGTCAACGAAGACGGGTTCGGTCACTTCGATTCAAGCGGTCTACGTACCTGCCGACGACTACACCGATCCGGCGCCGGCGACGACGTTCGCGCACCTGGACGCCGTCACGGCGCTTTCGCGACAGATCGTCGAGCTCGGTATTTACCCGGCGGTCGATCCGCTCTCGTCTTCATCGCGCATTCTCGATCCGCGCATCATCGGAGAGGATCACTACAACACCGCGCAGGACGTCAAACGCGTGTTGCAGCGTTACAAGGATCTCCAGGACATCATCGCGATTCTCGGTCTGGACGAACTTTCGGACGAGGACAAGCTGGTCGTTTCGCGCGCGCGCAAGATTCAGAAGTTCTTCTCGCAACCATTCTTCGTGGCCGCTCAGTTCACGGGTCTCGAAGGGAAGTACGTGAAACTCGAAGACACGGTGAGAGGTTTCCGCGAGCTGGTCGATGGCAAGCACGACGATCTTCCGGAGCAGGCGTTCTTCATGGTTGGCACGATCGAGGAAGCGATCGAAAAAGCGAAGGCGATTGCACAGTAAGGGACTATGGCGGACAAAATTCAACTCGACGTAGTCACACCAGAGCGGCGTGTTGTCGCTGAGCCGGTTGATATGGTCACGGTGCCGGGCCTGGGAGGGGAACTCGGAATTCTCCCGGGCCACACACCTCTGATTTCTCAACTGCAAACAGGTGTGCTGACGTATGTTCAGGACGGGAAGAGTTCGCAGTTGAACGTGTCAGGCGGGTTTGTCGAAGTGCATGACGATCACGTCTCGGTACTGGCCGACACGGCAGAGTAAGGCCACAAAAAGGCACAAAAGTAAGCCACAAAAAAGCACATAAAAGATTATTCAGGTAAACACTCTTTTTTGTGCCTCTTTGTGGCTTACTCTTGAGCCCTTTGTGATCACCCTGAGGCGATCGCCTCTTTCATCTCCTTCACGGCCTGATCCAATCCGACGAAAATCGCGCGCGACACGATGTTGTGGCCGATGTTGAATTCCGTGATCTTCTGGATTGCTGCGACGGCGACGACGTTTCGATAAGTGAGACCGTGGCCGGCGGCGACGTTCAATCCATACTGCGTCGCGAGTTCAGCGCCTTCGCGGAGTCTTCGCAGTTCCTGTGCGGCATGGGCCGCCCCTTCACCGTGAATACCGCGCGCTCCCAACGTGCTTTCGGCGTATGCCGCCGTGCACAACTCGATCTGCTGCGCACCCACTTCATGCGCGGCTTCAATCTGCCGCGGATCGGGATCGATAAAAAGACTCGTTAGAATCTGCGCGAGTCTCAGCTTCGCCACTGCCGCGCGCACGATCGAAATATTTGCCACGACGTCGAGACCGCCTTCAGTCGTGATTTCATTTGGCGTTTCCGCGACAAGCGAGACCGCATCCGGCTTAGCGTCGAGCGCGATCTGCAACATCTCTTCGGTTGCCGCCATCTCGAGATTCAGATACGTGGTGACCGAGCTGCGTAAAACCTTTACATCCAGATCCTGGATGTGACGACGATCGCCACGCAGGTGGACCGTTATGCCATCGGCGCCCGCTTGTTCACAAGCCATCGCCGCTGCAATGACGCTCGGCTCCGGTGCGCGGCGCGCCTGGCGCACCGTCGCGACGTGATCGATATTGATGTTGAGTCGAGCCGGCATGCCGTAATTATAGGACCTATCGGCCCTAAATACTTATCAATACTTATTCGTTTCTCTTTATCTCATGTACGGACCGGATCGCATTGTCGTAGACGCCACGTCGAGCCTGCTGCCGAATCAGCCCTACCTCGCCGAGCATCTTGAAGCTGTCGCTGAACAGGCTGATTTTACTCCCCTCATTGTGGTCCCAGCGCACCGGGATCTCTTTCAGATTCAATCCCGCACGAAAAGAGAGATAAAGTAATTCAACGTCGAATCCAAACCGATCGATCATGGCCGCTTCGACAAGTGGCCGGCAGATACTCATGCGAAAAGCTTTGAACCCGCATTGCGTGTCCCAGAACGGCAGTCCCGTCGCCAAACGGACCGCCAGATTAAAAACCCGCCCGCCTTGTTCTCGGCGCCACGATTGATGCACGCCGATCAGATCGCGGTCGAGAGCACGCGAACCGAACGTCACGTCGTACTCCCCGTTCACGATCGGATCAACCAGCTTCGGCGCTTCGGTTATGGGTGTCGAGAGGTCGGCGTCGGAGAATAGGGCGACGTCGCCTCGCGCCGCGAGCAGTCCGAGCCTGACAGCTCGTCCTTTTCCGAGATTTGATTTGTAACTGATGACCGAGGTGCGCAAGTTCCCCGCGTCTGCAAAGCTCTGGCGTGCGAGTTCCGCGGTCTGGTCCCGCGAGCCGTCGTCGACGACGATCACTTCGGCGTCGGGCGCGTACTCGCGCAAGTAGTCCACCACCGCCCGAAGTGAGTTTCCCAAGCGGCTGGCTTCGTTGTAAGCGGGAATGACGACGGACAGAGATGCAGCCATCTTTGCGGAATATAGCACAGTCTCTTGTACCGCAGACGGGGAGACGCGGGGACGCGGGGACGGGGAGATTGGGTGACGCGGAGACGCGGGGACACGGAGGTCTCCGCGTCACCGTGTCGCCCCGTCTCCGTGTCCGCTTTACCCCTGTGGTATATTTTGGCAATGGAAGTCGCGCGCCAATTGCCGGAAACATCGTCCGCTCATTACGGCGGCTGGATGAGCCGGAAATTCATCGTCACGGCGCTTACTGTCATTCTGATCGCGGCGGTATTCGGCGGCACGATCGGCAGCGGTCGAAACTTTGCCGGCTTCACTTCGAGCACTTCCAAATCGTCCTACCGCGTCGCCGACAAGATCGAAAAGGACTACAACGAAGCCGTCGCGACGATCACGCAAAACTACTCCGGCGACATCGACCACGAGAAAGCGACCCAGGCAGCGATTCAGGGAATGTTGTCGACGCTCGATCCACATTCCGCTTACTTCCCTTACAGTGAGTTCAAGAAGCTGAAAGAGGACCAGGACTCGCGCTTCTACGGCATTGGCGTAACGATCGTGGCGCATCGCGACGGCGTGTACGTCCAGTCAGCCGTCGAGGGTACGCCCGCGGCGAAGCTCGGTTTGAAATACGGCGATCGCATTCTCGAAGTCGACGGCAAAGACGCGCGCGAGTGGACCAGCGAACAAGTCTCTAAAAACGTACGTGGCGGGCTCGGCGAGCCGGTCACGATCAAAGTCGATCGCGCGGGGTCGGAAGCACCGCTGTATTTCACGATCGTTCGCGATGCGGTGCCGCTCCCTACGATTCGCAACGCTTACATGATTCGTCCCGGCACCGGCTACATCGGACTGACCGGCGGCTTTCAAAGATCCAGCGACGACGAGTTGAACAAGGCGATGAAGCGTCTTCAAGAGCAGGGAATGCGGCAGCTTATTCTCGACCTGCGCGGCAATCCCGGGGGTCTTCTGGACCAGGCAATCGACGTCGCGAGTGAGTTCATACCACGCGGGCTAACAGTGGTTACCGTCAAAGGCCGCACTGAATACAGTGAACAGATCGTCTACAAATCAACTGGCTCCGATCCGGCGACTGTGCCGCTGGTAGTACTCATCAATCGCTTCAGCGCTTCAGCTTCAGAGATCGTCGCGGGCGCGATTCAGGACCACGGTCGCGGCTTGATCGTCGGCGAGACAAGCTTTGGCAAAGGTCTCGTCCAGCGAATATTCCAGTTGCCGTTCAACACCGGCCTGACGCTGACGACTGCTCGTTATTACACGCCGTTCGGCCGGTCCTTGCAGCGCGATTACTCGAGCGGGTCGATTTACGATTACTACACGCGACACGAACCAACGGAGACCCAGCCACAGAACAGTCGAAACCTCGATTCGCCGTTGGCACTCGCTTCGCCGACTCCGCCCCCGCACACTGGACCACCCGTTCAAACCGCGGCGGGCAGAGTTTTCTACGGTGGTGGAGGCATTACGCCGGATATCGAAGTCAAGGAACCGGCAAACACACCCGCGCGCCTGCGAATCGCGGAAGCGGCATTTCACTTCACGAGACACCTGGCAGCAGGCATCATTCCCGGACTCGAATCTTATCGCGTTGAAAAGGTCCAGTACGGCAAGAGCGCCAAGTCAACAGACTTTCCCATCAACGATCGCGTCATCGAAGCGTTTCGCAATTTTGTTCGCACACAGCCAGACTTCCAGGTCCAACCCGCGCAAATAGACGAGGAACTCGACTTCGCCAAGCTGCGGCTGCGACAGGAGATCATCACCGCGGCGTTTTCAAACGACGCGGGTGCGCGCGTGTTACTCGACAGCGACGCGCAGGTTCTCCGCGCTCTCGAAGCCTTGCCGGATGCCAAACGACTGGCCGACAGCGCAGCTCGCGGCGCCATCTGGCGCGGCTAAACCGTACACAGATTTCACAGATTTCTCTGTGTAATCCGTGGAAGGTTCTGATATATTCCGCAACGTTCCACCTAGCCGATTTCGGCAAACGTCCCACGCAGTTTAGACAAATTGAGTTGAAAGGATACTTTCGTATGAAAGATGGGTCGCGCTCCGTTTACGATCTCGGACTGCTCGTTGTAATCGCCTTTGTTGTGACTCTCGCTACCGTTACCGTCTACTCCGAAAGCCAGAATGTTCAAACGCCGGCACCCGGCACTGCTGCCGCGCAGGCGAGTCCGAGTCCCAGTCCAACGCCGACTCCCGTGAACTGGTCGACCGATCCGATGCTGAAGCGCTTCGTCTTTCGCAGTATTGGACCATCGAGTATGGGTGGACGCATCGACGACATCACCGCGCCCGAACAGAATCCCTATGTCATCTACGTCGCATTCGCGACCAACGGACTCTGGAAATCGACAAACAACGGCACGACCTTTCAACCCATCTTCGACACTTACTCAACGCATTCCATCGGCGACGTCGCAATCGCGCCTTCCGATCCGAACATCGTCTGGGTTGGCACGGGCGAAGCAAACAATCGCCAGAGCTCGAGCTATGGTGACGGGATCTACAAGTCAGTCGACGCTGGAAAGACCTTCACCAAAATGGGTCTCGAAGACTCGCAGACGATCGCGCGCATCGTGATCGATCCGAAAGATCCAAACATCGTCTACGTGGCGGTGCTGGGCCACCTTTTTGGACCAAACAAAGAACGCGGCGTTTACAAAACGACCGACGGCGGCAAGACCTGGACCAACGTGAAGTTCATCGACGAAGACACAGGCTTTACCGACATCGCGATGGACATGTCAGACAGCAAGACACTTTACGCGGCTTCATACCAGCGCCGTCGCACGAGCTTTGGTTTCAACGGCGGCGGTCCGGGTAGTGGTATCTGGAAGACGGTCGATGCGGGCAAAACCTGGAAGAAACTCGAAGGCAGCGGCTTGCCTGAAGGTCTCCTCGGGCGCATCGCAGTCGACGTCTCACGTTCGAATCCGAATATCATCTACGCGCAGATGGAAGTGGGAGCGAGCAGCGGCACAGGAGGTGAAGAGCCGACGATCGGTGGGCAGGTGGCGCCGAGTCCGAGTCCTTCACCATCGCCATCGGTGGGTGCGACACCGGCTCCGAGTCCCGGCGCGTCGCCAACGCCCGCGCCTCCGAATCCGAAGCGATCCGGCGTGTGGCGGTCAGACGATAAAGGCAAAACGTGGCGCATCGTCAGTAATGAAAATAACCGGCCGATGTACTACAGCCAGATTCGCGTCGACGCGAAAAATCCAGAGATCGTCTACGTCGGCGGATTGAATTTCAGCAAGTCGACAGACGGCGGCAAGACGTTTAAGTCGCTGCAAGCGGGTATCGCGCACAGCGACAATCACGCAATCTGGGTCGACCCTAACAATGGCGATCACCTTCTCGTCGGAAACGATGGCGGTTTGAACGTCAGCTACGATCAGGGCGCGACGTGGGAGTTCGTCAACACGATCCCCGCCGCGCAGTTCTACGCGGTCGGTGTTGACATGCGAAAGCCTTACTACGTCTACGGGGGCTTGCAGGACAACGGATCGTGGGGTGGTCCAAGCCAGACGCGCAGCCAGAATGGAATCACGAATGCCGATTGGTATCGTGTCGGCGGCGGCGACGGCTTTTTCACGCAGGTCGATCCGACTGACTACAACACTGTTTACGCGGAATCACAGGGCGGCGCGATGCAACGTCTCGATCTGCGTACCGGGCGCAGCGTCAGCATCCGGCCACGCGGTCTGCCGCGACGTGGTGGAGGACCAGGCGGGCAGGGACGACCGGCTGCGACTCCCGGCGCCAGTCCGTCTCCGGAGGCATCGCCAACGCCCGACACTGCCGCTCAGCTCGCCGCGTTTGCAGCCGCGCAGGGCTTTGGTGGCTTCGGCGGCGCCGGCAATCTCGCGTCGAACGTTGTGCCGACACCGCCTGCGAGCGAACAGTATCGCTTCTACTGGAGCACGCCGATACATATGTCTCCGCACAATCCACGAATGTTGTGGGTCGGCGGAAACCGCCTGTTCCGATCGATGGACCGCGGTGACACCTGGACCGCGTCGATCGATCTCACCAAACAGATCGACCGCAACACGCTGCCGATCATGGGAGTGCCCGGGAAAGATCCGATGGCGTCGAAACATGATGGCTACTCGGGGTACGGATATGTTGTCTCGATCGCTGAATCGCCGAAGGTTCCCGGCATTGTTTGGGTTGGCACGGATGACGGCAACCTACAGATCAGCCGCGACAATGGTGCAACGTGGACCAATGTTTCGAAGAACGTTCCCGGCATCGGCGAGACGTATCACATCTCGCGCATCGAGCCTTCGCGCTACGACGCGGGCACAGCGTATCTCGCGGTTGACGGACATCGTTTGGACGATATGAAGCCTTACTTGTTCGTCACCAAGGACTATGGCGCGACGTGGACATCGATCGCCAACAATCTTCCGAAATGGGGGACCGTGAACGTCGTTCGCGAGGATCCGAAGAGCAAAGATCTGCTTTATGTTGGTACGGAGTTTGGTCTTTACATCTCGCTCAACGGTGGCGCGGAGTGGAAGCAGTTCATGTCTGGGATGCCGACGATGCGGATCGACGACATCCTGGTTCATCAGCGAGATAACGATCTGATCGTCGGCACACACGGCCGCGGGATCTACATTCTCGACGACGTCACGCCGTTGCAGCAGTTGTCGCAGAAAGTGATGGATTCGGAGGTGCACCTGTTTGAGGTTCGCCCGGGGACGATCTGGTTGAACGATCCGCGGCTCGGGCGTTACTGGGGTGGTGCAAAACTCTTCCGCGGCACGAATCCTGCGCCGGGTACGGCGATCAGCTATTACCTGAAGTCGCCTGTGTCTGGGGAGGTGAAGCTCGCGATCTCCGACTACTCGGGGAAAGTGGTGCGTAATATTGTTGGGACGAATGAAGTTGGTTTGAACAGGGTGCAGTGGAATTTGCGGGGTGATCCGCCGCCGCGTCCGACGACCGGTCCTGGCGCTGCTGGTGGCGGTGGTGGTGGAGGTGGTGGCGGCGGCGGTGGTGGCGGTGGCGGTTTCGGCAACGTCTTCACCCAGGGCTTGCCGCTCGAAGCCGGCACCTACAATCTAAAATTAACCGTCGGTGGCAAGGATTACACCACCAAGATCGTCGTCGAAAACGATCCGGGGTTTTAGGAGAGATTTCCCTCGCAAAAGACGCAAAGGCGCAAAGAAGAGCTTGGAATTCTTCTTTGCGCCTTTGCGTCTTTGCGAGGGAATTACAACACGCGAAGGATCACGCACTTCAGGTAATAAGTCTCGGGCATGCCTAACAGCACCGGGTGATCCGTCGCCTGCATCCGCTTCTCCACGATCTGCACGCGGCGGTGTGCGTCGATTGCTGCTTCGGCGACGATGTCGAGAAACAGATCTTCCGAAACGTGATACGAACACGTACACGTGACCAGCACGCCACCTGCATTCAGCAGTTTCAGCGCCCGCAGGTTGATCTCTTTGTAACCGCGGATCGCCGCCTTCAGACTCGCGCGGTTCTTCGCGAACGCCGGCGGGTCGAGCACGATCACGTCGAAACGCTCACCAGCACTCTCCATTTCGCGCAACGCATCAAACACGTTCGCTTCGCGAAACTCAACATTGTTCGCCGAATTCAACTCTGCATTGCGACGCGCACTCGCAACAGCATCGCCTGAAATATCGATCCCAATCACCTGTTCACACGCCCGAGCAAGGTGCAGCGCAAACGCGCCGTTGAACGTGAAGCAATCAAGCGCGCGCGTTCCGCTCGTCGTTTGCGCGGCCGCACGTGCCGCGAGCCTGTTCTCACGCTGATCGAGAAACGATCCCGTCTTCTGTCCACCTAACGGCTCGACGTAAAATCGCAACCCGTGCTGGACGATCTCGAATTCCACAGGCGCCTCACCGTAAATCGTCGCGGCAACGAGCGGCAGCCCTTCGAGCTCACGAACACGCGCATCGTTTCGTTCAATTACAGCGCGCGGATTGAATTCCTCGATCAGTATCTCGGTCAACAGTGGCTTGAACGCCTCGGTGCCCTGCGACAACGTTTGCAGCACCAGCACGTCGTCATAACGGTCGACGATCAAAGACGGAAGCAAGTCGCCTTCGGAGTAGATGAGACGATACGCATTCGTGTCAGGCGCGATGTTTCTGCGAGCCGCAGCTTCGACTATCCGGCGACGCCACCACTCGCGGTCGATTTCCTCGTTGCTTTGCGTCAGAAATCGCAGTGCGATTTGTGAAGCATCGCTAAACAGCGCCTGTCCAACGAAATTTCCGGTTTTGTCCGTCACGCGAACCAGCGAACCACCCTCGGCGCGCGCCTCGAGCACGTCGCTCCGATAAATCCAGAGATGCCCGTGCCTGATGCGGTCTGCACCGCGGTTGCTGACCTTAACTGTCTCCATCGTGCTGCCCAAACTATCACGAAAATCCCGTAATCCTGTATTCTAGACCCTGAGCATGACCACGAAAACGACAGAGCTCCCACTCGATTTCAATCCCCATAACACGCGCGAGATTGACTACGAAAAAGATCTCGGCGCTCCGGGCGAGTTTCCCTACACGCGCGGCATCTACAAGAACATGTATCGCGGGCGTCTTTGGACCATGCGCCAGTATGCCGGCTACGCGACCGCGGAGGAGTCAAACGCTCGTTACAAATACTTGCTGGCCCACGGCACTACGGGGCTCTCTGTAGCGTTTGATCTACCGACACAGATCGGTCTGGATTCCGACGATCCTCTGGCCCAGGGTGAGGTCGGGAAAGTCGGTGTTGCGATCGATTCGCTCGAAGACATGGAGCGACTCTTTGCAGGTATTCCGCTCGACGAAGTTTCAACGTCGATGACGATCAACGCGACGGCAGCGATACTGCTGGCGTTGTATCTCGCAGTCGCGCGCAAGCAAAACGTGCCGTTCCATAAAGTCAGAGGCACGCTGCAAAACGACATCTTGAAAGAGTACATCGCTCGCGGCACTTACATTTATCCGCCAACGCAGTCGCTGCGACTCGTGACTGATACGTTCGCGTATTGCGCGAGAGAAGTGCCGAACTGGAATACGATCTCCATCAGCGGTTATCACATTCGCGAGGCCGGCTCGACCGCGGTCCAGGAAGTCGCATTCACGCTCGCGGATGGAATCACTTACGTCGAGGCGGCGCTCGACGCAGGTCTGGAGATCGACGAGTTTGCGCCGCGCATCTCGTTTTTCTTCAACGCTCACAACAATCTCCTTGAAGAAGTCGCGAAGTTTCGTGCGGCGCGACGGCTCTGGGCGCGCATCATGCGCGAGCGTTTCAACGCACGAGATCCGCGTTCGATGATGCTGCGGTTTCACACGCAGACCGCAGGCTCATCGCTCACAGCGCAACAACCCGAGGTCAACGTTGTGCGTACGACCATTCAGGCGCTGGCTGCGGTGCTCGGTGGCACCCAGTCGCTGCACACCAACTCGATGGATGAAGCGCTCGCTCTGCCTACGGAGCATGCTGCGCGCATCGCTCTTCGCACGCAGCAGGTGATTGCGGCAGAGTCGGGCGTCGCCGAGACCGCGGATCCTTTAGGCGGTTCCTACGCGATCGAGTATTTGACTGATGAGATCGAAAACGACGCTTCTGAATATTTGAAAAAAATTGAAGCGATGGGCGGGATGCTGCGTGCAATCGAAATCGGGTACGTCCAGCGCGAGATCCAGGAGTCGGCGTACCGGTATCAAAAGGCAATCGAGGCGAAGGATCAGATCGTGGTCGGTATGAATAGTTTTCAGCTCGAGGAAGAGACGCCGGTGCAGGTGCTGCGGATCGATCCGGCGCTGGAGCAAGCGCAGATCGATCGTGTTCGTGCCTTGCGCGAGCGGCGCGATTCAAGCAGAGCGACCGCCGCGCTGAACGGCCTCGAGCAAGCAGCGGGAACGAACGAGAACCTCTTACCGCGAATTCTCGAATGCGTCGAGGCTTACGCGACTGTTGGCGAGATCAGCAATACGTTGCGGCGTGTTTGGGGCGAGTACCGCGAGACGTCAACTCTTTAAGAGTTTTTTCCTCGCAAAGGCGCAAAGGCGCAAAGGAAAGCATACAAAGTTCTTCTTTGCGCCTTTGCGTCTTTGCGAGGAAATTCAGGAGAAGAATTCATGAATCGAAGAAACTTTACTAAAACTCTGGGCCTAAGCATTGCTTCCATCGGTCTCGGCAGCGTTCCCGCAATCGCGTGCAGACAGACCGCTCAGTTCTCCATCACGATGGACGACTTCAACTGGCAAAACGCGGTCAAACTCACCGCCGCGGAGCGCAATAACGCGATTCTCAACACGCTCGACGCCTATTCGCACAAAGCCGCGCTCTTCGTCATCGGGCGCAACATCGAAACCGACGAGGGCAAGCAGCTTCTCACGACGTGGGACAAAGCCGGTCACATGATCGGCAACCACACGTATTCGCATCGCAACTTAAACGCGCCCGAAATGAACGTCGAGGAGTATCAACAGGACGTTCTCCGCGCCGAGGAGCTGCTGAAAGAGTTTCCACGCTTTCGCAAATACTTTCGCTTCCCGATGCTCAAAGAGGGCGACACCGTCGCGAAGCGCGACGCCATGCGATCGTTTTTCGCGGAGCACAACTACCGGATCGGCCACGTCACCATCGACAACTCCGATTGGCTCATCGACCAGCGACTAACCGCGCGCCTCAAAAAAGATCCAAACGCCGACGTGCAGCGTTATCGCGACTTCTACCTCGACCACATCTGGGCGCGTTCCGAGTATTATGACTCACTCGCTCGACGCGTCCTTGGCCGTCCTGTAAAGCACACGCTTCTGATACACTTCAACCTCTTGAGCGGTCTCTTCCTCGGCGATCTGCTTGCCATGTATAAGGCAAAAGGATGGCGCCTAATCGACGCTGAAGAAGCATTCGGTGACCCGGTGTTTGTATCCAAGCCGAAAGTTGTTCCCGCTGGCGAGAGCATCGTGTGGTCGCTGGCAAAAGAGAAGGGGACCATCGCAAAGTCTCTGAGGTATCCCGCCGAAGACGGCGCGCGTGAAAACGCACGGATGAATAAACTCGGACTATGAGTATGAAACGAATCTCACTCTTTGCATGCGCGTCGATCCTGCTCGTCGCCG
>DATNCH010000205.1:0-3808 GCA_035571655.1 Pyrinomonadaceae bacterium
AGCTGGGGTGTGCGCGGTGATTTTATTAAGCCACCCCGCCCAGAAGGGGCAGCTAATCACCGCGCACATCATCGGCCTCAGACCACGTAAAACCAAGCTCCTCCCAAAGCCTGGTTTATCGCCCGCGCCGTGTAAGCAACGCCGCCGCTCGGCGTCACGTCTGCGCTCCCGCGCCGTAAAGCTCCACGGTTTTTGGACGAGTGCCTGTTGCCGACATGAGGACCTTGAGAACCTTTGAGTTATCTTTCGTTCAAACTAGCTGAGCCGCGATTTTCGAGGTCAACCGGGCTCCATTCAATTGTTTACTGCGCCGCTAGTTAAGTCATAACTTATTCTAGTAAGGGCACCTTACACTAGATGCAGGAAATTTTGCAACAGGAAAATGGCAGTCTGCCCATGTCAGGGGCTCAGCCCCTTGACCCGCTGGCAACAGGAATCTTTCCTAACCGCATCTGAGGACCGTTAAACTTATGAAGATTTCCCCAATCATTCCCGCCCTCGCCCTCCTGGTCCTACTTCCGTTTACCGTCTCGGCCCAGGTTAACCAAAACGGAGGCCAAAACGGTGCCCTGGGTTCGACTGAAATCGACCGAATTGTTCAGGCGTTCACCGCCAAGGAAATTCAGTTTCGGCGGGCGCTGAACCAATACTCATTCAAACGCGATGTGTTGGTGCAAAAGGTCGGCATGGGCGGACAGGTCATAGGTGAATATCATCGAGTGTCGAATTTCACGTTCGACGATCAGGGAACTCGATACGAGAAGATCACTTTCTTTCCGATGTCGACCATGCCTGAAATAACCCAGGAAGACATCGATCAAATGGGAGGTATCAATCCGTTCGCGATCGAACCAAACAAAATCGGCGAATACGCCTTTCATTACGTCGGAAAAGAGAAAATCGACGAACTCAATCTCTACGTGTTTGAGGTAACGCCGAAAGTCATGCCCAATCCCAAGAAGACGAAAGAAAAGCTCTTCGCGGGCCGCGTCTGGGTTGACGATCAGGATCTTCAAATCGTGAAAACGAAGGGCAAGGGTGTTCCGGAGACGAAGGACAACAAATTTCCCACGGTCGAAACATATCGCGAACACATCGACGGTCGTTACTGGTTTCCGACTTTTACTTACGCGGATGAAGAACTCATCTTCGACAATGGCTCCTCGATTCATGTTCGCATGAAGGTTCGTTACTCGGATTTCACCTTCACGGAGGCGAAACTCAAAGTTGTTACCGAGGTTGGTGAAGCAGACGAGCCGTCGTCAGCGTCGAAAGGTGTTGCGAAGCCGCTCGAGGTTGGTGCTTTGAATGCAAAAGCGGTCTTGCTGCCGAAGCCTGTGTTTCCCGAAGAGGCGCGAAGAATCAGATCGTCCGGGCGCGTCACCGTCCGCGTTGTGGTGGATGAAACAGGAAAAGTGATCTCTGCGCAGGCGGTCGATGGACCAGCACCACTGCGTCAAGCCGCGGAAGCCGCAGCTCGTCAGGCCAAGTTCGAACCGACGATCAAGGATGGGGTGACAATAAAGATCACGGGGACGCTGACCTACGACTTCTGAACCACGGATTAACACGGACGCCGGCACGGATCAGCTTCAATCCGTGCCGGCGTCCGTGTTATCCGTGGCTTAGTTCTGCCGCGATCTTCGCGTGAACGTCACTGACTAACCGATTCATATCATCATCGGTCTCGACACCCGCCATCTCGACCGGCGCCATGAACACCATCTCCAACGTTCCCGATCTCGCTACTCCGGTCCCTTTTCCCATCAGCACATCCGAATGCTTGATCGCAACCGGAACCACCGGAACACCCGCTTGTCGTGCCATGTAAAATGCGCCTTTCTTGAACGGCAGTAACTCGCCGGGCAGCGCACGTGTTCCTTCCACGAAAACCGCGAATGAAACTCCCGATTGAATGCGCTTCGCTGCTGCTTCAGTGGTCCGAATCGCACTCTCGCGGTTTGAGCGATCGATGGCCATCACATTTACGAAACCCATTCCCACGCCAAGCACCGGGACCTTCAACAACTCCTTCTTCGCCAACAACCCGATCCGCCTGCCGGTGTAAAAAAACATCGCCGCCGTGTCCAGGTACGAACGGTGATTGGAAACGAACACGTACGTCTGTTTCGGGTCCAGCAACTCGAGTCCGCGTACTTTCACACCTACGCCGCTCAGCCGCAGCCACGAGCGCGCACCGAAGAGCGCCCACGGGTAAACCAGGTCGTGCTTATTGACCAGCCACGCGATCAGCAGGATCGGCGCACCCAACACCGCGAGCAGCAGGCCCGCGACAAACAACGACCACCAGTAATGCAACCGGCGCATAAAGCTGCGACGCGTGGTTATGCTAGACTCCTGCGCCATGGTTACCCGTCGATCGTTAATCGGCTGCCTGGCAGTCATACTCGTCGCACTCTCGACGTCGTTTGCGCAATCGGTTCCTTCTCCGAAGTCAGTTCTCGGATTCACACCGGGAGACGATCGCACCATTGCCGACTGGTCACAGATTACCAACTACTTTGAAAAGTTAGACCGCGCTTCGGATCGCGTTTCGGTTCAGACTCTAGGCCAATCGACCTTGAAACGCCCGCTAATCGTCGCCTTTATCAGTTCGCGCGAGAATATACTGGCTCTGCCAAAATACAAAGAGATCCAGCAGCAACTCGCCGATCCACGCAAGGTCACGGGGAACACTCAACGTGATCGATTACTCGCGGACGGCAAAGTAGTCGTAACGATCTCCTGTTCGATTCACTCGACTGAAATCGTCGCCTCGCAGATGTCGATGCAGCTCGCGTACGAACTCGCGACCGCACAAGACGCGGACACTCGCGAGATTTTAGAAAACACAATCATACTGCTGATTCCATCGCCCAACCCCGACGGCATCGACATCGTCGCGAACTGGTATCGCAAAACCCTCGGCACGGCGTACGAAGGGCGCGAGCCACCCGAGCTTTACCATCACTACGCCGGTCACGACGACAACCGCGATTGGTTCATGCTCAATCTGAAAGAGAGTCAGCTCATCACGCGTTTGCTGTGGCATGACTGGTTTCCGCAGATTGTTTACGACGTACACCAGCAGGGCTCGAACGGTTCGAGATTCTTCATTCCGCCGTTTTACGATCCACCGAACCCAAACATCTCGCCATTGCTGTTACGGCAAGTCGGACTGATCGGACACAAAGTCGCCGCCGATCTGCAAGCGGCCGGATTCAAGGGTGTTTTGACGAATGCGCTCTACGACACGTGGTGGCATGGCGGCTTTCGTACTGCGCCTTACTTTCACAACTCGATCGGCATCCTCTCGGAAGCGGCGAGTGCGAGACTGATGACGCCGGCCACCGTCACTCCGGAACAACTCGCCAGATCCACGACACGCGGTATGCGCAGCGCGACTGAGGCCGTAACAAACTTTCCCGATCCATGGCCCGCAGGCACCTGGCGCCCGCGCGACATCATGGACATGGAAATGATCGCCTCGCGAGCCATTCTCTCGATGGCCGCGAAGTATCGTGCTGATTACCTGCGAAACTTTTATGAGCTTGGTAGAACAAACCTCACCTTACCCGAGAATAAAGGCGACGCGATTGCCTATCTGATTCCAGCCGGTCAGGCGCGTGATGAAGCAGTCGCGAAGATGATCGGCACTCTGATCGATCAGGGCGTCGAAGTCTTCCGGCTCGATCAGGAGTTACATGTTGTGTTGAGTCCGCGAGCGTTAGTGAGAACGAATTCCATCGCGGAGAAACTCGGCACGTACAGAGTCAGTGGACCACTGATGGAGATGCGTGAGGTGCCG
>DATNCH010000206.1:0-5174 GCA_035571655.1 Pyrinomonadaceae bacterium
TACAAGAAGCGGATTCCGAGTTCGTCTGCGATCAAGCAGCAACGCGAGGAAGAGACTGAAGTTGCAGATCCTGATGCGATGGCGGCGATACTGGAAGCGCTCGGTTTCACGCCCGCGCTCGTTTACGAGAAGCGGCGGCAGACGTGGACGCTCGGTAAGACTGAGATCGTGATCGACGTGTTGCCGTTCGGATTGTTTATGGAGATCGAGGGAAGGGCGAGCGAGATCAAGAACGTCGAGAGAAAGCTCGGTTTGAAGGGATTACGGGCGGAGCATGCGACGTACCCGCAGCTAACCGCGAAGCACGGAAAGCCCTATGACGGCTTGATCGAAGCGCGTTTTTAGACAGGATTTACAGGATTTTAGACAGATTGACAGGATTTTTCAGGATTCATCTTGAAAAATCCTGTCAATCCTGTCTCAACAAGTATCTCCCCACCTTGCGATCATCGCTGATAAAAAACTCTTCGACCTCGTATCCCGCATCGATCGCGCTTGTGAATGCGCGTCGCGTCGCTTCGCGCCAGCGTTCGTGATGAGATTTGAGTTCGCCGGGGATCTCGATGATGACTTGTGGTCCACTGAGAGGATCGCCCTCGACAGGTTCGAGATCTTCTCCGACGCGAACCAGCCGCGGTAAGGACTTACCCGCAACCGGCGACTTCACGCGCTCACGCTCCAACAGCCACGTCACCCAAAGCCTGTCCGTCCCAAACCGGTGCAGGAAGCTCGACGTCACTCCGTAATAATCAACGTAATACCGATCCGCAATTACCCCAAGCTTCGCAAAATTGAAATGCGCATTTCGCGACTGCAAAGGATCGAACGTCCACGTGATGCGTTTAACTCCGCGCGCTAGCGCCGCATCACGCTGCGCGATCTTCAACAGGTACCCGACATTCTGTGACCGATACTCCTCGCGAATCCCAAGCATGTCTGAATGAATGATCGTCTCACCATCCAGAATGCCCGGAAACCCAAACACAAACCCCACCATCCGCCCTTCAGCAAACGCGCCCATCAGTATCGCCCCGACTTCCGTCTGCGGTTTCAACGCGAGCGCCGGATACACCTCGAGCTCGTCAACTCCCCAGATATCCCGTTGCAGTTGCTCCACCTCGCGCATCTCCGCGAGGCTCTCGATATTTCGAATGACGATCATGGATCAGATTAGTAGACCGGCGATCAGTTCCTTGAGCCAGGTGACGTCGATTGGTTTTGTGACGTATGCGTCAAAGCCTGACGCTTTCGCATCGGAACGAAAGTCATCCTCCTGGTGCGCCGTGACGGCGATGATGGGAACGTTTTTGAGTGGGTCGTTCTGGCGAATCAACTTCGTGGCCTCAAAGCCGTCCATGAGCGGCAGTGTCAGGTCCATCAGAATCACGTCCGGCTGTTCGCGGATGGCGGTCTCCACCGCAACCTGGCCGTTTTCAGCTTCAAACACGATGAAGCCCAGCTCCTCGAGTTCGAGACGCATGAAGAGACGCGTGTCCTCAAAGTCTTCCACCAGAAGTAGTTTCAGATCTTTCGAATTGCGGTCTGTCATAGGTAGGAGGGCATTGTTGCATGGCGGCGGCAGTAAAGGAAGTAGTTTGGCAAAACGAATTTCAAGCGAAACAATTTTCCGGCGTCTGTCGTTAAAGACCCCGAGTGTCCATTTCCACCCTTTTTGAGGTCGAGTTACATGAAACGTTTAGTCATATTCATCCTCCTGGTGCTTCTTGCAGCCATCGCCGGCGTGGTCGCCCGTTCTTCTTCGAGAGGTGACCTTCGCGACCTCGTTTCGCACCACGCTTCGGCCGATGTTCGTCAGGAAATCCGGCAGAGTTACGAGCTTTCACCGGGTGCGCGCGTCGAACTCTCGGGGTTGAACGGCGGCGTAAAGATCGAGACATCAGATACGAAAACCGCCGAGGTTTACATCGAACGGACCGCGTCGTCGCAGGAAGCACTCGATGCGCGTAAAGTGATCGTCGAGGCGGACGCGAACAGTTTGCGTATTCGTGGCGAGAAGGATGGGGGCTTTTTTACTCGGCTCTTTGGTCACTCCGCAGGCGAGCGCGTTACTTTGAAGCTCCCACGCCAGATTTCACTCCTCGCGAAAGGTGTTAACGGCGCGTTCACAACCGGCGACATCGACGGCGCCGTTGAAGTTTCAGGGATCAATGGCCGGGTACAGATTGCGAGCACCAACGGAAGAACGAGCTTCAAAGGAATCAATGGAAGCATCGTCGTCGGTGTGAAGAAGATCGATCTCGATGGTGTAACGCTGAGCGGCGTCAATGGCAATATAGAATTGCAGTTGGCGTCGGATCTGAATGCGGACTTCGACGCGAAGGGAATGAATGGACGAGTTATTTCCGACTTGCCGAACGTTTCAATCGACCAGAGTGGTAAGCGAGGCAGCTACTGGGCGCGCATCGGCACCGGCGGAATCGGGATCACCGCGAGGGGAATTAACGGCAACATCCGCCTGACCCGTGGACAACAACTGGCTTCAGCTAGCCAGAACTAGGTTGGCCTCGCAAAGACGCAAAGGCGCAAAGAAGAAGTACCGACGTAATATTGGGCCTTCTTCTTTGCGTCTTTGCGGCTTTGCGAGGCAATCCTTCTTAACGCTACAACGGCTTGCGCGTGGTGAGTGTCGGTGCACCCCACGCGCGTAGTTTTTCATTCCACTGCGGCAACGTCTCACGCAGGAATTTATTCACTTCATCAACCCTCGCGCGATACACGGGCTCGATCTCTCCAAAGTACTGCTTCTGCCCAGCCGTTGGTCCAAAATTCGTATCGAGATTGAAAAACAGCGATCCGATATCGTCCACGACCTGCTGCCTGCCCCCGAGACCCAAACCTTCGTTTCGCGCCGACAGCCGATCGGTCAGCGTATCCAACGCCTTGATGTAATCCTCGAGCGCCTTCGTCATCTCTTTGTCAGGCTCTTTCTGCAACGTCTTCATCGTCGTCTGCGCCTGCTTGAGCTGCTCTTTGAGACTGTCGAGAAACCGGAGCGAAGTGTTAAGCGTCGACTGCATATCGCGTAACTTGATCTGCATGTCGAGCGCTTCCTGAAGTTCGGGGAGCGGCGTGTTGATGCTCGGATCTAGTCTCACTTCCACTCGCTCTTCGAAAACCTTGTCGTTCACAGTCAGCTTCACAGTGTAAGTCCCCGGCATCACCTGTGGACCACGCGCTCCGCCGCCGAACGCGATCTGCTCTTCCGTGGGTGGACGACGTACTTCCGGACCACCAAACCGCAGATTCCACGCGATGCGATTCAACCCCTTCTCACGCGCGGGCCGCTCGATGTCCTGCACGAGCTTTCCGTCGCGATCGAAGACCTGGACCTTGAGCGTCGCTTTCTCGTCGAGCTTGTCTTTCAGGTAGTAAGTAATCAACGCTCCGGTTTGCGGATTCGGTCCGGCGAAGACCTTGTCGCCGATACCGTAGCGAGTGAAGCGAGCGGTGTATCGCAATGCGGGCCGGATCGAGAACAGGTGCGCGTTGCTGCTCAAAATCTGCGGCGTCATCTGCTGAATCACCGTAGCATCATCAAAGATCCAGATGCTGCGGCCGTGCGTCGCAAGGATCAGATCGTTGTCACGCGGGTGGACCAGGATATCGTGGACCGCGACGTTCGGAAGGTTCTTGAGATTCAACGGCATCCACTCCTTGCCGCCGTTGTACGAAGCAAACAGACCCAACTCGGTTCCGGCGTAAAGCAGGTTCGTGTTTTTCGGGTCTTCCCGGACGACCTGCACGTATGCTTTCGCGGGCAGATTGCCGGAAATGTTGGTCCATGTCTTGCCCGCATCGGTGGTCTTGAGGACGAACGGCTTGAAGTCGTCGAACATGTGACGATCAAACGCGACGTACGCCGTGCTCGCATTGGTTCGAGACGGCTCGACGTGCGAAACAGGCGAGTTTGCTGCGATGCCGGGCACGTTTTTAATTAAGTTCGCCCAGTTCTTTCCGCCGTCCGTCGTGAGTTGCAGGTTGCCGTCGTCGGTGCCCACCCAGATCTGTCCCTTTTGCGCGGGCGACTCGGCGATAGTGATGATCGTTCCGTGATACTCGGCGGTTGAATTCTCAATCGCGATTGGTCCACCTGCGTCTTTGAGCTTCGCGGGATCGTTGGTCGTCAGATCCTGGCTGATCTGTTCCCACGTTTTGCCGAAGTCTGGACTCTTGAACAGAACATTCCCAGCGAGGTAGACCGTCGTCTTGTCGTGTGGTGAAAACACGATCGGGGTGTTCCAGTTGAAGCGATATTTCTGGCCTTCGGCTGGACCACCGCCACTGCCGCGTCCCCACGGGTTTATCGATTGCTGCTCGCGCGAGCGCATGTCAGTCCAAACAATGTCTCCACCCTGCGATTCGGAAAGATACTCGTCGGGATTGTCAGGATTATTGATGACGTAAAAGCCGTCGCCGAAGCTGACCATGCGCCAATCATCGTTCATGATGCCGGCCGGCTCGCGCGAGCGGCTCGGCCCGGCCCACGACCCGTTGTCCTGAAGTCCGCCCATCACGTAATAAAAAGGCGTTCGGTTGTCGGCGTGAACCTGATAGAACTGGCCCACCGGGATGTTGTAAACAGCTTCCCAGGACTCACCGCCGTCGTAAGTGACGCCGATGCCGCCGTCCTGCCCGTGCCACATTCGTTTCGGATTCTTCGGATCGATCCAAAGCGCGTGAAAGTCGATATGACTGCGGCTCGTTATCGACCGAAACGTCTTGCCTCCGTCGACTGACGTAAACAGAGTCGACGCGACTGCAAAGATGTGGTTCTCATTCGTCGGATCGACGCGCACCTTCGTGTAATAAAAACCGCGCGAGACGATCGAATCCTGTTTTGAGACCATCTTGAAAGTCTCACCACGATCGTCGGAGCGATAGAGCGTTCCATCTTTGGCTTCTACGATTGCATAGACGACGTTTGGATTACTCGGCGCGACGCGAATGCCGATGCGTCCCATCAACTTTGGCAATCCATTCGTCAGCTTGTTCCAGGTGCGTCCGGCATCGAGCGATTTGTAAATCCCGCCCTTCTCGTCGCCGCTGCGATGTGTCCACGGCTTGCGCTCAAAACTCCACATGCCCGCGTAGAGAATGTTCGGATTCGTCGGATCGATCTCGAGATCCGCGACGCCGTGCTGGTTGTCGATGTA
>DATNCH010000207.1:0-4807 GCA_035571655.1 Pyrinomonadaceae bacterium
TTTCTCGGTCTGGATAACATCGGCGTTTTCGATCGCAGTGCACCGCTGCCGACGGGCGGACATATCGCTCAATCCGACGGCACGAGTTGGATGGCGATGTATGCACTGAATCTTTTGGCAATCGCGATGGAACTCGCGAAAGAAGATCCTTCCTATGAAGACGTAGCCAGCAAGTTCTGGGAGCACTTTCTCTACATCGCACACGCGATGAATAACCGAGGCGACGACGAGATTAGGTTGTGGGACGAGCAGGACGGTTTCTTCTACGACGTGCTGCACTTACCCGAGGGCAAACCGTTTCCAATGAAGGTTCGCTCGATGGTCGGCTTGATTCCGTTGTTCGCTGTCGAAACATTGGAACCGGAGCTGCTCGATCGCCTGCCGGATTTCAAGCGGCGGATGGAATGGTTTATCCAGAACCGGCCTGACCTGACGGCGAATGTCGCATGCATGCGCACGCCCGGAAATGCCGAACGGCGTTTACTCTCAATCGTCAGCCAGGATCAACTACGAAGTGTATTGCGATTGATGTTGGACGAGAATGAGTTCCTTTCGCAATACGGCGTTCGCGCGATCTCTCGTTTCCATAAGGACCACCCGTACATGCTGCAGGTAAACGGCACACAGCATCGCGTGGATTATGAGCCGGCGGAATCGACTACCGGATTGTTTGGTGGTAATTCCAACTGGCGCGGACCGATCTGGTTTCCGCTGAACTATCTGCTGGTCGAGTCGTTGCAGAAGTTCCATCACTATCTGGGCGAAGATTTCAAAGTTGAGTGTCCGGTTGGTTCTGGTCAGATGCTGACACTCTGGGAAGTCGCAGGTGAGATTTCAAAACGTCTCTCACGCATATTCTTGAAAGACGCTGATCAGCGACGGCCGGTTTTTGGCGGTGCCGAAAAATTTCAAGCTGATCCTAACTGGCGCGATCTGATCCCTTTCCACGAATACTTCCATGGCGATAATGGTGCGGGTGTCGGCGCCAGCCACCAAACAGGCTGGACCGGCCTTGTCGCGAAGCTCCTGCAACAGTCCGGCGAATAACGGCCGCAAAAAGGCACAAAAGTCACAAACCCGGATTTCCTATTTTGTGTCTTTTGTGCCTTTTTGTGGCTCCCTTGTAAGGAAACTTTTCGTGGCACGACTCATGATCATGAAAAACAAATGCGCAATGATATTAGCCGGCGGAGATGGAACGCGTTTGCAATCGATGACGCGCGCGATCACCGGTGACAATCGGCCCAAACAGTTCGTGCCGGTTATCGGGGGCAGCACGCTTCTGGACCAGACCAGGCGACGAGTCGCATTATCAATTGAACCGAGCCGCACGTTGATCGTCGTCACGCAGAAACATCGCCGCTTTTATCAATCGCTCGCCGAAGAAATTCCACCAGGTCTCCTGCTCGAACAACCCGTGAACAAGGGAACAGCGCCCGCGATCCTTTATGCCCTGCTGCGCGTCGCGGCGAAATCGCCAGATGCAGTCGTTGCGCTGTTCCCTTCGGATCACTTCTTCGCGGATGACGAAGAATTCATGTCGCACATCGACGTCGCGATGGATTGTGTCGAGGTCCAGCCTCAGAGCGTGATGTTGCTTGGAATTACTCCGAGCGCCCCGGAAACAGAGTATGGATGGATTGAACCGCAACCATCGATTCTCGCCAGCGCACAAAAGTCAATTACGCGGGTCCGAAAGTTTTGGGAAAAGCCGAGTTTGAATCTGGCAACTTCTCTTATGCAGCGCGGTTGCTTGTGGAACAGTTTCGTGATGGTCGGACGTGTAGACGCACTACTGAAGATGACGCGGGCCGCTATGCCGGAAATGTATGCGGCCTTCGCAACAATCACGCCGGCCTTCGAAACTGCGAATGAACACAAAGCTCTCGCTGCACTGTATTCGCACATCGAAGATTCAAACTTCTCTCATCATGTGCTCGCCGTGCGACCAGGAGATCTAATGGTGATGAGAGTAGGAGATGTCGGCTGGAGCGACCTGGGTGAACCTAACCGGGTCTTGTCAGCTCTCGCCCGCATCGGAGTGCAGTCGGAACTCGCCATCTCAGCCAGCTAAATAAAGGAATCATCATGAAAGCAATCGCAGTCAAACCCGGAAAACCAAATACTGTCCATCTGACAGAACTGCCGGCGCCAAAGGTCGGCGACGTACCGAAAGGGCGAGGCGTGCTCGTGCGTGTCCTGCGCGTAGGCGTCGATGGAACAGACAAAGAGATCAATGCGGCTGAGTATGGACAGGCGCCTCCCGGATACGATTTCCTGATCATCGGTCACGAGAGTTTTGGGCAAGTTGAAGCAGTTGGTCCAAATGTAACCGAAGTCAAACCGGGTGATTACGTGGTCGCAACAGTGCGGCGGCCGGGTTCGAGTATTTACGACTTGATCGGCACGAACGATATGACGACCGACGACACCTACTTCGAACGCGGCATCAATCTGCGTCACGGGTACATGAGCGAGTATTACGTCGACGATGCCGAGTTCATCGTGAAGATACCGCAAGGTCTGAAAGAAGTCGGCGTGCTGCTGGAACCGACAACGGTCGTTGAGAAGGGAATTGCCCAGGCGTACGAGATTCAACGTCGTCTCAGAGTATGGAAACCGAAGCGCGCAGCGGTCATGGGTGCGGGCACGATTGGTTTGCTGGCGACGCTGGTCCTGCGCCTCAAGGGATTGCAGGTGACAACGTTTGGCAAGATACGAAAGCCTTATCTGAATTCTGATCTGATCGAGGCGATCGGCGGTACTTATCAATCGACGGAAGATTTATCGATTCTCGAAGGCGCAAAGAAGTACGGGCCATTTGACATCATCTTCGAAGCAACCGGTTTCTCGCCGGTTGTTTTCGACAGCATGCAAGCACTCGGCAAGAACGGTGTGCTGGTGCTGTCAAGCGTCACTGGCGGCGATCGTAAAGTCGAGGTTCCGGCTGACAAGATCAATCTTGAATTTGTGCTTGGTAATAAAGTGATGGTTGGGACGGTGAATGCAAATCGCGAGTACTTTGAGATGGGTGTTAAGGATCTTGCTCAGGCTGAGGCCGAGTATACCGGGTGGCTATCGCGTTTACTGACGCATCCCGTCCGCGGCTTGGAAAATTTTCAGGAGTTGTTTGCGAAGCTCACCAACCCTAACGGCGCAATCAAGGTGTTCTGCGAGGTTGCGGAGTTGTAATCATGATTGAGATTGATCAGGAAAGCTGCGGCGATCCAAACGTTGCTTTGACTCGCGAATGGCTCGAGACGAATGGCATCGGCGGATTTTCCTCGTCCACGATCTATGGACTGAATACCCGCCGATACCACGGATTACTTACTGCGGCGACGAAGCCTCCGGTCGGTCGATTTGTCTTGCTCTCGAAGCTTGAAGAGACACTACTGATCGATGGCCGGCGGTATGAATTATCGTCGAATCAATATCCGGGCGTGATACATCCGCAGGGCTTCAAGTATCAGACTGGCTTTCGTCTGGATCCATTTCCAGTTTTTACGTATGAGATCGAAGGCGTGCGCCTCGATAAATCAGTATTCATGGTCCAGGGAGAGAACACGACCGTCGTTCAGTACGAGTTGAAGAACACGGATCACGCGGATATCAGACTGGAGATTCGACCGCTGATTGCTTCCCGTGATTATCACAGTACAACGCACGTGAACGATGCTCTCAATGCTCACATCGAAACCGAGCCGGGTCTCACAACTTTTCGGCCGTACAGTGACCTTCCGGCACTTCATCTCGCACACGACCCGGCGGCGATCGATACAAACGGATTTTGGTATCGCAATTTCGAATATGCCGTCGAACAGGAACGCGGATTGGATTTCACGGAAGATCTGTTCAATCCTTGTACGCTAACCTTCGAGATGAATTCCAGAACGAGGGTAAACATTCTTGCATCAACTGCACAACATAGGGCCAGTGATGCTGACACTTATCGCAAAGCTGAACTCGAACGACGGTCAACTGACAAAACGGACCTCGTTACGGTGTTGACGACCGCTGGCGATCAATTCATCGTCTCGCGCGAACGTGGTGAAACGGTGATCGCGGGATATCACTGGTTTGCAGACTGGGGCCGAGACACGATGATTGCATTACCAGGTTTGACGCTCGTCAATGGACGCTGGGACATTGCGAAGCACGTTCTGACAGGTTTCTCAAAATATGTCGATCGAGGCATGTTGCCAAACCGATTTCCGGATGCTGGCGAAACACCGGAATACAACACCGTCGACGCAACTCTGTGGTTCTTCGAAGCAGTGCGTTCGTTCGTGCACTACACCGGAGATTATGAGTTCGTCAGAACAGGTCTGTATTCGGTGCTCCAGGACATTATTGAGTGGCACGTAAAAGGCACTCGTTATCGAATCCACGTAGATGATGACGGGTTACTTTTCTCGGGCGAACCGGGCGTGCAACTGACTTGGATGGATGCAAGGGTCGGTGATCGAGTGGTGACGCCGCGTTATGGAAAGCCTGTTGAGATTCAGGCGCTTTGGTACAACGCATTGCGGGTGATGGAAGAACTGGCAGGAACATTCAGCGAGCCGGACGCGAAGCAGGAGTACGGCTTGATGGCAGACAAAGCGCGCACCAGCTTCAACGCGCTGTTCTGGAATGAGCAGGCCGGTTGTCTTTACGATGTCGTAAACGGTGAAATTCGAGACGCGTCGATCAGGCCGAACCAGGTAATTGCGCTCAGCCTGACGAACACAATGGTCGCAAAAGATCGAGCTGTGAGTATTCTGAGTGTCGTCGAACGTGAATTGCTGACACCGCGCGGTCTCCG
>DATNCH010000208.1:0-31893 GCA_035571655.1 Pyrinomonadaceae bacterium
AGCGTGCTGTTGTTTCAACTTCTCGATTGAGTTGGCGAGTCCGGCGACGGTTGGGTCTTCGAAGAGCGTGCGTAACGGCAGTTCCACTTGCTGCATTGTGCGCACGCGGGAGATCAGCCGCGCTGCCAACAAAGAATGCCCACCGATTTCGAAGAAGTTGTCGTGTATGCCAACCTTTTCGAGTTTCAATACTTCGCCCCACATTGTCGCCAGCGACTCTTCGATCTCATTCCGCGGCGCGACGTAAACTCTTTGCAGACTCTGTTTCCAATCAACATTCTTCGCGAGCGTGAGCCGATCGATCTTGCCGCTCGGCGTCAGCGGCAGATCCGCGACGAAGTTGAACGCGGATGGGATCATGTAATCAGGAAGGTGCTGTTTTAACTCACTGCGTAAATCATTCGGTCGCGACTCACCTTGCGCGACGAGGTGCGCGATCAATCTCTTGTCACCACTGTCATCTTCGGCGACCGTCACGACTGCTTCTTTGATCTGCGGATGCTTTCTCAGCAGCGTTTCAATCTCGCCCGGCTCGATGCGAAAGCCCCGTATCTTTACCTGGTTGTCTTTCCTTCCGAGAAACTCGATCGCTCCGTTCTCGAGATAGCGCGCAATGTCTCCGGTGCGGTACAGCCTCGAACCAGCTCTCGTGCCGAACGGATTGGGGATAAACCGATCGGCCGTCATCGCCGCTCGTCCGACGTACCCGCGCGCAAGACTGTCGCCACCGATGTACAACTCTCCCGGGACGCCTACGGGACAAACCTGCATCTGCGCGTCGAGCAGATAGATTTCCGTGTTTGCGATCGGTTTTCCGATTGGCGGCAGCTTGGGCCAATCACTCGCCGGCCCGTGAAGCTCGTGCACCGTAACGACGTGACTCTCCGATGGGCCGTACTCGTTCAGCAGCCGGCAGACACGCGAACGCGCGAAGAGTTGTCGCACAGCGTCGCTGACCTGTAACTGCTCCGCCGTGCAGAGAATCTCGCGCACATGTTCCGGGAATTGACCGGTCTCTGAAAAAACGTTCGCGATCTGACTCAGCGCGACGTACGGCAGGAACAGACGACGCACTCTTTGTTCATTCAGGAAATCTATCAATCGGCTCGTATCTCGTCGCAGCTCATCTGACGCGAGCACCAGCATCCCGCCCGTGTGCCAGCACGTGAACATCTCGTTGAACGAGGCGTCAAAGCTGATCGAGGAAAACTGTAACGTGCGTGCTTCGGGTACCAGATCGAGCGCAGATGCTTGCCACTCGATCAAATTCGTCAGCGCTCGATGCGGCATTGCAACGCCTTTTGGATTGCCGGTTGAGCCTGACGTGTAGATGACGTAAGCCAACTCTTCACCAGTCATGTCCGGCGCGGAGATCGTTTCGCTCTCATTCGCGATTGCAGATCGAGCCGTGTCGAAATCAACTATTGGCAGCTCACAGGACGCGATTAAAGAGTGCAATCCGCGATGCGTTAACAGCAGGTGCGCGCGCGAGTCTTCCAGCATGTACGCGAGACGTTGCTGCGGATACTGCGGATCGAGCGGGACGTAAGCGCCACCGGCTTTAAGAACGCCGAGCACCGCCACCAAAAGATCCAGCGAGCGTTCGCAGAGTATGCCGGCGGTGATGTCAGGCCCGACACCCATCTTGCGCAGATGATTCGCGAGCCGGTTCGCACGTTGGTCCAACTCTCGATAAGAAATAGCCTCATTCTCGAAGACGGCAGCGACTTCATTCGGCATGCGTGCCGCTTGCTCTTCGAACAGATGATGGACGGTGCGAGCAGGTGCGACCGTGCTGCGCGTGTCGTTCCACTCCGTGACGATTCGGTTCCGCTCGTCGCCCGCCATCAATTCGAGCTCGGCCAGTTTGCGACTCGGATCCGTAACGATCGACTGCAACAACGTCTCCATGTGCTGGAGCATTCGTTTGATCGTCGTCGCCTCGAAGATGTCGGTGTTGTATTCGAGTCTCATCGCGAGCGAATCGCCTCGCTCCATCATGGAAAGCGTGAGATCGAATTTCGAAGTTCCGGTATCGGGTTCGACGAAGCTGATGTTCAGCTCCGGCAGTCGAAACACTTCGAGCGCGATGTTCTGAAATACGAAGAGCACCTGGAAGAGCGGCGTGCGAGAGAGGTCGCGGCGTGGTTGTAACTCTTCGACGATGCGTTCGAACGGCAGATCCTGGTTCGCATACGCGCCAAGCGCGACTTCCCTTACCCGCTGAAGCAACTCTCGGAATGAAGGTGTGCCGCTCAGGTGTGTGCGAAGAACAAGAGTATTCGCGAAGAAGCCGATGAGCTTTTCGATTTCGGGGCGGTTGCGGTTCGCGATGGGTGTACCAACGGAGATGTCTTCCTGTCCGGTGTAGCGATGCAGCAGGACCTGAAACGCTGCGAAGAGCGTCATGAACAGCGTGACTTCTTCCTGGCGGCTGAATTGTTTGAGAGATTCGGTTAGCTCGCGCGGCAGAATCGCGTACTCCCTGGCGCCGCGGAAAGTCTGGATAGCAGGCCGGGGTTTATCGGTCGTCAGTTCCAGGACGCCCGGACTGCCTTTCAGCATCGTCTTCCAGTACGAAAGCTGTTGGTCCAACACCTCGCCTTTGAATGACGATTGCTGCCAATGCGCGAAGTCTGCGTATTGAATCGGTAGATCAGACAACGGCGATGGCATGCCGGCCGCAAACGCGCCATACAACGCAGCCATTTCCTGAATCAGGAGCCCTACGGACCAGTAATCACAAACGATGTGGTGCATCGTGAGCAGCAGGATGTGTTCGTGCTCGTTGAGCCGCAGCAGTGACGCGCGCATGAGCGGTGGTTGGCTCAGATCAAACGGACGCTGCGCTTCCTCGCTCGCGAGCTTGTTTGCCGCAGCGTCTCTTTCGGATTCTGGAACGCCGCTCAAGTCTTCGATGTTGAGGGACACTGCGAGATCCGAAGCAATAATCTGTTGCGGTGTGCCTGCGACTGTCTGAAAACTCGTGCGAAGTATCTCGTGACGAGCAACGACTTCACGCAACGCGCTTTCAAGCACATCAACCCGCAGCGATCCATTCAAGCTCGCCGCGAACGTCATGTTGTAGAACGCGCTGCCGGGCTCGAGCTCGTCGAGGAACCACAGCCGCTGCTGCGCAAACGAAAGCGGCAACGGACCATCGCGATCCACGCGGCTGAGCATTGCCGGTGCAACTGCTCTTGGCTCACTGATCTCAGGCGCGGCGGTCAAACTATCGATGTATGTCGCGATCATACCGACGGTGCAGTAGTCGTACAGATCTTCGAATTCGAGTTTCGCGCCAAACTCTTTTTCGAGTCGCGTGATGAGTTGTGTGCCGTTCAGAGAGTTACCGCCGAGATCGAAGTAGTCGTCTTCGAGACCAAGCTGCTCAACTTTCAGCACCTCGCCCCAGATCGCTGCGACTTTCTGCTGTGTTTCGGTCGTGTTCTCATCCGTCAACAGCCCCAGGCTGCGCGCATCAATTTCCGGAGTCTTCATCGCGCGCGGTGGTTGCTCTGCCTGGCGAACACCGATCGTCTTGATCCAGCAACGCGTTTTCTCGAAAGGATACGTGGGCAGCTCGACGCGGAAATGCGTCTGGCCGTCGTATAACTTCTGCCAATCAATCTTTGCGCCGGCGGCGTAGAGCTTGGCCATCGCCTCGAGCAAACAACCAGAACCCGCGTCGTCGAAAGCAGTAACCACATCGTGCTTGTGACCGTCGAGATTCTCGATCGCGTTTCCAAGCACGCCTCGCCCGCCGATCTCCAGGAACAGCGGATTCTCGTTCTTTGTAACTTCTGCGAGCACGGCTTTGAGCTTCTCGGGATCGAGTGTGTTTTTCCAGTGGTTCGAGGAAACGTTCTTCAGCGTCTCTTCGAGGGTCATCCGCCCAGTGGCGTTCGCGACGATGCCATTGCCTGGACCAGCGCCGATCAGTTTTGAACTGTTGATTCCGAGCGCGCACCAGGTCTTGAAGAGTGCGTATTGAGTCACAAAAGACTCGGGTACAGAGCCATTGACGACCTGGCGGCACGCCGCTACGGCCTGAGCGAACTCGCGATAGTCGTTGTGCAGACGATCGATAGCATCTGCTTCCAACTCTTCCTGGCCAGAGAGCAGAAAGATAACTGGTCTTTCCGATTTTGAGACTCCATTCCAATCACGTGTTTCAGTGAGAAATCGTTCGAGCGTCGCGACTAAGTCCTGCTTGTCTTGCGCCACACATGCGAAGCGATAGGCATATGCATCACGACCCGTATTTGCCGTGTAAGCGATGTCAGTCCACGAGTATTGGGTAGCTTTCAACCACGGAATAAACTCGGAAATGTAGCGGCTCAGAGCCTGAGGTTGTTTGGCCGAGAGCGTGAACAGCACCGGAGTCGAAACTGAGTCACTCTTTCTCGCCGCCGGTGGCTCTTCCAAAATCAGATGAGCGTTGGTCCCACTCAGACCGAACGAACTCACGCCCGCGCGTCTCACGCTCACGTTCGGCGGAAGACTCCAATCACGCAACTCACTCTCAACCGACACCGGCGAGTTGGCGAAATCAATCAGCGGGTTCGCTTCTTTGAAGTGAAGCGACGGAAATACTTTCCTATGCTTGAGCGACAAGACAGTCTTCGTCAGACCTGCGATACCAGCCGCACCAACGAGATGTCCGATGTTCGTTTTTACTGAACCGATCCCGCATCGAGGCTTCAATTGCGTTCCGCGCGCGAACGCGTCGTTAATGCCTTTGATCTCGATCGGATCGCCGAGTTTTGTGCCAGTGCCGTGTGCCTCAATGTAGGAAATCGTTTCCGGCTCGACCGCCGCAGCTTCCCACGCTGCGAGCATCACCTCGGTTTGCGCCAACGGACTCGGCGCCGTGAGACCGCTCGAACGTCCGCCATCCTGATTGACCGCTCCACCTTTGATGACTGCGTGAATGACGTCGCGATCCTCAACCGCCTTAACAAAAGACTTCAGGAAAACAATGCCGCCGCCTTCGCCCCAGCCAGTTCCGTTTGCCGCAGCGTCGAACGTTTTCGATCGGCCGTCGGGCGCCATGATTCCGATATCGGCTGACTCACCGTACGAATCTGCCTCGGGTTGCGTGCCTGACGCATTCACCTGACGCGGCGTGAAGAAGATGTTGATGCCGCCGGCGAGCGCGAAGTCCACTTCGCCCGAAGCGATCTTTCTCGACGCTTCGTAAATCGCCACCAAAGAAGACGAGCAAGCAGTGTCGACGACGAACGCTGGTCCATGAAAATCGAGAAGGTATGCGATACGGCCTGCCAGAGCCGCTGGCAGAATGCCGGTGGAAACAGTCGGATCCAACTGATCGAAGAGCTTCTGATAATCGTTGTTCGAGGCGCTCAGGATGACTGCAGTCTTCGAACCGCGCAGTTGCTGCAAACTATAGCCGGCGTTCTCGATGGCCGCACACGCAAGCTGCAACAGCATGCGTTGCTGCGGGTCCATGTACTCCGCCTCTTTCAAAGAGATGTTGAAGAACTTGTGATCGAATTCGTCGACTCGGTCAAGACTCGCCACTTCCCCCAATCGCTCTGACTCGGCAATACCCAGAAGTTCGCGCCGTTCACTCGACACTTCACGCACGCAATCCACACCCTGACTCAAAACCGCGTAGAAGTCCGCAATGTTTTCCGCCAGGGGGTAGATTCCGCTGATGCCGATAATGGCTACGTCGTGGTTATCCATTTTAGATTGTCGCTGGGTTCTGCTGTGCGCGTGATGCCGAGAAGAGTGGATAGACGCTGAGATCTGCCTCGTTCTGTCCGTGTTCGATGAAAAGGAGCTGGTTGTACGCGCCGTCAACCGGTTTTTCGGGCTGCTGCAACTGCTCGCGCAAGCGGTTCGCCATCACGCGTGCAGCGGCGCGGTCCATACCGGGCCGGCGTTCTATCTCGGTCTGCAAACCACGCATCAGGCTCTCGATCGTGTTTGGTGCTTGATCGATGTAAGCCGAAGTCGAGAAACCCTCGTTCGCAAGTTGTGACGCGATCGCCGTCAGTTGATACGTGCGTGATTCGAAACCGAATGAGCGCCAGGCGCTCACTACTCCGCGCGCTCCGGGTTGCAAGTGACGTGGCAGTTGCTCGAGCAGATCGAGCAGGACGATGTTGCCGATCTGTTCCAGACACGATGGTTCGCCTGTTTGCGAGATCATCGGCGCCGACGGAGTGTTGCAAACGACGAAGTCGAAACGCTCGGACGCGTCCAGGGCCGCGAGTTTGTCTGACTGTCGAAACTCAACTCTATCGTCCACGTGGTTTAAGACTGCATTCGCGCGCGCGGTGAAAACGGCTTCCTCGTTCAGTTCCAGACCGACGACAGAGTCAGCGCCGCGCCTGGCGCATAGCAATGCCTGGATGCCGCTGCCGGAACAGATGTCGAGAACTCTCAAACCCACGAGCGAAACCGGTAAAGACCTCGCGACGATCGATGACGACACGTCGAATCCGGTGTTGCAAGCTCTGCTGGCGGTCGAGTAGATCGGCGGTATTCCTACCAGTAGGTATAAACCTTCAGCCGGCACGATCAGCAGGCTCGGCGTGCGCCACTCGTTCGCTTCGTCTTGTATCAACAACTCTGATTGGACCAGCGCCTCGAGCACATTCGTTGGTAACACGGTTCTGATCGATTCGTCGTCGACACTTTCGCCGATGCGGAAAAGACGGAAGAGTACGCGGTGCGCCGCATCGAGTTGGCGCAGCGCGGCTCGCAGCGATTGAATCGTCGGAAAGCCGAGCGAACTCATCTCGACGTGGAACGACATGCGGAAGTCCATCAACGAGTACATCATCTCGTCGAGGTACTTGCGCAATGTGGTTAATGAAGCGTGGTCGATCTTCACGGCGTAATAATCACGGTCACAGTTGGATGAGGTCAGTACCGTAACGCGGTAGCGTCGGGTCAGTCGCGCGCATACGATAATTCTTAAGGTAGTGGTTCACGTACGACCCGACGCTACCGCGTTACGGTACTGACCTCATCCAACTACAGCGTAAACGTTACAAATATTTTGAAAAACGCTGAAAGGGTTAATACCGCACAGGCCTAACGCTTTCAGCGTTGGTCCTGGTTCTGTTTTGTGATCCCAGGGTTGTCGCTACGCTCCAACCCTGGGCTGAAATTAGCGAACGCCTTCGGCGTTATTGTGGTTGCATCGATGAAGGCGCCCAGCGATTCGATCGTGTTTTGTTTCAACAATCACGGCTCACAGTTGGATGAGGTCAGTACCGTAACGCGGTAGCGTCGGGTCAGTCGCGCGCATACGATAATTCTTAAGGTAGTGGTTCACGTACGACCCCTCGCTACCGCGTTACGGTACTGACCTCATCCAACTACAGTTCGTAACCCTGAACTGCTGTGAATTGTTCGGCGGGGCTGGTTGCATCGATGAAGGCGCCCAGCGATTCGATCGTGTTGTATTTGAACAGATCCGCGACCGTAAGCTGCTCGGGATACAACTCAGACAATGCCCTGTACGCGCGAATGATGCGCATCGAGTCGCCGCCGATGTCGAGGAATCTGTCCTGAATGCTGACCTGCTGGATTTCGAGAACCTGCTTCCAAATCTCTGCAAGATGCTCCTGCGTCGTCGTCTTCGGAGCGATCACCGCGTGTTCGCGATGTGACTCAGGCAACGACAACTGCGCAAGCGCCTTGTGATCGATCTTCCCGTTACGTGTGAGTGGAAAATCGTCAACGCCGATGAAGAAAGACGGCACCATGTACTCAGGCAGTCGCTCTTTGAGAAACATCCGCAGATCGGGGGTAAGGACCTGATCCGGAACCACGTACGCAACTAAATGTTTGCTACCGGTGGAATCAGTCCGCGCTGCAACAACTGCGGCGCGAACTTCCGGATGCAAACTCAACGTCGCCTGCACCTCGCCCGTTTCGATCCTGAAACCACGTATCTTGACCTGTTGATCCGCTCGTCCGAGATACTCGATGTTTCCATCGTCCAGGTACCGCGCGAGATCGCCGGTCTTGTAGAGGCGCGCGCCCGCTTGCTGCCCGAACGGAGACGGCACAAAGCTTTGCGCGGTCTTCACAGGATCGGCAACGTAACCTCTGCCGACTCCAACACCACCGACATACAGCTCTCCGGGCACGCCAATCGGCACCGGCAAGAGCGTTCGATCGAGTATGTAGGCTTCAATGTTCGGTATCGGCCGGCCAATCGGCACGTGTGCGAGATCTTCCGCCGGCGGCGTATCGATCTGATGATGCGTCACATCGTCGGAACACTCGGTTGGGCCATAAGCATTGATCAGCGGAATCTGCGGATACGTAATCGTCCACTGTCGAGCGAGATCGGGAGCCAACGCTTCACCCGTCGGTACGACCCACTTCAGAGCGCCGAGATCCCGCGGCTTATTATTCGTGGCTTGTTCCAGAACTGCTCGCAGCAGCGTCGGCACCACTTCCAGCACCGTGATTCCGCGCTCTTCGATCTGATCCAGCATCAACGCGGGATCGTGAACCACATCATCAGCGATCACTTCCACGCGTCCACCTACGAGAAGCGCAGACAAAAACTGCCAGACGGAAATATCGAAACACTGCGAAGCGGTCTGTGCGACGACGTCAGATTGCGAGAGTCCCAACGCGGTGATCTTCGCGTACAGGTGATTGATCATCCCTGCCTGTTCGATCATCGCGCCCTTCGGCGTTCCGGTTGAGCCGGAGGTGAAAATTATGTACGAAAGATTGTTCGGCGTTGACGTGTGCGGTGGATTAGCAGTCGACGCATCACGTTCGAGCAGCTCTTCCAGCACAAACACGGGCGACGCAACGTTCAGAGTCTGACTCGACTCGCGCGAAGCCAGCACGGCGACACAGCGGGCCTGTTCGATGGCCTGCGAAATCCGGTTGGCGGGATATGCGGGATCGAGCGGCAGGTACGTGCCTCCAGCCTTGAAGATCGCGAGCATCGCCGTCAGAAACTCAGCACTGCGCTGCGCGTACAAGGCAACCGTGGTTTCTGGTCCAACGCCGGAATCAATCAACTGCCAGGCGAGTCGATTTGCACTCTCGTTCAACTCTCGATACGTGAGCGACGTGTCTCCGCAACGGACCGCGACGGCATCCGGAGTAGTCTCAACCTGAAGTTCGAAAAGACGCGTGAACGGCTCATGCACGGGATACGAAGCATTCGTATCGTTCCAATCAACCAACAACTGCTTGCGCTCCGCGTCGTCGAGCAGCGGCAATTCACTAATACGTGTCTGCGGATCGGAAGCGATGGCTTCGAGCAGAACACTATAGTGCTGCAACATCCGCTTGATCGTTGTTTCGTCAAACAGGTCTTTGCTGTACTCCCACTTGACGTGAAGGTTCGGACCCTGTTCGCGGACTGAGATCATCAAGTCGTAACCAACGGCGCCGCTGTAGTACTCGAGGGGCGCGAGCGTGATTCCGGGCAGTTCGAGCGTGCCCAGGGGAGCGTTCTGGAAGAGGAACAGGATCTGGAACAGAGGCGAGCGGCTCATGTCGCGCTCGGCGTGCAGATGATCGACCAACCGCTCAAACGGGAGGTCCTGATGTGCGTAAGCGCCGAGCGTTACTTCGCGAACGCGCTTCAGCAATTCAGCGAATGTTGGACCACCCGAGAGATCGGTACGCAACGCGACCGCGTTGATGAACAGACCGATCAGTTTCTCTGTTTCCTTGCGATTTCGGCCGGCAATCAGTGTACCGACGGTGATGTCTTCCTGGCTCGAATAGCGATATAGCAGGGTCTTGAGCGCGGCGAGCATCGTCATGAAGAGTGTCGACCCGGCTTGCCTGCTGATTCGTTTTAGTGCGGCGGTCACTTCCTCGCTCAGCTCCAGCCGTTCGCGCCCGCCGCCATAACCCTGGACCGCAGGCCGCACGCGATCCGTCGCCAGTTCGAGGCTCTCCTGTCCTGCGAGTTGGTTGGACCAATACTCCAGCTCTTCACGCTCTCGCTCGGCGGTCAGAGACTCGCGTTGCCACGCAGCAAAATCTGCGTACTGGATCTCCAGCTCTGGTAATCCACTCTCTTCGCCGAGTTCATAACTAGTGTAAAGCTCGCTCAGTTCCCTGATCAGCACGCCCATCGACCATCCGTCGCTGACGATATGGTGCATCACGAGCACGAGCACATGCTCGACGCTGCTGAGCTTCAACAAGCTCGTCCGCATCAATCTGCCGGCCGAGAGATTAAATGGCGTGTTAGCTTGCTGCCGGATCAGTCGCTTGAGTTGCTCGTCGCGTTGCTCTGCGGAAACCTGCTCGAGGTCGCAAATCGAAAGACTCTCGTCGTGGGCGGGTTCGATGATTTGCACGCCGTGATCGAACCGCGTCCTTAGGATTTCGTGTCTGCTCCTGATTTCATTCAATGCCTGTTCGAGCGCGCGCACGTTGAGGTTGCCGGTGAGCAGCACCGCCGCCGGCATGTGATACACCGCCGTGCCAGGTTGCAACATCTCGAGAAAACTGAAACGTTCCTGCGCAAACGAGAGCGGTAGGGGCTGATCGCGGCGGATACGCGTGATGGGTTGCTGCTCTTTTCTCAACCCGTTCTCGATCTTCGCGCTGAACTCGCGCACAGTCGGACTCTCAAACAGATCGCGGACGCCGATCTCCACTCCGAGCGCGTCATTGATTCTCGTTACGACCTGAGTTGCGAGTAGCGAGTGTCCGCCAGCTTCAAAAAAGCTTTCGTCAATTCCGATTTCAGCTCGGCCAAGTACTTCTTGCCAGATGCCCGCAACGATCTCTTCGATCGCCGTCTTCGTTGTTTGATCTCCTTCAGTCGATTCGCTTTCACTTGCTTTCTCCAATACTGTGACTGCGTTTCGTTCCAACTCGCGACGGTCTAACTTCCCGTTCGCGTTCAATGGCAACTTCTCTGAACGTTCCCACGTCGCTACTTTCATGTACTCCGGCACACGGCCGCTCAACTCCGCGTTGAGGTCGCGCACCGCCGTCTGTTCGGGTTCGCTCTCGACGTAAAAACCAACCAACTGCTTGCCTAACTGCGGTGTCTCGACGACTACGACGACGGCCTGGTCCACCCACTCGACATTCATTGCAGCCGTCTCGATCTCGCCCAGCTCAATCCGGTAACCGCGAATCTTCACCTGGTGGTCGCGGCGTCCGATGAACTCGATGTCGCCTTCGTTGGTCCAACGACAGACGTCGCCCGTACGGTACATCCGCTCGCCGGAGAGCATGCCTAACGGATCGGGAACGAAGCGTTCCGCGGTTAGAGCGGGTCGTTGCGCATATCCTCTTGCGAGCCCGTCGCCGGCTACGTACAACTCGCCTTCGACTCCGATCGCAACCGGTTGCAGTTGCTCGTCAAGGATATAAACCCTCGTGTTATCTATCGGCTTGCCGATTGAGGGCCGGCGCAATGTGACGTCTGCGTGATGAGTGACTTCTCCACTGCTCGTAACAACCGTGCTCTCGGTTGGACCATAGTGATTCACCAGCTTGTAGCCGGCGTTTTGAGGCGCGTATTTCTTCAGTTGATCTCCGCCGGTCAGCAGGTAGCGAAGCGTGCCCGTTGCGAGTGCCTCGTCGCTCATCACAGCTTCGGCAAGAGGCGTGGCGAGGAAAGTGATCGTGACTCCCTGCTCCGCAATCCATTCGCTCAAGCCCGCGCCGGTCCGGCTCATCTCGTCGTCGCAAATGACCAGCCTTGCACCGGCGCACAGGTAAGGCCAAAGCTCCCACACAGACGCGTCGAATCCCTGCCGCGCCAGAATTGTCGCCACGTCCGAGCCTGTCACTGAATACTCTTGATTGTGCCAGGCAACGAGATTTGTCAGCGACGAGTGCTGGATCATCACGCCTTTGGGCACGCCTGTCGAACCGGAAGTGAAAATGACGTAGCAAACGTTCTGGGCTTGTGCTCGCTTGGCCGGCTCGGCGTCACTTTGCGAATCGATCTGCGATCGATGTTCGTCGATCAGCAACAGTTCGACGTCTTCGGTGAGTGCGTTTGCTAAAGCCTCGCTGTGCTTGCTGTGACTGATGACGACCTGCACGCCCGCGTCGTGCAGCATCTGCCTGAACCGCGCGGGGGAATTCGGATCGAGCGGCACGTATGCGCCGCCAGCCTTGAGAATCGCGAGCAATCCAACGATCAGGTCGACGCTTCGCTCGAGATGAATGCCTACGACGCTTTCCGCCTCAACTCCTCTGCCGATCAGATAATGAGCGAGCTTGTTGGCCCTGCGATTGAGTTGTTCGTAACTGACCTGTTCATCCCCCGCTACCAGGGCGATCGCTTCCGGCCGCGTTCGCACCTGCCCGAGAAATAGATCGCAAACACTCAAATCGCGCGGAAAAGATCGAGCGGTGTCGTTGAAGTCACGCAGGATCAGGCGGCGGTCGGCGGCGGTAAGCTGGCCCAACTCGCGAATCGGCATGTCAGCGTTTTCTGCGACTTCGGAAAGTACCTGCGTGTATTGAGAGATCAGTCTCCGGATCGTGCCGGTATTAAATAGATCGGTGCTGTAACGAACTGATCCGGTGATGCGGCCGTCGTCTTCAGTTAACAGCACGGCGAGATCGACCAGCGTGAAGCCATTGTCGAGATCGAGCTGCGTCAACGTCAAACCTGAAAACCTCGGCGTTGCCGGCGTGTTCTGGAGCGCAAACATCACCTGGAAGATCGGCGTGTGACTCAGGCTTCGTTCGGGTTGGACGCGTTCCACAACCTTGTGAAACGGCACCGCCTGGTTCGCAAAGCCTCCGATGCAAACATCTCGCTCGAACCTCAACTGCTCGCGGAACGTTCGCGTCTCATCGATTTCAGAGCGCAGCGCCAGCGTGTTGATAAACAGCCCGATCAGCCCCTCGACCTCTCGCCTGTTTCTGCCCGCGACCGGTGTGCCGACGATGCTCTGCGCTTCTCCGCTGTGTCGCCACAAAACGATTCTCAGCGCGGCGAGCAGCGTCATAAAGAGCGTCGCGCCGGTCTGCTTGCTGACTTCCTTCAGTGCTGCGGTTACTTCCGGGCTTACATCCAATCGTTCCCTGCCACCTTGATAAGTCTGCACTGCCGGACGAGGACGATCTGTCGCGAGCTCGACAGTCTCCTGCACTGCGAGGTGGTTGGTCCAATATTCCAACTCCTCGTTTTCCTGCCTCGCGCTCAGATGTTCGCGTTGCCACGCGGCGTAATCTGCGTACTGAATCTCGAGTTCGGGTAGTCCGGTCTCTTCGCCGCGATCGTAGCTGCTGTAGAGTTCGCTCACTTCCCTGATCAGCACGCCCATGGACCAGCCGTCGCTGATGATGTGGTGCACATTGATCACGAGGATGTGGTTCTGCTTGTGCAGCCGTATGAGAGAGACGCGGATGAGTGGCCACGTCGTTAAGTTGAACGGGCTGCGTGAGTGTGCCCGCGCCAATTCCAGCGCGAATTCCTTCTTGTTCTCCTCCGGCACAAACTCCAGCTCCGTCAGCGGTATTTGAATACGCGGCACATCCGTCAACACGGCCTGCATTGGTTCACCGTCGACGTTCGGAAAGATTGTGCGCAGGACTTCATGGCGAGCCACCACGCCGTTGATTGCATACTCGAGCGCGGCCAGGTTGAGTTTGCCCTCAACCTGAAACGCGGCCGAGATGTTGTAAAACGGGCTGCCCGACTCGAGCTGGTCGATGAACCAGAGTCGCTGCTGCGCGAACGAGGTGGGTAACAGAAACACCTCGTCCTCGTCCGCACAGAAGACGTTCGGATCGGTATGGGCAGGCTCGTAAGTCGAAGGATTGATCATTGCTCGATTACTGCTCGGGCAGCGGCGGTTTCGTAAACCGGAGCGTCGAAATTCAGGTGGTTCTTGCAGAAGGTGATCCATTCAGGGGTCACCTCGGCGAAGATTGTGTTCTCATCGATGAAGATGCCGTCGGTGACGGTGTAATCTTCCTGGAGATAAAGATAATCGGCTTCGTTCAGCTCGGACTTCTCAGTCCATTTATCAAACTCGCGAAGTTTGGTGATTGGGTAGACTTTGCAATACTTCCCCATCTTGGGCATGCGGTAAATCCTCCTCAAGCTTTGTACACAGGTTGCACAGATTACAGTCTGGCGACTGCGGGATCGGGGATGAATGAGTCCAACACGGTTCCGACTTGCGCTTCGACTGCCAAGGTTGTCACTAGCTTCGCTACGGCGACGTCGAGAACGCCGAGGCCGAAGGGACTGAAGATCACCGGGCGCTGATCTCGCTCGAGCTTCTTTTCTCCGCTCAACACTTCAGCGAGCGTCGCGGTTATGAAATCTCTGTGACCGGCGAGCTGTTCGGCGAGATACACCGAAGTACCGGCACGGCAAACGTGGTCGGCATCGTCGACGATGTTTGTGCTCTCGAGAATCGCTTCCGGCGCGATGTCTCTGAGCGATACGTGAAGAATCGTGGCGTTCGGCAAACACATCGAGAGATCCGAAATGTGTGGCGTAGCAGCAGTCGTCGCCATCGACACGACCGGGCACGCACTCAAAACCGCTTGCGACGAATCGACGATCTCAATCCTCAGCTCGGATTGCAGCCTTAAACAGTCCTGCCCGAACTCAGCGGCGCGCTCTCGCGAAAGGTCGAAGAGTCTGAACGCTCGAGTGTCAGGCCACACAGCCAGCACAAACTTCGCGATCTGATAGTTGATTGGTCCACAACCAATGAATCCGACGCACGTTGGACCAGCTTCGCCATGAAGCGTCCGTGCTGCAAGTGCCGCGCTCGCCGCCGTCCGCTGCGCGCTGATCAACGAACTCTCCATGATCACTTCGGGCCGGCCGGTGTTCATCGAGTTCAGAATCAAAACCGCCGAAGCCCGCTCGATCCCCTGATCGACATTGTCCGGAAACGACGCGATCCACTTGATGCCTGAAACTTCAAACTGGTCTCCGAGGTACGCCGGCAGAGCGATGATGCGGTCGCGCTTGCGATGCGGAAACAGCAAAAAAGAAGAATGCGGCAGAGAGCTGTTACCACGGCCGTGCGTCACGTACGCGCGCCCGACCAGATCGATCAGATCCAGTTCCCTGCCTTTCAGCAAAGAGCTAACCTCGTTGCCACGTAGAATCAAAATATCACGAGCTGGCATGATTCGGTCTCGAGTCGGTTGTCCCGGACTTCCGGGATGTAGCCAAAGTGTCCAACGACCCACTCGTCTGAATAGACGGTGTCGAGGTAACGCTCGCCTCGATCGGCGAGGAGCAACACGCAGGTCGAATTGTCGGGAATGTTCACTCGGTCGTGATGTAGTGCAGAAATGATGGCGCCGGACGAGCCACCGGCGAGAATTGATTCTGTCTTGAGCAGATGACGGCAACCGATAACGCAATCGAGATCGGAAACCTGCACGAACCGATCGGCGAAACCTTCTTCGAACAATCGGGGTCTGACGGAGGCGCCGTGACCGGGAATCAGGCGCTCTGCTTTTGGACCACCGAAGATGATGCTGCCGATGGCGTCGACGGCAATCACCTGAGTGCGCAAACCGTTCTCTTTCACGAATTCCGAACAGCCTCGCAACGTGCCGCACGTGCTGGTGGCGCAGAAGAAATAGTCGACGTCGCCCGCGAGCGCTTCTGCAACTTCGCGCATGGTTTGGTAATGAGCGCCTGAGTTATTGCGGTTCGAATACTGGTCGGGCCAAAAGCTGTCTTCGATCGTGTTGAGCAGTTCGTTGACTCGATTGATCCGCGCTTGTAGAAAGTCTCCCGTGACGGGATCAGGTTCGGTAACGAGATCGACTTCCGCTCCGTACGCTCTGAGGAGTCGCAGATTCTGAGTAGTTGCCTTCACGTCGACGACACAGATGAATCTAAGGCCGTAGTAGGCGCATGTTTGGGCCAGGCCGACGCCCATGTTCCCGGAGCTGGACTCGACCACGACTGAACCCGGTTTGATCCGGCCGGCGCGCATCGCGTTCTTGATGATGTTGGCCGCGGGGCGGTCTTTCATACTGCCGCCCGGGTTGAGCGCTTCGAGTTTTGCAAACACCTCGAGGTTCAGCTTCTCGGAAAGTTTTCCGAGGCGAATCAGCGGCGTGTTGCCGATAGCGGATAGGATTCCTTCGTTCATGGGAAAGATTCTTTGTTTGTGTCTTTGTGTACGCAAAAAACACAAACAGAAAGCTAGTTCAATGACAGTTTCACGCGAGTGGTGCGAGTGATTACAGGTATCGGTGCTGGGGTGAATTCCGGCTCGGGTTGCTCTTGCAAGACTTCTGCGAGGTTCGCGATCGTGGGTTCTTCGAGAAAACGCCGTATCGGTATCTCGCGCTTAAACTCTTCTCGCACGCGCGTGATGATGTGAATCGCGAGTAACGAGTGACCGCCGAGCATGAAGAAGTTGTCGTGAACACCGACGCGCTTCACTGGCAACAACTCCGTCCAGATCGCGGATAGCTTCTCTTCAAAATCATTACGCGGTGCGACGAACTGATCGGCGACAACCTGCGACAAGTCGGCTGACGGTAACGCGCGGCGATCGAGCTTGCCGTTGGCGGTGAGCGGCAATTCATCGAGGTAGATAAACGACGCCGGCATCATGTAATCCGGCAGCCGCTCCTTGAGATGTGCGCGCAACTCTGCCGCGGTCGGATTCGATGCCGTTACAACATACGCGACGAGCAGTTTATTTCCGGCATCCTCGTGTAGAGTGACGACCGCCTGTTGCACCGCTTCGTGCTCCTGCAACGCTGCTTCGATTTCTCCCATCTCGATGCGGAAGCCGCGGATCTTCACTTGCTGGTCCATGCGACCGAGGAATTCGATGTTCCCTGAGGACAGGTAGCGAACCTGATCTCCGGAACGATACAGGCGTCCGCCGGGTGCTTCGCCAAACGGATCCGGTACGAAGCGTTCGGCGGTCAACGATGGACTGTTGAAGTAACCACGAGCCACGCCGTCGCCGCCCATGTAAAGCTCTCCGGTCACGCCGACCGGCACCGGCTGCATCTCTGCATCGAGCACGTAAACGCGCGTGTTCGAGATCGGCTTCCCGATTGAGACTGAGTTGCCGACCTGTTCCGAACTCGTCATGGGATAGCAGCACGTGAAGGTCGTGTTTTCAGTTGGACCATAGCCATTGATCACGCGGCAGCCTTCCAACCGTTCGAGGGCTTGCTTCACGTGAGGAGCGGAAAGGGCTTCACCACCGGCCAACAGAGAACGCAGTGGTTTGAGCGCTTCGAGGTTCGAATCGACCATGCGGTGGAAGAGTCCCGCTGTTAGCCAAAGCGTCGTGATGTTGTGAGTTTGAATCGTGCGGCCCAACTCTTCCAGCGTGAGTGCACTCGATGCTGGATAAACAACCAGTTGTCCGCCGTTGAGCAGTGGTCCCCAAATCTCCAGCGTCGACGCGTCGAACGAGATCGGCGCGAGCTGGAGAAATACGTGGTCTTCGGTGAAGTCGAGGAAGTTTGTGTTCTTAACGAGACGAACCACGTTGCGGTGCGTCACGCTGGTGCCTTTTGGTCTACCGGTCGAGCCTGACGTGTACATGACGTAAGCCAGGTTGTCTGCGGTAGCGATACTTGGTGGATCCTCCGTGCTCTCCTGCGCGATCTTATCCCAGTCAGCGTAGATGTCGATCACCGTTGCACTGTGCCGCGGCAAACTACCGTTCGATTGCCCAGTTAACAGGAACGGAATGCGTCCGTCCTCAATCATGAACCCTAGCCGCGCTTTCGGATACGAAACGTCGAGTGGAACGTAAGCTCCGCCTGCCCTGAGAATGGCGAGCAGACCAACAACCATCGGAATTGAGCGTTCCACGCAGATGCCGACGAGCATTTCTGGTCCAACACCGCGTTTCTGCAAGTAGTGTGCAAGCTGGTTCGCTCGCTCGTTCAGTTCACGATACGTCAGCCGCTGCGTGTCACACACAAGCGCTATCTGATCGGGCCAGCGCTGCGCTGCGACCGCGAACAACTCGTGAATGGATTTGTCTCGCGGATAGTTTGTTGTGGTGTCGTTCCATTCCGTCACAAGCTGCTGCCGTTCAGCTTCGTCCATCAGTGGCAGGGTTGCGATTGACTCTTCTGTATTGTTGACGACGCTCTCGAGCAACGTCGTGAAGTGCCGCACCAATTGCGCGATCGTCGAAGGTTCGAAAACATCCGTGTTGAATTCCAGCTTGCCGGCTAAGGCGGTTCCGTCTTCAAGCATCGTCAGGGTGAGGTCGAACTTCGCGGTGCCGTTTTCGACCGCGACCGTCGAAACTGAGAGACCAGGCAGATGCAGGTCCGCCGGCTTGTCTTCACGCATCGTAAACATCACCTGGAACAACGGCGAGCGCGTGTTGTCGCGACCACGCTGTAACTCTTCGACCAATCGTTCAAACGGCAAGTCCTGATGCGCGTATGCTCCGAGGCACACTTGCCGCACTTTGTTCACCAACTCGCCAAACGTCTCACGCCCGGTGAGCTGAGTCCGCAACGCCAGGGTGTTGACGAAGAAACCGATCAAACCTTCGACTTCAGCTCTCGTACGACCCGCGACAGGCGTACCGACGACGAGATCTTTCTGACCGCTGTAACGGAACAGCAGCGTTTCAAACGCAGCCAGCAGCACCATGAAGAGCGTCGCGCCTTCTTTGCGCGCGACACGCCGCAAACTCGCACTCAACTCTCCGTCGATGGCGAAGCGCTGCACCGCGCCGCGATGCGTCGGGGTCGACGGTCGTGCATGGTCCATCGGAAACTCAGTTGCTTCCGGCGCCCCGTCCATCGAGGTCCGCCAGTACGAAAGCTGTCGCTCCAACTCGTCACCGCGCAACCATTCGCGCTGCCACACTGCGTAATCGCGATATTGAATGTCGATCTCGGGCAACTGTGTGCCAGCTTCACCGTAAAGCGCGGCCACTTCTCGGCTAAGCACGCCGGTGGACCAGCCATCGCTGATGATGTGGTGCATCACGGTTAGCAGCACGTGCTGCTCCGTACTCTGCTTCAGCAGCCGAACACGCCACGGCGGACTCTGCTCTAACGCGAACCCCAGGCTCGCCTCTTCTCTTGCGAGGCGCGCCACTTCACGTTCCGCGTCAGCTTCTGCAAGATGGGTTAAGTCGGTGACAGGAATACTCACCGGGCTCGGTGCATGAATGCGTTGAACGGGTTCTACTCCGACTTGTTGGAAAGTCGTGCGCAGACTCTCGTGTCGCCGCACGATCTCAGTGAGAGTGCGCTCGAGCGCTTCGACGTCGAGCCGGCCCGAAAGTCGCACCGCTGCTGGTACGTTGTAGACACCGTTCCCCGGATCGAGTTGTTCGAGATACCACAGACGGCGTTGCGCGTATGAGAGCGGCCACTCTTCCTCGTCTCGACGCTCTGCACTAATCCGTTTGAGAGGCGTCGCCGTGCTGCCACTTCGCAATTGATCAATGTGCGCCGCCAGAGCTTCTACCGTGGGCTCCTCAAACACGAGTCGCAACGGCATTTCAACGTCGAGCGAAGCGCGAATTCTGGAAGCGAGCTGCGTTGCAAGTAGTGAATGTCCACCGAGCTCGAAGAAGCTCTCATGACGTGACACTCGCTCGAGCTGAAGCAGTTCTGCGAAACTGTTCGCCAACAACTCTTCCGTCGCCGTGCGTGGAGCTTCGTAATCGACAACCGACGCGGCTGCGATACCCGGAACGGGCAACGCCTTGCGATCGAGTTTTCCGTTCGGAGTCACCGGCAACCTATCGAGGAACACAAACGAAGCAGGCACCATGTAATCCGGCAACTGCGCTTTGAGGTGCGCGCGCAGCTCAACTGGCGTTGACGTCTCGTCCGCTGCGACCACATACGCGACGAGCCGTTTCTCACCCGGATTGTCCTCTCTCGCCAACACCACGCACTCACGCACGTGATCGTTAGCCAGCAACACCGCTTCGATCTCACCTAATTCAATGCGAAAGCCTCTGATCTTTACCTGATGGTCCACACGGCCCTGGAACTCCAGGTTTCCTGTCGAGCGATACCGAACCAGATCTCCGGTGCGATAGAGTCGCCCGCCGGCGTTCTCAGCAAACGGATCCGGCACGAAGCGTTCAGCCGTCAACGCCGGTTTGTGCAAGTAACCACGAGCCAGTCCGTCTCCGCCGATGTAAAGCTCACCTGTAACTCCGATTGGCACGGGCTGCATCTTCGCGTCGAGCACGTAAGTTCTGATGTTCGAGATCGGCGTGCCGATCGACGGCGATGGCTCGTCCGGCACGATCTCTCCACTCGTCGCAACGACGCTCGACTCAGTTGGACCATAGTGATTGACAAAGTCGAAGCTCCAGCCGGCGCGCCCCCCGCGTCGTAGCCGGTCGCCTCCAGTCAAGACGGTCTGTAAATTCGCTTTCGAAAGATCTTCGCCAAACAGTGCCTCGGCCATCGGGGTCGGCACAAAGCTTCTCGTGATCTGCTGTTGGACCAACCACGCTGCCAGGTCAGACGCGGAGTGACGCACCTCTAATTCAGGTACGTTGAGCGACGCGCCCGCAGCCAGGTGCGGCCAGACTTCCCAAACAGACGCGTCAAACGCGACGCCCGCCAACAACGACGCGCGATCCGCTGCCGTGATGTTGTACGTGTGCAAGTGCCAGTCGACGAGGTTCGCCAGACCGCGATGAGGAACGCCGACGGCTCTCGGCGTCCCGGTCGAGCCTGAAGTGTAGATAACGTAAGCCAACTGTTCCGGATCGGGCTCGGCCAGTTCCAAAGACTCCTCCGTCCACGATTCACTCAAGAGATCCTGCCAGTATTCATCGACAGCGAGTGCGACGTTGGACCACGGCTCCGGCAAACGTTCGAGCAACGCAGAGTGCGTGAGCACTGTTACCGGACGAGAATCTTCCAGCATGAAACGCACACGCTCGGGCGGGTAAGCCGGATCGATCGGCAGGTAGGCAGCAGAGCTGTACAAAGCCGCGAGCTCGGAGACCACAGACTCCGCGGAATGATCGAGCAATACGGCGACGATTCGTTCCGGACCCGCGCCGCGTCCTCGCAGCGCGCGCGCCAAACGACTCGCAGCGTTGTGTAACTGTAAATACGTCAGCGACTGTTTCGGATCCGAAACAGCGATTGACTCCGGAGCGCGCAAAGCGTGATGGCGGACGATGGAATGTGGTGCGGATGGAAGCTGGAGCAGGCGTGAGGTGTGATTCCACGATTTAAGTTGGTAGTCGACTTCGTCCGTGGAAAGGAACGAAAAGTCAGAAATTGGCAGGTCCACATTCCTCGTGATCGCCTCGAGAAAACTGATGTAATGTCGCCAGAAGCGCTCGATGGTCTCGCCGTCGAACAGATCCGAGTTGTATTCGACGAACGTGGCGATGCTGCCGTCAGCATCTCGCTCGCCGACCCCAACAGCCTGTTCGTAATGGGGGATCATGATGATGGTCAGATCGAACTTGGCCGATCCGTTGTGCGACTCGATCACACTCAATTCGAGATCGGGCAACTCGAGTGCGTGCTCGGGAGCATCGTGTAGCGCGAACATCAACTGGAAGAGTGGCGAGTAACTCGGGTCGCGCGCGGGTTGTAACGCTTCAACCATCTTGTCAAACGGCAAATCCTGGTGCGCATAGGCGCCGAGGCAAACTTCACGCACACGCATCAACAACTCACGGAAAGTCGGATCGCCTTCGAGGTTCGTCCGCAGCACGAGCGTGTTGATGATCATGCCGATCAGAGATTCGACCTCGTGCCAGCGACGATTCGCGATGCCGGTGCCGACGCTGATATCTGCGTGGCCGGTGTAACGAAACACCAACGCCTTGAACGCAGCCAACAGGACCATGAAAAGCGTCACGCCTTCACGCCGGCTCAGCGCACGCAGCGCTCCAGCGACTTCGGCAGGAATATCGATCGTCAATTGCGCTCCGCGATTCGTCTTTACGGCGGGGCGTGGTCGATCGGCCGGCAAAGACAGGAACGGCGTAGCGCCTGCCAACTGCTTCTTCCAGTACGACACCAGACGATCCACGACTTCGCCTTGCAGCCACTCGCGCTGCCAGAGAGTGAAATCAGCGTATTGGATCGGGAGTTCGGGCAACGGCGAAGGCTGCTCGGCCGCAAACGCGCTGTAGATCGTGAGCAGTTCGCGGATCAAAACGCCCTGCGTCCAGCCGTCGTGAACGAGATGCTGTTCGGTTAACAAAAGAACGTGATGATCATCACCGCAACGCACTACTTTAAGTCTGAGTAGTGGTCCGTTTTCGAGATCGAACTGCCGTGCACCTTCTTCGATTATGACCTGGCGTAGTTCTTCTTCGCGCTCAGCTTCGTCGAGATGGCTGAAATCCAGCACCGGGATCGTCACCGGCTTTGGCGGGTGGATCATCTGCACGGCCGTACCGTCGACGACGGGGAAAGTCGTGCGCAGGATCTCGTGACGCCGAATGATCTCGCTGAATGTTTCTTCGAGAGCCTTAACACTAAACTTGCCTTTGATACGGAGTGCGCGCGGAACGGAGTAAGACGTGCTCGTCGGATCCAATTGACTGAGGAACCATAAGCGTTCCTGTGGGAAAGAGAGTGGCGCCGTTCCATTGCGTGGGAACGGTCGCAGCGGAGGCGCTTCGATGTACTGCTCCGCCACCTGGTTCGATTCGACAGCCTGGGCCAGGCCCGCAACCGTCGGCGTTTGAAACACGTGCAGCAACGACAATTCAGACTGGAACGCGTCGCGCAAACGAGCGACGATCTTCGTCGCTAAGAGCGAGTGGCAGCCGACGTCGAACAGATTCTGGTGTACGCCGAGCTTTTGCAGACTCAGCACTTCAGCGCAGATGTTCGCGACGACTTCCTCGGTCGGCGTCGCGGGAGCAACGTAGTTTGCATCCGTCTCGGCAGTGTTGAAGTCGGGGGCCGGGAGGGCGCGCCGGTCGAGCTTACCGTTCGGCGTCATCGGCAGCGCTCCCAGGGGAATGAAAACGCTCGGCACCATGTATTCGGGCAGGCTTCGCTTCAAAAACTCACGCAACTCGCGGACGTTGATCGCCTCGTTCGCGGACCAGCTCAGGTACGCAGCCAGGCGCTTCTCGCCGTGCGCGTCTTCAACTGCGAGTACGGCGGTTTCACGAACATTGGGATGAGCATTGAGCGCAGTCTCGATTTCGCCGAGCTCGATGCGATAGCCCCTGATCTTGACCTGACGGTCCACGCGGCCGAGGAACTCGATGTTGCCGTCTGACAAGAGACGCACCGTGTCGCCGGTGCGGTAAAGGCGCGCGCCAGGATCGTCGCTCAATGGATCCGGGATGAATCTGTCGGCAGTGAGGCCGGGCCGGTTCAGATAACCGCTCGCCAGGCCCGCGCCGCCGACGTAGAGTTCGCCCGGCACGCCCGGCGGTACCAATTGCAGGTGTCGATCGAGAACGAAGAGTGTGTTTGCGGCGGAAGCACGGCCGATGGGGATGTTGACTGTTTGCTGATCGAACTCGGAGATAGCGCCGAGCTTGAAGATGGCGCAGTTGATCGTGGCTTCTGTTGGACCATAACCGTTGAACACAACGCACTGCTCGCCGACGCGGGCGGCGATCTCGTCCACGCTGTTTTTCGTTAACTGCTCGCCACCGAGGTGCAGCACTTCGAGCGACTCGAGCTTGCCGCCGGGAGCGATGATTTCGCGGAAGGCCGTCGGCGTGGTGTGGATCGTGTTGATGGCGTTTTCGTTCACGAACTCTGCGTAGCCCCAACGTGTGTTTTCACGAAGAGCTGCGGGGAAATAGACCGTGCCGCCATAGAGGATGGTGGTTAGTAATTCGAAGACGCCGAAATCGAAGCAGTAAGAGAGATTCTGGAGCACTCTTGTGCGCTCGCCGAAACCGAAATAGTCGCGGCTCCACTTCAACAGTGGTAACAGGTTTTCGTGAGTGATGGGGACGCCTTTCGGCTTGCCGGTGGATCCTGAAGTGTAGATGACGTAAGCGAGCGACTCTGGATCGAGGTGCGTCTCGACTGCCTGTGCAGTGTTGTCGAGTTCGTCGAGACAGATGATGTGTCGCAGCGAGTCGCAGTGGGTGGAGAGTTCACGCGCGTGTGCGAGATACTTCGACTCGGTCAAGAGGATCTCGACGCGGCAGTCGTTGAGTATGAACTCGGCGCGCTCTGACGGGTACGCGGAATCGATCGGGACAAAGGCCTGACCTGATTTCAAGATCCCTATCAAACCGACCAGCAGCCGGTTACTCTCGTCGGCCATCAGGCCGATCAATTGATTGCTCGCACGTTTAGTCATGATTCAAAACGCTTTGTGTTCTTCTTTGTGTTTTCTGTGTACACATAGGACACAGAAGGAGCACAAAAGTTACGGTTGCAGCGTCAGGGTTTTGCTGCCCGCTTGGGCGTCGAGGCGCATGGGCCGATAGCGGACGGCTTGCCAGTCGCTCAGATAGTCGTCGTAGTGTGACGAGAGGAAGTGGCCCGATTGGCCCGTCGAAAGAATGAACCGCCCATCATTTGGATTCGTCAGACTAATGATCTGTCGATATCCAGGCGCGGCATACTGTTCGAAATCGCGGTTGAATCCGTATGGTCCAATATTAACAGTGCTCCGGTCGCCGCCGTTCGGTATCGAGCGGCTGAAGAGCGCTCCCACAAACGCGATGCGATGAAACGGTTGATGCGGAAACACCGCCACGTGGAGCTTATCCCAACGCCAGCTCTGCACATCCGGACCGAGCCGGCTCCGCAGATCACCAATCGTCCGGCGAAACGTCTGGCTCATCAGGTCGTTACAGCTCTCGTGCTCCGGCGTGTTGATGTCATCACACCAGGGACTCGCAGGATCCTTCAACGCAGTCGTCAGAAAACGACTAACGTAATCAAACCGTTCTTCATACCGGCTGAGCAGACGTATACCAAGATCGTCGCCGGTCAGGCGATACGCCAACTGCTGATACCAAGAAGCGTAGATCGCAGCGGCCGCACTAGCTCCACCCGTACTACCATCCGAATCCTTGAGCAATTCGAGGGCGCGACGCTCATCTTCGTTTTGCGGCGTAACAAAGTTTGCCAACTGCGGCGCGAGCTCACGCAACTGCAACGAAACCGTATCACCCTGGATCGACGCATTGTCATCCACGCTTAGCTTCTGCTTCTGATCGATCAACTCAGTAATGCGGCGGGCGCGATAAGACGCCGCCCATTGTCGCCCGAGGAAATGTTGATACTCGCCGTCAACCGGCCGATTGTTCGCAGCGACGATGAAGTTTGACGGCGGATTGAACGCCTGCGGCATCTCTTCGAAACGAATCGTGCCGTTCCACTCTGTCGCTCCGGTCCAACCTTCCGTCGGCACTGTGCCCTCGCCCGAGCTGCGGACGGGAATATTCCCGGCGGCGTAGAAACCGATATTCTTGTCAACATCGGCATAGACAAAACTCAACGCCGGCGCCCGCAGATCGCGCAGTCCTTCTTTGAATTCGTTCCAGTTGCTCGCGCGATTGAGCTTGATGAACGACTCCAACGTCGTGTCCTGCTCGTCGAGAGCCGTCCACCGGAGAGCCAGCGGTTCGAGTGGCGTGGGCCGTCTGTTCGGCGGCATCTGTGCGTCGTTAGCGTTGATCGCGTCGGACAGCAGTGGTCCATGACGCGTGATGCGTACTTGTTGTGTGACCGGTGGACCACCCTTGACCCGAATCTTCTCTTCCACGTACCGCAGCGGTTCGGCCTGACCTTTGAATTCTGCCGTCTTCCCTTCCGCATCGAGCTTTTCACGATAGACGTCCTGCACGTCCGCGACGAGATGCGTCACGCCCCACGCAATATGACGATTGCGCCCCGTGACGACGAAAGGCAGTCCCGGGATCGTCGCGCCGATGACGTCCGTGTCGCCGGCTTTCAGATGTGCCAGGTACCACACCGTCGGAATACTCGAACCCAGGTGCGGATCGTTTGCCAATATCGGAGCGCCGGTAACACTCTTCGCGCCCGAGATAACCCATGCATTCGATCCCAACCCGCCATGATTCACAGTGCCGACTCCGTTCGTCAACTCGCCAATCTTGTCGGCGGCGTCGACCATGCGACTGTAATTTCCAGTCATTATCACGGGCTCTGCGTCGGAGTATTCAGGCATCAATTGTTGTGCGCGTTCAGCACCGACCTTGTTGATCAGATCGGCATGAAGCAGCTCGGTTGAGTAGCTGATGTTGTCGAGCTGCCATGCGAGTAACTTCAAACCGGCGAGCACATCCGCAGGTTTCCATGGTCGCGGGGTGAAACCGATCATGTTGAACTCTGGCGCGAACCCGCTACCGGAGCGTGAATTGATGTATTCGTTGATTCCGCCTACGTACGCCTCAACGATCTTTTGCGTATCCGCGGGCAATTGTTGCCAGGCGCTTTCAGCCGCGCGCTGAAGACCGATCGTCCGCAGCAGTCGATCGCTCGAAACCGCGGATGGACCAAATATCTCCGCGAGTGTTCCACTGGCGACGCGACGTTGCATCTCCATCTGCCAGAGACGTTCTTGTGCATGCACGTAGCCAAGACCGCGGTACATATCGAGCTCATTGCTCGCAAAGATGTGGGCCACGGCGTCGGCGTCTCTGACGACCTCGACCGAATTCTGCAACCCTGCAACCTTCACGGTTCCGGAAGTCACGGGAAGCGAACGGCTGAGGTACAGATAACCCCCAACCGTCGCAACCGCGAGCAGGACCACAACAAACACTACGAGACCAACCAGGACTTTCAGCGTCCGGCGCAGAAGCTTTTTCATACGTAAACCTCAGCAGCAATTTCTTCGGTCTCGAACGTTTCGAAAACCGGTGGCCGGATCGTCTGCAACGGGCGGAAGATGCTCTCGAGACTGATGCCATGCTTGATCGCCATCACCGCTCCAGCCGCCTCGGCGTAGCTGTTAACCTCGATAACGTTCGACAGTCCGAGTTTCGCGTGCGTGACGTCGAGGATGGTGTCGTTGCCGCGAACGGCGATGACCGGAGTGCCACGGGCGTGCGCGTAAAGTTGTGGAATGCCGCCGAGACAACTGGCAGGCACGACGACCGCCAGCAGGTTGTTCTGCGTGATCGCCGTTGAGATCGCGCCGGCATGATCCAGAGAAATTTGCGGAGCTCGGCGAAGGCCGATGAGGATACAAGCGAGTCCACTCGTCGAGACAAACTCGCCCGCGCCTCGAGCGTCAACAACGCGATGCCTGAGATCGAGCTCCTTAATATTGATTAACGGTGCATGTGCGGTCGGAAGCTGGTACCGGCGCGCGATTTGATAAGAGATGATTGCCTCGACGCCGCCGACCGGATTCGGGAAGCGCCCGTCGAAATGTAAAGCGTAGTCGCCGAGCGGCAGGTCCTTGATATTGCTCGTAACCGCGATGGCGTTGGCGCCGCGAGCGATCAGTTTCTCCGCGGCACGATAGATGGCTTGCGGATTGTCGATCGTTCCCGTAACCGCGCCGGAGTCGTTGATCACGCAACGTCCACCGATCGGCTGGTCCGTCACCACACAATCCACGATATCGACGCCATGCACCGCACGCACGGTATTGACGACGTTGAAGATGACGTCGACCATCCACGGTTCTGACTGTTCGATGATTAATCCGATGCGGTTCGAGTACGGCACGTGCAAGTCTGCGTAACCGCGCATGAACTGATCGATCGTGCCGCCGTCGGTGTAGATGATATTGTCGCTGAGACGAATGAAGTCCGAAGCGTTCACGGCGTTCGGGTTTGTAATCAGATAATCAACCGTCGACGCCAGGAGGTTCGTGGCCGGTGCACCGTCGCCCGCAAAACCGCCGATGCTACAGTCGACGCCGGTGGGAATAATATTGAGGACTGCGGATTTACCGGTGAAGTAACGCTCGCCGTTGAGATACGGTGATGGTCCAATGTCGGAACTGATTGCGGCTTCCACCACAAACTCATCGTCGTCAACGTCTGCAACATACCACCTGAGAGCATTCTCTCCGACCCTCTCCTCGATCGCGGCGGGCAGAGTCTGGCCGTTCTGTGTGGCTGATTTTTTTATTGTGAATCGTCGGTTCTCGATCATCTCGTAAGTCCTCTGATTAGGTTGGCAAGTTTGTCCGCCTGCGTATTCAACTCGCGATAAGTGAGCGCGCCGTGTGCATCGATGGCGACAATCTTGTCGGGAGTTTTTTCTGCCTGGCGGCGAAAGATTTCGTGAACGCTGTCTTTTGCAACGCGAGTGTGAATGGTGCGCAAGTTCCGTTGTTCCGTCGCATCCAGGATCGCCAGCCGCGAGACGCGCGCTTGCGGGTTTGCAAGAATGCTGCGGAGCAGGTTGGCATAGTGATGACCAAGCCCTGCCGCTGTCTGCGCGTCGCACATGTCCGTGCTGTATTGCAGTAATGCTTCGATCGAACTGCCTGACTCGATCAGTTCGAGCTCCAACTCGGCGCGCGCGGCTCTTCTTTCCAACACAATTGGCTGCCACAGGAAGTCTTCCTGTTTGACGTCGGAAACCTTCTGCATGATGAAGGAGACCTGGAAGAGTGGCCGTTGACCGTGATCGCGCTCCTCGCGCAAACGCTGTGTCAACACGTGAGACGGATAGTCCTGATGCTCGAGCGCGCCGAGCACCGTGTCGCGCATCTGCTGGAGAAACTCTTTGAAAGTCGGATCGCCTGAGAGATCGCCGCGCAACACGACGGCGTTGAAGAAGCACCCGACCACCTCGCCAAACTCTGCGCGAGGTCGTGCAGCCACGGGCGAACCCACGAGAATGTCGTCCTGCGCCGTGTAGCGTTGCAGCAACACCTGAAATGCCGAGAGCAGCAGCGTGTAAAGCGTCGTGCCTTCCGTCTGCGCCAATGATCTCAGACCCTCGATCACCTGGCCCTGCAGTTGAAAATAATGTGACGCGCCGGCGAATGTTTGCGTCGCTTGTGGCCTGCTGTTGAAGAGCCTGAGAACCGGCAGCTCGCCGCTCAATTCTCGCTTCCAGTACGACCACATTCGCTCGCCTTCCGCAGAATCGAGCAACTCTGCTTGCCAACGCACGAAATCTGCATAACGTGCCGGCTGCGCAAGCAGCGTTGGGACTGTTTTCTGCCGGGCTTGGGCGATGTAGAGTTCGCGAAATTCGTTGAGCAAGAGCCAGCACGACCAACCGTCGATCACCAGGTGATGTGCGTTGAGCATGAAGATCGACTCTGCCGGACCGACGTGTACGAGGTATGCACGCGCCACTGGTCCATGAGCGAGATCGAATGGAGCATACGCGGCTGCAACCAACCGCCGACGCAGTTCGAGATCGTCCCAGCGAGTGCCGTCAATCTCTTCGAAGCTGACTTCCAAATTCTCCTGCACCTGCTGCAACGGCTGTTCGCCTTGTTGCCTGAAGGTGGTGCGCAATGCATCGTGGCGCTGAACGAGAGTCTCGAAAGTCTTGCGCGCTATGCTCGGATCAAGCGAGGTCGTGGCGCGCATTGCGACCGCGACGTTGTAAGCAGTGCTCGCAGGAGCCATCTGCTGGAGATACCAGAGTGCCTGTTGGGTAGATGAAAGCGGGTATTCGCTGGTCGTCGACGATGTGCGCGTGGTCGTGCTCGGCGTCTGCTCGGCAGTCATCTGCTCCAGCAGCTCTACCGCGAGTTGTGAAACATCGCGACCTTGTAACAAAGCGCCAATCGAGAGATGAACACGGAGATCCTGCTCGACGCGGTTCTTCAATTCGACCGCCATCAATGAATCGATGCCGAAAGAAGTCAGCGCCTGGTTGACGCTCAATTGCTCGGGGTCGATCTTCAACGCTCGCGCTGCGTTGGCCAGTAAGTACGATTCGAGCGCGGCCAAACGTTCATTTGGCTCAATTGCCAGCAGCGTTTCGTGATCCAACGAAACAGGTGCGGTCTCAGCGGTTTCTTCCGCGAGCACGTCACTCGCGATCACATCCAACTCGCCCGCCAGAAACGCGGCACGGCACGCGCGGCGCTGAATTTTGCCGCTCGAGGTTTTCGGAACGCTGCCGAGCTTGACGAGCACGACTGCGTACGTCTGCATCTCATGTTGCTGAGCAATCGCACGACGAATGTCTGCTATCACCTCTGCGGTGTCGGGCGGTAGCCGGCGACCCAGCTCCTGGACCACCACCAAACGCTCCTCGCCGTCGACTTCGACTGAAAACGCAGCGCCACAGCCAGGACGCACGAACCGATTGCTCTGGTCCATCGTCAACTCGATGTCCTGTGGATAGTGATTGAGGCCGCGAATGATGATCAGGTCTTTGAGGCGGCCGGTCACGTAAAGTTCGGCGTACTTTATAAAGCCGAGATCTCCCGTGCGCAGGAACGGACCTTCACCGGTGTCAGAAACGTAAGCATGAAATGTTTCTTCCGTCTCTTCAGGGGAATTCCAGTAACCGCGCGCGACACTTGGTCCAGCGGTCCAGATCTCGCCGATATGACCGGGGTGACATTCGGTTAACGTATCGGGATTGATGATGCGAACGATCGTACCGAGTGACGGTCTCCCAACACTGGTGAGCGTTGTTGCGCCCGGCTCGTCGACGTTTGCCGGCACAAAGCGGTTCTGTTTCAGTGCGTCGGCTTGCGTCGAAAGGAAAACGGGTTCCCTGGAGCTCGTTCCACCGGTTACTTTCAGTGTCGCTTCGGCGAGGCCGTAAGCAGGATAGAACGCGTTGCGACGGAAACCACGCGACGCGAAGCGTTCAGCAAAACGTTCGAGAGAATCACTGCGAACGGGCTCCGCGCCGTTGTACGCCACACGCCAACTGCTGAGATCGAGCGTCGCGAACTGTTCGTCGCTGATATTTCGAACACACAGATCGTAGGCGAAGTTTGGTCCACCCGTGTGTGTCACACCAAAACGCGAGATCGCCTGAAGCCAAAGATACGGCTGCTGTAGAAAAGTCGTGGGCGACATCAAGTATCCGGGGAAACCGTTGAATAGCGGCTGGATGATGCCGTCGAGCAAACCCATGTCGTGAAAGTGCGGCAGCCACGTCAACGAGACACTCTGCGGAGAGTGATCGAAACCCTGCGCGATGTACTCGGAGTTGTGCATGAGATTGCCGTGAGTGACCATCACGCCTTTAGGAGTAGCGGTCGAGCCGGACGTGTATTGGAGATGGGCCAGGGCCGCGCTCACGATTTCGATCTCGACGCATTCGTCCGCGAGTTCCTGCGGGATGCAATCGCTGGCGATCAGGTGTATCTCCGATTCGGAGTCGAGCACGGTCGCAGCCTGGCTCAACAGGGTCTTGGTCGTCAGCGCAAAGCGAGCCTGCGCATCGGCGGCGATGGCCTGGACACGGGCGAGGTGCCGGTTCTGGCGCGGCGCGTACGCGGGGACGGCGATCGCGCCGGCGCACAAGCAGCCGAAGTAGGCGACGATGTATTTGAGTCCCGGCGGGTAGAGCAACAGCACGCGCTCTCCGGCTGCGTTGAGTTGTTGCAGGTGTGCCGCAACAGCACGGACTCGACGGTCCAACGCTGCGTAAGTCAGGCTTGGACCAACGGCTTCGCCGTCAAACAGGAATTTGTAGGCAGTTTGCTCGGGCTGATTGAGCGCACGACGCCTTAGCAAATCGACAAGATTGCTCATGGTTCAAAGGTTGTTTGGAAAATCAGTTTGCTGGGGGGTCAGCGTCTGGGGGTTGCTCGGGAGGAGGATTTAGTGTGTTAGGAGTTGTTGGCTTCGTCAGGAGCACCCACGCTGTTGCTTGCCTTCGTCAGGAGCACCCACGCTGTTGCTGGCTTCGTCAGGAGCACCCACGCTGTTGCTTGGCTTCGTCAGGACCACCCACGTTGTTGCTGGCTTCGTCAGGACCACCCACGCTCTTGCTTGGCTTCGTCAGGACCACCCACGCTCTTGCTTGGCTTCGTCAGGACCACCCACGTTGTTGCTGGCTTCGTCAGGACCACCCACGCTCTTGCTTGGCTTC
>DATNCH010000209.1:0-36298 GCA_035571655.1 Pyrinomonadaceae bacterium
TCTGATTTGTTTTCTCTGCGGCCTCTGCGTATCTCTGCGGCTCTCTGCGTTGAAAGGCCCATTAACGCAGAGAACGCAGAGATACGCAGAGGGCCGCAGAGGAAAGACTTCCATCTCAACTCGATTTTTTGTGCAAAGCCGGACGAACCCACACTGCATACACGGCTACACGGAACACTTACGCAGTGTCCGAAGTCCGACATGACAACGTAGGAACTGAGACCGGGTTGGATTTATGAAGGTTAGGAGAGGGGCAATAAAGGCGAGTTAATTGAGGTCACCGGATGAATCTCCTGCTTTCGGTAACCCAGCCAGGTCCGGGAGACGACGCTTTACGGCTGATCGTTTCCCTGTTAACCTCTGTCGGCTTTGCGGCCCTCGCTCACGCGGGGTGTGCCTTTATCGCTTCAGGCTCTATCTTCTCAAATAACGCCTGCCACCTTCCGCAAAGTAGCAAGGCGTGCACAACAGTGTCAAGCACTGGCTAACGTCCGCCGTGTTTTACTCAGGAAATTCACATCCTCGAAGCCGCTTGGCCGCTCCAAAAATCTGGCAAATTCTGCAATATTTTGGATTTATGCTGGCCTTTCCTGATTCCGAAGTGCGCTAAACCCCTGATATTTGCCAGAAGTTTTGCGCCGATGGTTGTGGGTATGGCAGTTGCCCCTTCTAAATCTCGCAATCAAGTCCCGATTCGGTTAGTCCAGTCAGTTTTAGTTTTACTCACCCAATTTATTTCAGGAGGATACGCACGATGAAGCATGTCTTGATTTCCCTGAAGAACCTCAGACTGCTTCCTTTTGTTGTGATTCTCGTCCTTGGCGCCGTCAGTTTTGCGCTGGGACAGGAGACGACAGGAAGCATCGAGGGTACGACCAAAGATCCTCAGGGCAATTTAGTTGCAGGAGTACCTATCACGGTCACAGGTGTGACTCTCGGTTTTACACGCACTACCACCTCAAAAGATGACGGTCGCTTTGTGGTCACACAGCTACCGCCAGGAACGTACAAAGTGACGGCTTCTGCAGCATCCGGCTTCGGCGAACAGGTGCGCGAAGGCATTCAAGTTGTGCTTGGCAAGCCAACGGCGGTCGAGCTGACGTTACAACCCGCAGGCGCCACCGGCACTGTCGTAATCAGCGAGAGCGATACTCCCATCTCGATGACCGACAATAAAATTCAGACCAACATTACTGCCCAGGTTGCCGACTTGCTGCCGAAGGGCACCAACTTCACCAGCTTACTCGCGGTCGCACCCGCGGTTCGCAACGAGCCGCTCAGCGGCGGTTTCCAAATTGATGGAGCGTCAGGATCTGAGAACACCTTCATCATCGACGGCCAGGAAGTATCCAACTTCCGAACCGGAACGCTGAACACGAATAACAATATCCCGTTCCAGTTCGTTCAGGATATTCAGGTCAAGTCCTCCGGCTTCGAAGCGGAATTTGGCGGCGCCACCGGCGGCGTGATCAACGTCGTAACCCGAAGTGGCAGCAACGACTATCACGGTGAGTTTGGCCTATCGTGGCGACCAGCGGCCCTTCAGGCTGGTCCCCGTCCATTCCTGACCAGCGCTTTCGCCAGCGGCCCCAGGCTTTTCCGGCCGAATCGAGATGGCGGTACCGACGAGTTCGTGACAGCCTCTTTCTCTGGTCCAATCATCAAAGATCGCGCATGGTTCTTCCTGAGCCACTCGCCACAGTATCTTCATACGACGCGCGCTCTGGTCTACAGAAATCCAAACACTGGTGTGATCGCCGGCGCGGAGAACTACGTGGCGACTCAAACCAACTGGTACGATTTCGCGCGCATTGACGCTAACTTCACTGACAATCTGCGTTTCACGACTTCCTACACCTATAACCCAATCGCGCAGGATGGCCTCGTCGACGCATTTTCCAGTCAGCTTTCGACTTCAATCCCCGCGGTTGATTTCGGATCCCCGATCGGCGTTCTGCGCGGTGCACGGCTCCTCGGCCAGGAGGGTGGACGGCAGAACTCTCAGAATGTCACAGGTCAGCTCACGTGGACGCCGACCACTAATTTGGTGATCGCGGCACGCGGCGGATATAGCTTCCTGAACGAAAAGCTGAGCTCGTATGGCGTGCCGTCTATCGTCGGTCAGGCTCGTATCTTCTGCAGCACTGCAGGCAGCGGCCCCGCAATTCCAGCCGAAGCCGGGTGCGTCATCGGGCAGCAGAATCGCCCGTTCTCTCAGCAACTCCTGTTTGACGCTTCGCGTCGCAGAACATTCGATATCGATGCCGCTTACTTTGTGAGCGAGCTCGCTGGTCGCCATCAGTTCAAGGGTGGCTTCCAGATCAACGCACTTGCCAACGACGTCTTCAACGGCTTCATTGATCAGGTCTCGCTCCGATATGGTCGGACCATCAATCAGACGTCCGGCGTTCCTTCGTCCGTCCTGCCCCCGACTCCGGGCGCAATTGGCTCCGGACTTATCCAACGCTTCGCCACGCAGGGCGGCGCCAGCAGTAAGAACCAGGCATTCTTCTTCCAGGATAGCTGGCAGCCAACGAGCCGCCTGTCCCTCAACCTGGGCTTCCGCGTTGAGAAGGAAGATGCTCCGAGTTTCACCCCTGGCAATGCGAGTATCGTGTTCGATTACTTCGACAAGTTTGCGCCGCGTTTAGGTGGTGCTTATGACTTGACCGGTAACGGTAAGACGAAGATCTTCGCAAGCTGGGGCTGGTTCTACGATCGCTTCAAATATGAATTGCCGCGCGGTTCGTTCGGCGGCGACTTCTTCCACAACTTCTACTTCGAGATCTTCCCGGGCGATGGAAATTTCGCCACTCTAACTCCGCAGCGCATCATTGGTCCATACGGAGCCGTTATTGGCGGAAACTGTCCAATCGCGCCTCCTGCCGGCAGCCGCGTTCGCTGCGACCTCGACTTCCGCATACCATCTAACTCTGGCCTCGGCATCGAATTCGGTGCGATTGACCCGGATCTCAAGCCGTTCCGCCAGAGCGAGATCACTGCCGGTTTCGAGCATGAGTTGAGCAGCCATTTCCTCCTCAGCGGTCGCTACTCGCATAAGCAAGTCGACCGCGCCGTCGAAGATATCGGCTTCTCGAGTCCGACGGGTAGTGAGGCCTTCATCATCGGCAACCCCGGCGAAGGACTGGCGGCAAAAGTCGGCACCGACTTCGGCTTCATCCCGCTGAAGGCAGAGCGCGAGTACGATGCCGTCGAAGTTCGTCTCGACAAGCGTTTCAGTAAGAACTACTACTTCAACGCCAACTATACGTGGAGTCGTTTGTTCGGTAACTACTCCGGCCTCGCCAGCTCTGACGAGGAAGGACGCACCAGCCCGAACGTCAACCGCAACTTCGACCTGCCAATCGTCGGCTTTACGGCGCTCGGCAAGAAGGACAACGGCAGGCTCCCGACTGACAGACCGCACTCCTTCAAGTTCTATGGTGGTTATACATTGAACTGGAAGGATCGGCTTGGATTTGCGGGTGGCAACAGCACCGACTTCTCGGTGTTCACCACCATCCAGAGCGGCACGCCGCTAACGACCCGCTTTGTCCTGTTCAATATCGACAACATGATTCTGAACGGACGCGGCGATCTTGGTCGCACTGAGGCGTTCACGCAGACTGACTTCTCGCTCCACCATCGGTATCGCTTCGGTGGCAGCGAGCGGTTCTCGCTGGTATTCGATCTGGACATTCTCAACTTGTTCAATGAGAACAATACGCTCGGAATTTTCGACAACATCTCGTCGACGAACATCGACGCGGAAGAGATCGGACTTTCGGCGAATACTCCAGAGGCTGAAGCAGCCTTCCAGCGAATTGCTACTCGCGACGCAATCGTCTCGGTCATTAACAGTTCGGGCGCGAAGGATGTGCGATTCGGTTTAGCGAATAGCTTCCAGTCTCCGCGCACGGTCCGTTTCGGAGTCCGCTTCCTCTTCTAGAGCGAAAAGGACGTCTAAACCGAAAGCCCATCAGGCGTTGAGTCTGATGGGCTTTCTTCTTTGATCTTTTGTGTTCCTTTTTGTGCCTTTTTGTGGCCCGTTGGATCCAAACGAGCTAGGGTGTGGCGGCTTTCTGTCTCAATTGAACGATGAGTTGCTTGATCTTGTCCGCGTCACGCGCATCGGGTTTGGTCTTCAGGAATAGTTCCAACTCTGACGCAGCCTCGGTATAACGCTTCTGATCGCTATAGAGCCCCGCCAGGTGCCAGTGCACGTCGGCTTCCTTCCCCTTGCTCAAATCGTTCGCACGCTTCAACGACGTCTCGGCCTGGAGCACTTTTCCAGCGCGCTTCTGCGCAATCCCGAGCCACAGATATCCGTTCGTCGACTTGTTGTAAACAGCGATCGCGCGTTCCAGGTTCGCGACGGCCTCGTTTATCGCTCCCTGGTGGTATTGAGCAAAACCCAACCCGAACATGCTTGAATAACTTTTAGGATTGATTTCGAGCGCCTTCGTGAGGAGGATTCGAGCTGCTTCAAAGTAGCTGGGGTTCATGTTGCCGCGCGCAGCGTACTCAGTGCCCAATCGATCCAACGCGAGGAAGTAGTTCGGAAACACATCGAGAGCCCTTTTCAGACTGTCAAAGCCTTCCTTTTCCTTTTTTTGCCGCAGTTCGCTGACACCCTGTTCAAACAACTTCCTGGCCTCGTCCGGTACCTCCTGAGCGAAGATCGTCCCAGGCACACTGAACGGCCCCGCATTTGCGCCCTCCCTCAGTCGCATGTAGAAATCGATTTGCTGGTTGTCTCCTCCGGAACCCGGAATCGCGGACACCGGCGACAGCAGGACTTCCTGGGTCTGTTCCATGTAATCCGTGCCAACCGGAAATACCCTGATCTTGAAGCGACCACTCGACAGGCCATAGAACGCATAACGCCCCGATCCGTTTGTCCTTGTTTGAATGATCGTAGTGCCGAGTTCATCAAGCAGCTCCACATAAGCTTCGCCGAGCGGCGTCCGCGACTCACCAAAAACAATGCCGGAAATACTGTTCCGGCCTTGTGCGAACGACACGACGACACTGATTGCTATCCCAAGCAACAAACTGAACCGGATTCTCATTTCGTTTCTCCAACACGCGCGGGTAAAGTGTGGAGTAATTGTAGCACTATGAGGACGAACTCGTTCGATAAAGATGGGCCATTATTTTTGGTAGGACTCCTGCTTTCGCACTACTCTGGCAAAGACTGCTTTTATGAATGACGTGACGTCCCCGACAGTAGAGTAGCCCTCTTGTGCGGTCTCGATCTCATACCGCTTGCTGACATACCCGGCGAGATAACACAGGCGGTTCTCGTGTTGCACCTTGCTGCTGTCGTCACCCGACACCGTCTGCCTGACCCAACCCAGACTCTCGGTCACGAACTGGCGATATATAAAACCCGGTACACCAAACAACTTCACACCATTCGGATGTTCTCTCTTCAAACTCCCGCGGAATAACTTCTCGTCAAGCTGCATCAAGGCATTGAACTTCCCGGTCGTAGTGTTCCAGCGATGATGATACGACTTGAGCAGGCGCTCAGGCTGAACGCTCGCCGTAACCACCAAATCCGGTTCATACATTCCCTGACCGCCCGCCTGCAACAACCGTATGAGTAGTTCGTGATCCTCACGCCCGGAGAATTCAGGCGAGAAGAGACCTATCTGCGAGAAGACTTCGCGACGAAACGCGGCATTCGCAGTAGGCAAACAAATATGATTGGAGGCGTTGACGTAAAAACGCTTGTCGCCACGATCGAGGAGAGCCAGCGGCCACCAGTGATCGACCGTCAGCCATTGCGGCGGAGGCTCGGTCCAGCGCGGCAAGATCTTACCTCCGACGTACTGTATCCCCGGGTTCTCATCAAAGGCGCGCTTGATGGTCTCGATCCAGTTTTCCCTGACGACGACGTCATCATCCGTGAAGGCGATGATGTCTCCTCGGGCGGCGGCGACACCTGCGTTACGTCCGTGTGCGATGCCCTGCTTCGGTTCAAAAACGTAGCGGAGGTTGGTATGTCCGTTGGCAATAAAGGCTTCAATCGTCGCACGTGTGTTGTCGGTCGAGTTGTTATCGACGACGACGACTTCGTAACGCACACTCCCGGGCTTCTGCCCAAGCACGGCTGCGAGCGCCGTGGCCAACATTTCCGATCTGTTATAGGTAGTTATGACAGCCGATATGTCAAAATGCCGTTCCATCCCTGCCCTCAGCGCATTGCGGAAACGTGTCAGACTTTAAGAAGGCCCGGTTATCCTGAGGATTTTTATCGTGGTCAACTTGGAATCGTGAGTGCGAAGGTACACCTCGGACACCTGGGCGAAAATCCGGAATGCCTCGGACACTATAGCACCAAGGCGGTGCTGTCTGCACCAGCCGTCTCAAAACAGGTGAGTTATCGAACCGAAATTTGTAAAGATTTTTGTCGGATTAGTCACAAAAAGTCGTTGACGGATTCGGAGTGGGGTGTATAATCCAATGCGTCGCGGGTGGCGCTGACGCCCAAACGTCAGCTAGTTGAAAAGACGGCCATCCAAGCAAAATTGATAGTGCCCGCCAGTGCCAGCTCGGCCGCCGATCGCGCCCCCCGCAGTCGCTACCTTCGAGCTGGCACAGCTTTTTTAAACGCCGGCTCGCGCCATTAGCTTTTGGGCTTCTGAGTTAGCTGCGGCGATCGTCTCAAGTTCATCAATCGTCAGGAGATTTCGATCTCTCATCACTAATCTGCCATCAATAATCACCGTATCGACGTCATCAGCCTCCGCGGAATAGACCAGAGCTGAAACAACATCAGTCGCCGGAGTTGTGTGTAACCGCCCCAATCTCACAACCGCGAGATCCGCTCTTTTTCCGGGCGCGAGACTGCCGACATCCGCATCGAGACCGAGTGCTCTCGCGCCGTCGATCGTCGCCATGCGCAAGACGCGTCTTGCAGGCAAGACCTCAGGACCGTGCAGGACCTTTTGAAGCAACGCAGCCGTTCGCATCTCGGTGAACATGTCGAGCCGGTTGTTACAAGCGGCGCCATCAGCTCCCAGCGACACCGAAATCCCTTGCTCCAACAGCTTCGCAACCGGCGCGATTCCCGAACCGAGTTTCAGATTTGAAGAGGGACAATGGACCACGTTGGTGCCGGTGGACTTCAGTGTCTCGATCTCGTCGACGCTGAGATGAACACAGTGGGCCAGCGCAACGTGCCGTCCGGTTAATCCAACACTGTCGAGATAGGCGATGTTGCGCAGGCCGCTCTCGGCCTGGACCAGCTCGCATTCGGTTCGATTCTCAGATGCGTGCGTATGGACCATGACGCCGCGCGCGCGCGCAAGGCTCGCGACTTTCTGCAACAACTCGCGCGTGCAACTAATCGCAAAACGCGGCGCAAAGCAATACCTGATACGACCATCCGCCGCGCCATGCCACGCTTCGAGCAGCGCGATGGATTCGTCGATCGAATTTCCAGTTTCTTCCTGCAACGCTGCCGGGACTTCGTCCCCTTTGTCCATCATGCACTTGCCGCCAGTCGCGCGAAATCCTGTGCCTTCGACGACTTTGAAGACCTCCGCGGTGTGGTTCACCGTCTCCATCGTGAGCGCGCAGGTCGTGCCGCCTTTGATGAGTTCGGCGATACCCAACCGCGCAGAAGCTGCGACTGATTCGGCCGAATGCGCCGCCTCCATGGGCCACACGCGTTGTTTCAACCAATCGATCAACGCGAGATCGTCAGCAGCGCCACGAAAGAGTGTCTGGCAGAGATGAATGTGTGTTTGTACGAAGCCGGGAATGACGGCGCAGTCAGTGGCGTCGATAACGGTGTCGGCAGTGTGACCTGTGCCACCGATTTCGGCGATACGTCCGTCAGCGATGAGGATGTCGCCGTGCACGATGGAGTCGCGAGTATCCATCGTGACGAGCGTGCCGTTTTCAATGAGGATCGATGACATACAAAGAGGATTTTCGCGCAAAGGCGCAAAGACGCAAAGGGTTTTCTTTGGTCCTTTGCGTCTTTGCGCCTTTGCGAGGAATATTACGCTCTACTTTGTTGCTGCCTTCACAGTTGCAGGCGCAGGCTCTTCCCGAACCGGAAGGCCCAACTTCACCTTCACGTCCCTTTCGATCTTGCGGAGAACCTCGGGGTTATCTTTCAGCGCCTGTTTGGCGTTCTCGCGTCCCTGGCCCAGCCGCTCGCCTTTATACGAGAACCATGCGCCGCTCTTCTCCACCGCCCGCTGCGCCGTGGCGAGATCGAGCAGGTCGCCTTCGCGTGAGATGCCTTCGCCATACATGATGTCGAATTCACACTCGCGGAACGGCGGCGCGACTTTGTTCTTCGCGACTTTTACTTTTGTGCGATTCCCGACGACGCGATCGCCGTCTTTGATCGCACCGATGCGCCGAATATCGAGTCGCAGAGACGAATAAAACTTGAGCGCGCGGCCGCCCGTAGTCGTCTCCGGACTGCCGAACATGACGCCAATCTTTTCGCGAATCTGGTTGATGAAGATAAAGCAGGTATTTGACTGTGCAACGATCGCCGTGAGCTTGCGCAATGCCTGCGACATCAGGCGCGCCTGCAATCCGGGCAACGAGTCACCCATTTCTCCATCGAGTTCTGCACGTGGAACCAATGCAGCCACCGAATCGACGACGATCACGTCAACTCCATTCGAGCGCACGAGCGCTTCCGCGATCTCGAGCGCCTGTTCACCGGAATCCGGTTGTGAAATCAGTAACTGGTCGATATCGACGCCGAGCTTCCCGGCATAGTCGGCATCCATCGCATGCTCTGCATCGATATACGCGGCCACTCCACCCGCCTTCTGGGCTTCGGCCACGATATGAAGCGCCAGCGTGGTCTTGCCGGAGCTTTCTGGTCCATAGATCTCGACGATGCGTCCGCGCGGGACTCCGCCGACACCGACCGCGGCGTCGAGGCTGAGCGAGGTGGTGGAAATTGCCGGTATGTCTGACACTTCGCGCTCACCAAGTCGCATAATCGATCCCTTACCAAACTTCTTTTCAATATTTGCTAATGCGGCTTCGACTGCCCTGCCGCGGTCTCCACTTAATCGGTCATCTGCCATGGCATACATTCTTTCTTCCGCTCCTCTTCTCAGGAATCCCTTAGAGTGAGCGGATCATAGCACAGTGTTTCACACTTGCAACAGTTAAATTTTCGCTAGAGGGTGAGGTTTGGACCCTCGTGAGTTAAACTTTCGAACACGCACTTTATCAGGATTCCTAAATCATGTAAATCATGAAAAATCCTGTAATCCTGTCAAAAATGCTTCTATTCCTTTCACGAAATCAGCAGCACCGGCACGCCTTTCCATCTCCGCCACCAGCGCCGACCCAACAACTACAGCATCCGCATACCGCTGCACGTCTCTCACCTGTTCCGCATTCGAAATGCCAAACCCGACTGCAATCGGAAGCTCGGAGAAACGTCGCATCCGTGTCACCAGTTTTTCTGCTTCCGCACTGACCGCCGATCGCGCGCCGGTCACTCCCGCACGAGACACGGCGTAAATAAACCCGCTCGCGTGTTGGGCCACCAACTGCAAACGTTCGTCCGTGGAAGTCGGTGCGACGAGAAAAATCATAGCCAAACCCTGCGCGCGCAACTCCGCTTCAAATTCGCCGGACTCTTCGGGCGTCAGATCGGTGACCAACACGCCATCGACTCCGGCGGCTTTCGCGGCTTCAGCTAACCGCTTCAACCCAAACTGCAACAACGGGTTGTAATAACTGAAGAGAATGATCGGGGTATCGATCTGTTTGCGCACGCTGGCGGTGGTGGCCAGTATCTCCTGCAAACCGAATTTGTTTTTGAGTGCCCTTTCCGAGGCGCGTTGAATCACTGGTCCGTCCGCCATCGGATCGCTGAACGGCACCCCGAGCTCGATCAGCGTCGCACCAGAATTCGCGAGTGCGATCAGGAGTTGTTCGGTCGTAGCGAGGTCAGGATCGCCCGCGGTGATGAAGGGAATGAAGCCCTTCTTCCCATCCTCCTTCAACTTTGTGAAAGCGTCTTCGATACGTCCCAAGCGTCACGACCCCAGCGCTTCGCGCACGGAATTTATGTCCTTGTCCCCACGTCCGGAAAGATTCACTACGATGACCTGATCGCGTTTCATCTCTCGCGCGACTTTTATCGCGTGTGCGACAGCGTGCGACGACTCGAGCGCCGGAATAATGCCTTCGAGCTTCGAGAGAAGTTGAAACGCCTCCAACGCTTCGCTATCTGAAACCGAAACGTACTCGACGCGACCTGCATCATGAAGATAAGCATGCTCGGGACCGATCGAAGGATAGTCCAGACCCGCCGAGATCGAGTGAGTCGTCGCTACCTGGCCGTGGTCGTCCTGCAAGACGTAGCTCTTCGTGCCCTGGAGCACGCCCGGACGCCCGCCGCCCAAAGCATTGAAACGCGCCGCGTGTTGGCCCAACTGATCGCCTAAGCCACCCGCTTCGACACCCACCATCCTGATCGCTGAATCGGCGAGAAACGGATGAAATAATCCAATCGAATTCGATCCGCCGCCCACGCACGCAATGAGAACATTCGGCAAACGTCCTTCCTGTTCCAACACCTGCGCGCGTGCTTCGCGTCCGATGACGCTTTGAAAGTCGCGCACCATCAGCGGGTAAGGGTGTGGGCCAAGAGCGCTGCCGAGCAGGTAATAAGTGTCGCCGACGTTCGTCACCCAATCGCGCAGTGCTTCGTTGATCGCATCCTTCAGCGTGCGCGATCCGGCGTTTACCGCGCGCACCTCTGCGCCCAGCAATTCCATGCGGAAGACATTCACCTCCTGCCGGCGCATGTCTTCGGACCCCATGTAGACCACGCAATCCAATCCAAACAGCGCGCAGACTGTGGCAGTCGCAACGCCGTGTTGGCCCGCGCCGGTTTCGGCGATGATGCGTTGCTTGTTCATGCGGCGCGCGAGTAACACCTGGCCGATGGTGTTGTTGATCTTGTGCGCGCCGGTGTGAAGGAGGTCTTCGCGTTTGAGATAGATCTTTGCGCCACCGCAATGTTCAGTCAGGCGGGCGGCGTGAAACAGAGGCGTGGCCCTGCCGGCGAAGTCGTGCAGCAGAGTTTGAAGTTCTGACTGAAACGACTGATCGTCACGGCTCGCCAGGTACGCGGCGGTCAATTCCTCGAGCGGCGCCATGAGCGTCTCCGGCACAAAGCGTCCGCCGTACTGGCCCCAGTGGCCGAGCAGGTCAGGTTGTGTGATCGAGGAAGGCATTATATTTACGTCTAATTAGCCACAGATAACACGGACATTGCGGATCAAATCCATATTAATCCGTGTCATCCGTGGCTCAAACTCCCGGCAGCTTCTCCTGTAATGGTGGTGCAACCGATACGCGATCGCGCCCGGCATTCTTCGACACGTAAAGCGCGCCGTCGCTGGCAGAGTAAAGCATACGCTCCGAAGTCGCATTCTCCGGACACCCGGCCACGCCTAAACTCACCGTGACGGAGCCCACGCCTTCCACACGCTTGTCGCGCAGCACGGTTCGCAAACGCTCGGCGGCGGCGACTGCGTGTTGAAGATCGACGCCCGCGAGTAACAGCGCAAACTCCTCACCGCCGAGCCGCGCGGCCGTATCATTGTCGCGCGAGACTTCCTTCAACGTCTGTGCGATCTGTCGAATCACCATGTCGCCCACGGGATGTCCAAACCTGTCATTTACTGATTTGAGGTGATCGATATCAAGCATCAGCAACGCGCACGGTACCCGGTAACGACGCCAACGTTCAACCTCGCGTGTCAGTGCGACACGGAAACGGCGGCGATTCGCGAGGCCTGTGAGCGAATCCAGATCCGCATCGGCTCGCAGGCGATCGATCTTTTGTCGCAGCAACACCAACTGCTCCGTTCGCTCGATCAAGAGATCAAGTTCGTCCGGTACTGTAAAGTAATCGAAAGCGCCTTCGAGCATTGCGGCGCGCCGCAAGCTAACCGTTGAAGGGTCTGCGCCGGTCAGAACGAGCGGGATTCCGTCATCCGACTGCGCCAGCAGCTTCGCCAATTCCCTGATTCTCAACCCACGTGTCGGCGAGTGAGCAATGACGACGTGGGGACGCGTTCGAGTTAAGGACACCATGGCCGCCGTGCCATTGGAAACACCGAACACGTCGATGGCCCTGGCCGCGGCAGCCTCAGTAAATTGCGGGAGTTTATCACCGGCGATGAGCAGGACGCGGCCACGCGTGCGCTCGGAAGGCCGGGTAGTAGGTTCTTTTTCGGGTCGCGGAGTCATAATCAGACCTTGAGAGGTCGAATAAAGTACAGTTTTTCGGGGAGGACTTTCTGAAATTTTTGGACTTAGGGGCAACGCTTAGAATACTCCGCGACCGTAGGGAACCGTCAAGGTTTAACACTCCTCGCTAACTCCACGAAAGCGCGCATGCGTTCGTGGTTTTTTATTCCGGGTCTGTCTTCGAGCGCGCTGCACGCATCCACCGCATATGGCTGCACCAATTCGATCGCTTCAGTAATATTCTCGGGCGAGAGTCCACCGGCCAGGAAAAGCTTCGGCACCACCTTGTTGACTTCTCTCGCAACCGACCAATCGAATACTCGACCTGTGCCGCCGCGCAACAGGATGTCTTTCGTGTCGAGCATGATCGCGTTCACGTCGTAATCCTGGACCATCTGAATATCAAAATCGCCGGAGACGGTTAACGTTTTGATCACGTAGCGATCTGCAAGTTCGCGACAGTAAGCGGGTGATTCATCGCCGTGCAGTTGAAATGCTGTTACGCCTGCTTCTCCAGCGATCTTCTTTACGGATTCTGGTGTGTCTTCATTAACAAAGACTCCGACCGTAAGAATCGAGCTTGGGAGCTGTTCGACGATCTCGCGTGCGACCGGCGGTGGAATGTAACGCGGGCTGGGGTTGTAAAAATTGAATCCGAGGGCATCCGCGCCCGCAGCCACAGCCGCGCGCGCGTCGTCGATGTTTGTGATGCCGCAGATCTTGATGAATGTCATGACAGAAGTTGCCGAAGCGCCTCGTCGGGTTTGGGTGCCCGCATGAGTGTTTCACCGATTAAGAAGCCGCGGAAACCGGCGTCGCGTAGACGTTGCAGATCGTTGGAGGTGTTTAGACCGCTTTCACTGATCAACACGGACTCGGGCGGTGCGTGCGTCGCGAGCGCGAGTGACGTTTCAAGTGATACTTGGAACGTACGAAGATCGCGATTGTTGACGCCGATGATCGTCGCGCCGCACGCCGCAGCTCTTTTCATCTCGCCGGCGGTATGGACTTCGACGAGCGCATCCATTTTCAGCTCGTCTTCCGCGAGGCGCCTGAGCCGCGACACTGTTTCATCGTCAATCGCCGCGACTATTAACAGAATCGCGTCCGCGCCCGCGGCCGCTGCTTCGTAAACCTGATACTCCTCGAACATAAAATCTTTACGAAGCACTGGTAGGTCCACTGTAGCTTTTACCGTGCGCAGATCGTCGAGCGAGCCTGCAAAGTAATCTTCTTCCGTCAACACCGACATCGCAATAGCGCCGCCTGCCTCGTAACTTCGAGCAATCCCGGTCGGATCCGCATCGACGCGAATCATTCCCTTCGACGGTGAGCGACGTTTGAATTCGGCGATGATATTGACACCGTCACGTCGCAGCGCATCCAGCAGCGCATGAGGCCGCGCCGCCACGCGGTTGACAGAAGCAAGCCGACGCATCTCCCGGAGCGAAACCGATTCCTTCGCCGCAGCCACGCGCGTCTGCTTCTTCGCCATGATTTCCGAAAGCACGTTCATGCCGTCGCCTCAACCAAAAGCTGCAGCTTCGCATACGCAGCGCCGCTATCAATCGCGCCGGCCGCCAGCCTGGCACCCTCACTCAAATCGCCTGCGACGCCACCTACAACAAGCGCCGCCGCCGCATTCATCACGACCAATGACCTCGCTTCATCCGTGCGCGACCCATCCAGCACCGCGCTCACGATCCGTGCATTCGCTTCAACGTCACCGCCACGCAAGTGATCGAGCGTTCGAATTTCAAGCCCAAAGTCAGCAGGCTCGATCTCAAAGGTCTTTACTGATCCATTCTCCGCCTCGGCCACGTAGGTCTTTCCCGCCAGCGTGATTTCATCCAAACCATCTTCACCATGGACCACCCACGCGCGCTCCGTCCCGAGCGCAGCCAACACCTCCGCCAGCTTCTCCGCGAGATCCTTATGCCACACGCCGATGATCTGCCGCGGCGCGCCCGCGGGATTACTCAAAGGCCCCAGCAGATTGAACGTCGTGTGAATCCCGAGTTGCCGCCGAATTCCCGCCACGCGCGCCGTCGCACCGTGATACAGCGGCGCGAACATAAAACAGATATTGATCTCGTTGAGCGCGTTTTCCGACACGAGCGGTATCGCCCCAACGTTCACACCAAGCGCCGTCAGCAGATCCGCGCTTCCCGATTTACTGCTCGCCGCGCGGTTTCCATGTTTCGCGACCGGCAACCCTGCACCTGCAATCACAAATGCTGCGGCAGTCGAGATGTTGAAAGTCTTCGCACGGCTCGATCCCGTTCCAGCAGTGTCGATAAAGCAGTGGTGCTTCGAGATAAGCCGGGTTGCTTTCGAGCGCAGGCCTTCCGTCAACCCCGTTAACTCTTCGATTGTCTCACCCTTTGCCGCCAGCGCGACGAGCGTGCCTGAGATCTGCGCCTCAGTCGCTTCTGCATGCAATAACGCATCGAGCAGGTCAAAAGCCTCTTCGCGACTCAAATTCTCGCGACGAACCAGCCGTCCGAGAAAGTCAGTCAATCGATTGGTAGTCATGATGAGAGTGTGCGAGGTTAGAGTTTCAGGAAGTTTGCCAGCAGTTGCTTGCCTTCAGACGTCAGAATCGATTCGGGATGAAACTGAACACCCTCGACTTTCAGTTCGCGATGACGCAGGCCCATGATGATGCCGTTAGCAGTACTGGCCGAGATTTCCAGACAATTCGGCAACGAATCCTTCTCGACGATGAGCGAATGATACCGGCCGGCGAGGAACTGGTTTGTCAGTCCCGCAAAAATCGTCTTGCCGTCATGACTGACTTCCGAGGCTTTGCCGTGCATTAACTCCGGCGCGCGAATTACGCGTCCGCCAAACGCCTGCCCGATCGACTGATGGCCCAAACACACGCCCAGTAAAGGTACCTTTCCTGAGAATCGCTCGATGACGTCGAGTGTTATTCCGGCGTCGTTAGGTGTTCCCGGTCCTGGAGAGATGACGATTCGTTCGGGTCTCAACTCATTCTCGATCTGATCGAGCGTGACCTGATTGTTCCGGCGCACTTCGACCGTCTCACCAAGCTCGCCCAGATATTGAACGAGGTTGTAAGTAAACGAGTCGTAATTGTCGATCACAAGAAGCATCAGCGTTTATGTTTCAAGAGTTGGACCACCTTCTCACGTTTGTTGCGCACGGCCCATTCGACGGCTGTCACGCCATCGCTGTCTTTCAGCGACGCATCGGCGCCGCGACTCAGCAATAACCGCACTGCATCATCATGCCCGTACACCGCCGACCACATCAACGGCGTGCCGCCGGAACGGTTTTGCGCGTTTACGTTTGCGCCTTTGTCCAAAAGCATCTGCATGATTTCGACGTTGCCTGTCTGCGCTGCGCCATGCAAGGCCGTGTCGCCGTCCGCATCCTGCGCATTCACGTCCGCGCCGTGTGCCAGCAGTTTTTCAACTCGGTCTTTGTTGTCGCGCCAAATGTATGCGAGCAAAACCGGTCGACCGTTCAAACCGCGAGAATTCGGATCGGTTTCAGGACGGCTCAGTAACGCATCAACCACATCTTCGTACATCGCTTCCGATGCGTGACTCAGCGCCGTGTAGCCGCGTTTGTCTTTGATGTTCGGATCAGCGCCGCGAGACAGCAACTTATTCATCACTTCGAGATCGCCGCGCGCGGCCGCGGCAATCAGAACGGTCCTGCCATCGGCGTCCTGTGCGTTTGGATTCATTCCGGCGTCCAGGAAGGCATTGATCGCCATCATGTCTCGTGCCTGTGCGGCAGCGAAAAAACTCTGCTCGTTAAAGTCGTATCCACGCAACTTCAGTACGCGCTGCGTTGCTTCGCGCGAGGCCGCCTGCGGACTGGATCTCGCGCATCCGGTCAACACGAGCAACGTACTCAGCAAACAGAGCGTTACTTTTTGCATGGCATTACAACCGCACGATTGATTCTCACCGGCTTCTCCGGTTTCTCACCTTCGACAGGCGCCTGGTTAATCGCGTCTGCCACTTCCATGCCTTTCGTCACCGTCCCGAATGCAGAGAATTTACTGTCGAGATGCGGGCCTGGTCCAACGAGAATGAAGAAGTGCGTCGTGCCGCTGTTTGGTTCGTCAGTGCGCGCCATCGACACTATGCCGCGAACATGTTTCACCAGGCCTGGTTCGTCTGGAAGCCTGCGACTCATTCGCTTTGCCAGTTCCGCACTCCACTTCTCGCTTGTCGATAGATTACCGCCCTGGATAACAAATCCTTTCACGACTCGACTGAACGTGGTGGTGTCGAGCGCTCCGGTCGCGCTGAGGTTGAGGAAATTCCTCACCGCCTCAGGCGCGACTTCCGGCATAAACGCGATCTCGATCGCGCCGAGCTCCGTCTCGAGCGTCACACACTGGCTCGCCATCTTCTCAACCGTCGCACCATCAAACGGTTCTGCGGTAGCCGCCGGCTCGGCCGTCGCCCTGGCGTTCGCCTTCTTCGGCTCAGTTTGTGCGTTTGACTGTGCGCTTACGATTGTCGCTGCCGCCAGGAGCCAGAAAACGACAGCCACCCTCTTGTGCATCTTGTGTCTAAAGTCCTCTCTGCGCCATCTCGATCGCGCGGAACATCGCGCGCGCCTTGTTCACCGTCTCCGCATATTCATGCTCCGGAATCGAGTCCGCAACGATCCCTGCGCCCGCCTGCACCAACGCCTCTCCGTTGCGCAGCACGATGGTCCTGATTGCGATACACGAATCGAGATTACCTGCGTAATCCAGATACAACACGGAGCCGGCATAGATCCCGCGACGATCCGGCTCGAGTCCGCGAATGATCTCCATCGCGCGAATCTTCGGCGCACCCGTCACCGTACCAGCCGGAAAACACGACGCCAAGGCATCGAACCGATCCAAACCATCTCGCAAACGCGACCTCAGACTCGTTTCCAGATGCTGCACGTGCGAATACCGTTCGACGTGCATCAGATCTTCAACCTTCACCGAACCGTAATCGGAAACTCGCCCGAGATCGTTGCGCCCGAGATCCACCAGCATCATGTGTTCGGCGATCTCTTTCTCATCCGACTTTAAATCCTCGCTCAACATCCAGTCTTCTGTCTCCGTCGCGCCGCGTTTCCTGGTGCCCGCAATCGGGCGATAGTCGAGCCGCTGTCCATGACAACGAACCAGCATCTCCGGCGACGCGCCAACCACCGTCTCGTCACCCACTCGCAAGTAGAACATGTATGGCGACGGGTTTATCGCGCGCAGCGCTCGATAGATTTGCAGCGGCTCACCGTCGAACTGCGCCGAGAAGCGTTGCGATAGCACGACCTGATAACAATCACCCGCAGCGATGTGGTCCTTCACCAGCCGCACGCCTTCTTCGAAAGCCCGCCGAGTCCAGTTTGATTGCAACGCAACGTTGGCGTGCTCCTGGTTTTGCGGCGACACCGGCGCCGGAAGCGGTTGCACTTCGAAAATCTTCTTCTCGACTTCTTTCGTGCGCGCTACTGCGTCGTCGTAAAGCTCGCGTAGTTTGCTGTGACTTCCTCCTGCTTCTTCCGTAAGAACGATCGAGACGATCTCCATGCGCTGCTTCACGCGGTCGAAAGCAATCAGAGTCCGGAAAAACATCCAGAACGCATCCGTTGGCAAGTCGAGCGGCTCCGTATTGTCGTCGCGCAACACCGGCTCAAACCACTTTGCTGCATCGTAACCGACATACCCGACCGCGCCACCGGCAAACGGCACGAGCCCTGGTCGACGCGCGAGCGAGCGTCCGCGGAAATAATCTCTGACCCATTCGGTCGCTACAGTCGAAAAAGTTTCGGTTTTGCCATCACGCTCGACAAAGGTCTGCATTCCCTTTCCACGCACGATCATCTCGGGCTCGGCGCCGAGAAAGGAATAGCGTGCGATGCGTTCACCGCCCTCAACCGATTCGAGCAAAAACGCGTAAGGCGCATTGTCGGCGATGCGCATGAATGTGCCGACGGGCGTGTGCAGATCCGCGAGCACAGATCGCACCACCGGCACGACGTTACCCTGCCGTGCCTCACGCTCAAATGCCTCGAACGATGCAGGTTGCAGATCGAGCATGTTAACCGCCTACCATCCGGTTGGCCGCGAGCCATTGACCGCCATCGACCACCAGCACAACACCATTGATATAACTCGCCGCCTCCGAACAAATAAAGACCGCTGCCTTTTCAATATCCGCGATTCTTCCAAAACGGCCCAGGGGAATGTTCTTCCGCAAGCGATCTTTGACGTGTTCAGGCACGAGACGTTGCATTCCTTCCGTGTCTTCAATTGGACCAGGCGCGATCCCGTTCACACGAATTCCATACCGGCCCCACTCGACGGCGAGATTTCGCGTCAACGCATCGACCCCCGCCTTCGCCGCCGACACGTGAAGCTGAAGCGGCGTGCCAACGTAGTGAAGCGTCGCGGAGATGTTCAGGATTTGTCCGCGATGTTCCTTGAGCTGCGCAACAGTCGCGCGACAAACGTTGAATGTTCCTTTTAGATCGATGTCGACGACGGTGCCAAATCCATTCGGAGAAAGTTCTTCGGCCGGACAAAGAAAGTTTCCGGCGGCGCCGTTGACGACGATGTCGATCTTGCCAAAGTGTTCGATCGTCTGTGCGACAGCTTTTTCCACTGCTTCCGGTTGGCGAACGTCCGCCGCGACAGCCAATGCCTTGCCGCCGTTTTGATTGATCGCATCAGCGGCAGGTCGGAGATGGTCTATGTTTCGGCTGACGAGTGCAACCGCGGCGCCCGCTTCGGCAAGGGCGCGTGCGACGCCGCCGGTGATGCCGGTTCCGCCGCCTGTGACAAATGCTACGTGTCCATTCAGGATTCCACTTGCAAAGATTGTTTCGCTCATAGTTTAACTTGCGGCGTTTATGGCTTCTTCGAGTTTGAACTTTCCTTCGTACAGGGCTTTGCCAACGATAACGCTGTCGAGGCGTGGATCGTCTGCGTCGCGCAGGCGCTTGATGTCGTCGAGACTCGACACGCCGCCGGAGGCCGTCACGCGCACGTTGGCAGCGCGAACGACTGCGAGTGTTTGCTCGATGTTTGGTCCAACGAGTGTTCCGTCGCGCGCGATATCAGTGTAAATGATCCGCTCGACGCCACGCGCGGCAACGGAGCGAGCGAGATCGACGGCTTCGACTGGTGTCGACGTTTCCCAGCCACGCGACATCACGCGTCCATCGCGAGCATCGATCCCGACGCAGATCTTCGACGAAAACCTCTGGACGAACTCGTTCAACGATTCGGGCGCTTCGGCCGCAACCGTACCCAGAACAACCCGCGCGACTCCCTGATCGCAAAGAGTTTGGACGTCGTCGACCGACCTGACGCCGCCGCCGAATTCGATCGGTACGTCGACAGCGGCGAGGATCTTTTGGACCACAGCGCGGTTCGGTGAGTTTGGTTCGCTGAATGCGCCGTCGAGATCGACCACGTGAATCATTTGCGCGCCTGCGGACGCAAACTCCCTCGCGACCTCGACCGCGTTTTCACTGTAAACCGTCACATCAGACTTTCGCCCCTGCAGCAACCGCACACACTGGCCGTTCTTCAGATCGATTGCAGGAATAATTAGCATTATCGAATTACAACTTTCCTTCGTACGCCGAAGGCGTTCGCTAATTTCAGCCCAGGGTTGGAGCGCAGCGACAACCCTGGGGTCACAAACAAAAAAGGCAATCAACGCTGAAAGCGTTAGGCATGTGCGGCGCCTAACCCTTTCAGGGTTAAAACGAATGTGGTGACGTTAACCCAGGGTTGTCGCTGCGCGCCAACCCTGGGCTGCAATTAGCGAACGCCTTCGGCGTTGGCGATCATTCACCTCGTATCAAGCTCATTACTTCGTCGAACAAAACTCCATTCGTCGCGATCGAGTTGCCGCCGTCGATCGTCCTCGCACCGCGCCAGTCGGTGAACGTTCCGCCGGCCTCTTCCATGATCGGCAATAACGGGGCGCAGTCCCACAGATTCATCACCGGATCGAGCATCACGTCAGCGCGGCCAGTCGCGACGAGCACGTATCCATAACAGTCGCCCCACGTGCGGCTTGCCTTCGCACGTGCACGCAGGCGTTCCGTAGAGGCCGCAAAATCTGTCGACAACAACAGCGCATCTTTCAATGCAGCAGTGTCCGAAACCCTCGCCGGCTCACCATTCAAAAAACACCCGAGCCCTTTCGCCGCTGAAACGAGTTCGCCGAGCGCCGGAATATTCACGACTCCTACAACGGATTCACCGTCAACTTCGAGCGCGATCAAGACACCATAAAACGGAACGCCGTGCACAAATGCAAACGTGCCGTCAATCGGATCCACGATCCACCGCCGCCCGGATGTTCCAGTCGATTCGCCTTCTTCTTCACCCACGCATCCATCGTCCGGAAAGCGTTCCGCGATCTGCCGGCGCAGGTATTTTTCCGCTTCTCGATCGGCAATCGTGACATAACTCCCGTCGTCTTTCGTGCTTGTCTCCGGTTTCTTCCGAAAGTACTCCAGCGTGACGTCACCGGCGCCTCGCCCAAGCTCAACCGCAAACTCGAGCAACTCTTTAAGCTCGTTCACTTTGCCCCCGTTCTGCGTTGCTTGAGCTCTTTTGCGATCTCATCAAGACTGACACCGCGCGCGACGAGTAATACAACCACGTGATACAGAAGATCCGACACTTCCGACGCCAGCCGATCGCGCTCCTCGTTCTTCGCTGCGATGATCGTCTCCGCAGATTCTTCGCCGACCTTCTTGAGTATCTTGTCGATCCCTTCGTTGAAGAGATATGTCGTGTATGAACCAGGAGGTCGCTCGCGTTCCCGGCTCTCGATTAGTTGATAAAGCCCGTCGAGCACACGACCGAGATCGACCGAGTCTCCCGCGACGTCAAAGCACGAAGTCGCACCCGTGTGACATGCAGGTCCGGCCGGCTCGACCAAAACCACGATCGCATCGCGGTCACAATCGAGCGCGAGACTCACGACCTGCTGTGTGTTACCGGACGTCTCGCCCTTGTGCCAGAGTTCGTTTCTCGACCGCGACCAGAACCACGTCTGCCCGGTTTCAATCGTGCGCGCAAGGCTCTCCTGGTTCATGTAGGCAAGCGTGAGCACCTCGCGGGTCTTCGCGTTCTGCACGATCGCCGGTACCAACCCATGCTCGTCGAACTTAACCTCATCGAGATTTATGCTCATCTCACCTCTAGTCCTCGGCCTCGCAGGTAAGTCTTCACGTCACCAATCGACAGTTCGCCGAAATGAAATAGTGATGCGGCGAGCACGGCGCTGGCGCCGCCCGCCGTCAGCGCGTCGTAGAAATGTTCCACCCGCCCCGCCCCGCCCGAAGCGATCACCGGAATACGCACTGCGTCAGACACTGCACGCGTGAGCGCGACGTCGTAACCTTCGCGCGTGCCATCACAATCCATGCTCGTCAAAAGAATCTCGCCCGCGCCGAGTTTCTCCGCCGCCATCGCCCACTCAATCGCATCGCGTCCAACACTTCGCCGGCCGCCGTGCGTGTAGACGTCCCAACCACCTTCCGCGCGCCTGCGCGCGTCGATCGCGACGACGATGCATTGGCTGCCGAAAGTTTCAGCACACGCACCGATCAACTTCGGATCCTCGATAGCGGCTGTGTTGAGCGTGATCTTGTCGGCGCCCGCGCGCAGTATCGCGCGAATGTCCTCGACCGACCTTAATCCCCCGCCGACGGTGAAAGGAATGAATACCTCATCAGCTACGCGGCGCACCAGTTCGGCGACGATGTCTCGACGATCCGAAGAAGCGGTGATGTCGAGAAACGTGAGTTCATCAGCTCCTTCGAGATCGTAGCGCTTTGCCTGTGCGACCGGATCGCCGGCGTCTGTCAGCGAGACAAACCGAATGCCTTTGACCACACGGCCGTTATCCACATCAAGACAGGGAATAATTCTCTTCGCCAGCATGTTTAGCCACAGATGAACACGGATTTCATAACACAGATTTTATTTACATCTGTGTATAAGATCCGTGTTCATCTGTGGCAAAATTTTCCAACATCCGCAGTCCAACGTCCTGGCTTTTCTCCGGATGAAACTGCACACCACAGATATTGTCTGCCGCCACAACCGACGCGTACGGCGCTCCATACTCAGTCTCGCCTGCGACGACGCTTTCATCCGCCGGTTCACAGTAAAACGAATGCACGAAGTAACAAAACGATCCATCTGCAACACCCTCAAACAACGCATGCCGCTGCTTTTGATGAATCCGGTTCCAACCAACCTGCGGCACGACGAGATCGGTTTCAAATCGACGCACGCGGCCACGTAACAAACCAAGCCCCAGCGTCGATCCAAACTCCTCCGACTCGTCAAACAGCAACTGCATGCCGACACAAACGCCGAGCAAAGGCGTTCCGGCCCGTGCCTTGTCGCGTACTAAACGATCGAAGCCTCGTTCGCCGAGCGCCTTCATGCATGCGGCAAACGCGCCGACACCAGGCAACACTAGCTTTTCCGCCGCGCGCAACTCCGCTTCATCGCCCGTGACGATCGCTTCGCAACCAGTCGCAGCAAAAGCCTTCTCTACCGAACGCAGATTGCCGACGCCGTAATCGATGATTGCCACACGACTCACAACGAACCTTTCGTGCTCGGAACGCCCGTAATCCGGCTGTTTCGCTCAACAGCCTGTCGCAACGCACGCGCGGACGCCTTGAACGTCCCTTCAAGAATGTGATGAGTATTCCGGCCGCGCAAACAATCGATATGAAGATTGAACTTCGCCGTCTCCGCGAACGAGCGCCAGAAGTGCTCCGCCAGCTCGACCGAGAAGTTTCCAATCATCTGACGTCGAGTCTGAACCTCGTAAACGAGAAAGAACCTGCCTGATAAATCGATGACCGATCGACAAAGCGCTTCATCCATCGGCACAACGGCTTCACCGTAACGATTGATTCCCGACTTGTCTCCGAGCGCCTGGACCAGCGCCTGGCCCAACGAGATCGCGATGTCTTCGACCGAATGATGATCGTCGATCTCGAGATCGCCTTTACAGTTGATCTGCAAATCAAACAGCCCGTGCTTGGCGAAGAGATCGAGCATGTGCTCGAGAAAAGGCACGCCGATCGAGACGCTCGACTGACCGCTGCCATCGAGGTTGAGCTCGACGTTGATGTCGGTCTCCTTCGTCTTGCGATGGACGTTTGCGATTCTAGATTTCACGGATCTTTTCCAGGAAGTAATCGTTCTCCTCAGGCGTGCCGACACTGAAGCGAAAGTAATCTCGCAACATCGGATAGCCACTCACATCACGAATCAAAATATCGCGCTCCAACAAATCCGCAAATATCCGCGTAGGATCCGTGTCTGATTTCACCACCATGAAATTCGCCTTTGATGCAACCGGCGCCAGACCATTAATCCCTGACAACTCCGCAAACAGACGATCGCGCTCCGAAACGATCGCGCCGACTAACGGACGCAACTCCTTCTCGTAGTTTTCAATCGCAACCTCGGCCGCAATCTGAGAAAGCGCATTGAGGTTGTAAGGCAACACCGCCTTGCGAATCTCAGACGCTAAAGCGGGTGCGGCAAGCAGATAGCCGACGCGCAGTGCCGCAAAACCCATCGCTTTCGAAAACGTTCGCAGCACGACCAGATTCTCGTGCTCGTCGAGCAGCGGCACGACCGAATGTTCCGCAAACTCGTGATAAGCCTCATCGATCGCGACGAGCCCACGCGTCGCGCGGAGCAAGCGTCGTAAGTCGTCGTCTTCGATAACGCAGCCGGTCGGGTTGTTTGGCGAACAGATGATCGTGACGTCGGGTTGCTTCTCGTCAATCAACTTCTGCAACGCGCCAGTGTCGTATTTCAAGCTGCTCGTCAACGGAACGCTTTCGACTTCACCGCCGAGGATGGTTGCGACCTGCCGGTACAAAGCGAAGGTCGGTTCTGAAATCAACACCCTCTTTCCTGCCGACATCGTGACCATCAGCAGCGCTTGTATCAGCTCGTTCGATCCGTTTCCAGCAATGACTCCATCCGGTTTCCATCCCGCGAACGCGGCGAGACGCTCGTTCAAACTCGCCGGCACGAAGTCGGGGTAGCGCGACCACTGCCGCGCCGCAAACCTGCGCAACGCTTCTTCTTTGATCCGCGCCGGCGCGTCCCACGGATTCTCATTCTGGTTGAGCTTCACCGAAGCGCGGTACGGCGAAAGCGTGTACGCACGCAACGCGCGGACAGTGGGCTTGATGTAGTTCAGTGGTTCTGCCATCTCGGTAAAGTTATCCTCGCAAAGGCGCAAAGACGCAAACCCTATTCACCAGTCTTCTTTGCGCCTTTGCGCCTTTGCGAGGACACTTCTTCTCTAATCAACGCTGACCTCGCATGTCCCGCCAATCCTTCTTTTTCCGCGAGCACCGCGACGCTCTCCGCCACAGATTCCAAAGCCTCGCGCGAATACTGCAACAAGCTCGTTCGCTTCACGAAATCGTAAACGCCGAGCGCTGACGAAAACCGCGCCGTCCGTCCTGTCGGCAGCACGTGATTCGGACCGGCAATATAGTCACCCACGGCTTCCGGCGTGTATGCACCGAAGAATATCGCGCCTGCGTGACGAATCTTTGCAGCTAAAGCCTCGTCGTCACTGGTCACGATCTCCAGATGTTCCGGCGCAATCTCATTCGCAATCGAACAGGCATCATCCAATGTGTTGACGACGATGATAGCGCCGTACTGTTTCAAAGAAGTCTCAGCGATTTCGCGCCGCGGCAGTGACGGTAATTGTCGATCTATTTCCTCGGCGACTTCGTTCGCCAACATTTCGCTATTTGTGATCAAAACTGACGACGCGTCTTCGCCATGTTCCGCCTGCGCCAAAAGATCCGCGACGACAAACTCCGGTCGCGCGGTCTCATCCGCCACAATCACGACCTCAGTTGGTCCAGCAATCGAATCGATCCCGACAACGCCAAACACCAGCTTCTTCGCGGCCGCAACGTACTTGTTTCCCGGTCCGGTTATCTTGTCGACTCGCGGTACGGTCTCCGTACCGAACGCCAGCGCCGCAATAGCCTGCGCGCCACCAACCGCGTAGACCTCTGTCACGCCCAGCTCCAACAACGCAGCAGCGACCGCTGGATTCTCAGACAGCGTTCGTGGCGGCGTGGTGACGACAATTCGCTCAACACCCGCGACTTGCGCCGGCACCGCGTTCATCACGACGGACGAAGGATACGCCGCAGTCCCGCCGGGAATGTACAACCCCACGCGTTCAAGTGGTGTAATGCGTTGGCCCAGGCGAATCCCATCGACCGGTGCGATGGTCCACGACTCTTCGACCTGACGTTCGTGAAACGCCCTTACGTTTCGGATGGCTTCACGAAGCGCGCTAACGACGCGTTCGTCAGCGCCCGCAGCGTAACGATGAAGTTCGTTCTGTGCGATGCGGAGTTCCGAAGGCTTCAGATCAACCTTGTCGAATCTCGCCGTGTAATCAATGAGCGCCTGGTCGCCACGCGCGCGCACGTCGTCGACGATCGAGGTCACGACTTTCATCAACTCCGCGTCCAGTGCGACCGAACGCGCAGCCAAATGTTCAAGTAACGCACGAAGCGCTTCACGATCAGTCGGACGAAGGAACTTCATTGCACACCATTCAGAGCTCTTTCCAGCGCCTGGACCAGGCGATTGACCTCTTCCGCCTTCAGTTGATAACTCGCGCGATTCACGACCAGGCGACCAGTTGATTGCGTGATCTCTTCAACGACAGTCAAACCGTTCTCACGCAACGTCGTGCCTGTCTCCACGAGATCGACGATCATGTCAGACAGTCCCAGCGCCGGTGCGAGTTCGACAGAGCCGGAAAGCTGAATGATCTCAACCGGAATTCCGCGCGCACCAAAATGGGCACGCGCGATCTGCGAATACTTCGTCGCCACGCGGATCATCCCCTGCACCTTGGCCAACGCGTCCGCATCAGCCGCAGCAACGACGAGACGGCAACGCGCAATATTAAGATCCAGCGGCAACAAAAGGTCTGCTTCAGACTCCATCAAAACATCGCGCCCGACGACGCCACAGTCGGCAATCCCATGCTCGACGTAAACCGGAACATCCGCAGGTTTCACGAAGATGAACCGGTAGTCGCCGCTCTCATCTGTCAGCGCGAGCCGGCGAGAATTCAACGCCTCTTCGCTCAGGCGGATGCCGGCGCTCGACAAAAGCGACAGCGCGCCGTCCTGCATCCTTCCTTTTGCGATCGCGATGGTAATCATCAGACTTAGGTAAATCTCCTTCCAAGCACTTCCGTGAGTGCGTCGAGGTTGAGCACAAAGCCAACTGCCGGTTCAGCGCGCCCAAAGCTTCCTGTCAGACCGTCGTACCGGCCACCGCGTCCGACACTCGATCCCGCGCCGTGCACGAAAACTTTCAGACTCAATCCGGTGTAGTAGTCGAGACTGGAGACGTCGCTGAGATCGATCTCGAAAGAATCTGCGAGCCCGAGTGATTCGATCTCAGTCCAGAGCTCTTCGAGTGAGTCGATCGCGGCGACGGCCCGCGGATTCGTGATCAACTCTCGCGCGGTGCTGAGCACTTCGCGCTTGCCCGTCAGTTTGGTCGGTTGCGAAAACGCGCGCGCCTCGTTGCCGTCGTAGCTTTGGACGAAGCGTTGCAACTCTGCTGCTTCGCGCGTGTCGATCAAGCGTCTCAGTTGCTCGCGCGCCGCTGCTTCAAGATTCAAATGCGCGGCGACGCCATTGAATATCTCGACGTTGTTTATCGTGATGCAGTAGTCGAGATCCAAACGGGAAAGGATCTTCGCCGCTAACCGCAATACTTCGAGGTCGGCGGGTTTTCCTTCAACTCCGATCAGCTCACAACCGAGTTGTGTGTTCTCGCGGCGCCACTCGGCGTGTGACTGCGTTTGTTGACGAAACACGGGTGCGGCGTAACAGAAGCGCAACGGTCGCGGCCGTTCAGACAGCAACGTCGCCGCCATTCGTGCAACCGAACTCGTTACGTCGGGACGCAACGCGAGCAGCCGCCCATCGTTGTCAGTAAACCGAAAGCCTCGTTGAGCCTCGCGCGGTCCCATGCCCTGCTCGAACAGATCGTAGTAATCGACGGACGGCGTTATGACTTCTTCATAGTTCCAGCTCTCGAAGACAGACATCGCCACGTCTTCGACGGTGCGGCGCAGGCGGGCCTCGGCACCGATGTAGTAACGCATACCGGCTGGAATTCTTGAGGTCATAGGCAAATTTTTGTCAGGATTGAGAGGAATTTATAACGTGTGGGACCCTGTTTCATCAACCGCCGGGAATGAACGGCCTCGATTGGACGATGTAAATCTGCCCTTTCATGTACGCCCATTCGATGTCCTGATCGCGACTACCAAACACCCGTTTTATGCCTGCTGCCGCACGTACAAGGCGACGTATGACGTCGTCCGTCAACACAACGCGATCGCCTTCGATCGGCACTTCTTTGACTCCGCCGTTCTCGTCGAACGTCAGTAAGCTATCTTCCGCGGAGCGCGTCAAAACCTTCACCGCGTTCGTGCGTGGGCGAAAGAGTACCTGTTCCGCGATTCGCTGTCCTTCAACGACCTTGATTCCCAAACCCCTCTTGGCGCTAATGTAGATCACGCCCTTGTTTTCATTGTCGAACGGATCGGTACTGATCATCACACCGGAGCTCTCGGAGTTAATCCCTTCCTGAAGCAGCACCGCCATGAAGATCTTCGAATGGTCCACACCCGCGCGTTCGCGCGCCTCGTACGCTTCGAAATTCCAGAGCGAGGCCCACACCTTTCTGATCGCATCGATCAACTGCTGATCGCCACGCACGTTTGGCACCGTCGTGTAGAGACCCGCGCCACTGAAATTCGGCAGGTCTTCAGAATTCGACGAGCTGCGCACAAACAATCCCTTGCCCGCGTATTCTCGTGCAACTGTTTCCAGCACCATCTTCCTCAGCTCGGGATCAAACTCAGCCGACTCGATCTTCTGTCGTAGTTGGACCAACTGTTCGCGCCTGTAAGCGGGATCGTGAACAAACTTCTGATCGTTCAACAGTCCGAAGATTACGTCGTCGAGTTTGTTTTGCTTGATGAACTCGTCGTAGTAGTAGAAAGGAATCGTGAAGCCACTCGGAACGACGATGCCCGGCAAACGCGCGTTCAGCACTTCGCCCAGATTCGCAGACTTGCCACCAAACGCCAAACTCGACGCCGCACGCTGCTCGGCCAGGCTCAACAGACGCGTTTCAGACAAGTTGAACCGCGGCTTCATCACGTCCAAACGTTCTGCCTGCCGGCGCTGATACTCGCGCAACTGGTTCATGTCGGCACGTTTGATCGTGTACTTCTCGCGCAGCGTTTCAAACGAAACCCACCACGTGTCGTACTGCTTCAGTAATTCCTTCGCGTTTTTGATGTACGCATTCGGAATTCCCCAACCTTTCGCGAGCAGGTTGATATGCGAGAGCGGAGTTGAAGGTTGCGACGTGATAATACCTGCCACAGGCGGAAGCTGAACTGGCACTTCGTCGAGCACGAGAATCTCGTTCGAACCGATCTCCACATGATCGTCGAGTTTCGGAATGATATGGATGCGGCCCAAGCCCTTTGCGACGTTGAGCGCCTGATACGCCTGCTCCTTCGCGATGTCGCTTTGGAGTACGCGCTGCATGCTCGCGAGAGATCGCGTCGCTTCTTCCTGGCGCAGTGAATTTGGCTTGAAAGCAACGGGCTGGAAGAAAGTCTTGTTGATTACTTCATAAGTCAGTTCGATCTGATCGGCGGGAATCAGATCTCCTTCCCAAAACTCGAACGTCCAGCGCTTCAGTGGAATCTGGTATGCGATGGTGCCCAAAACAAATCGGCGGTTTGCATTCAGGTAATTGTTCTTAAAGAACTCAGGCCCACGCTCGAGTGAGAGATAGGTGCCGTTGACGAAGTCTTTGTGAAAGCTGTAGCGCTTCTTGTTGACATAGTAGATCTTGTTGCCGTCTTTTCGGTCGATGACGAACATCGTGTGCGGCAAGGCGTAGGGCGTGTTGGCGTCGTACGTGACTGAGATCGCGTCAAACTGCGCCTGTGAACTAACCTTGGGAAGCGACTTTGGCCCACTCTGAGCATTGGCCGCAAAATGCACAAAGAGGATCCAAAATAATATTTTGACGGTCCTATTCATTAGAAACTTTTGTGTTTTTTGTGTACTCCACGAGCAATTTTACCAGATCGTCGATGTGATGCTGCTCGGTGAGAAAGCTGTTGATATTGACGCGCAGCACGCGACGGCCGCGTACGATCGTCGTGGTCAGCCATGCTTCGCCACTACGCTCAATCGTCTGTTGCAATCGCTGCTGGAGACGGTCGAAATCGAGATCCGCTTTGGGCACAAAACGAAAACAGCACACGGCTGTTTCGACCTCGCCGACGCGCTCGAAATCAGGAAGATTGTCGATCTGCTTCGCGAGATAGTTCGTGAGATCGATCTGGCGTTCGACCGTTTTCGCATAACCTTCACGGCCCATGAACTTGATCGCCATCCAGAGTTTCAATGAGTTGAAGCGCCGCGTGCCCATCTGTCCGTAACGGAAAAAGTCGAATTCGACGTCGGCGCCGCCGCGGTCTTCGCTCAGGTACTCCGGCGTCATATCAAACGCATCGCGCAACACACGTCCACCACCTCGCACGAGTGTTGCACCACATGCGAACGGCACAAACATCCACTTGTGCGGGTCGAAAGTGATCGAGTCGGCGAGCTCGATGCCGTGAAGCCTGTGTTTGTGCTTCGGCGAGAAGGCGAGTGTTCCACCGTAAGCCGCGTCGACGTGGTACCAGCAATCATTCTCACGAGCGACTGCCGCGAGTGAGTCGAGTGGGTCGATAACGCCCATCGAAGTCGTGCCGGCAAGGCCGACAATGCAACACGGAACGCGCCCTGCTTCCCGATCGTGAGCGATCGCGTCGCGCAAAGAGTCGATGGCGATGTGGAACCGATCGTCAGTCGGAATCTTGCGCAAGCCTTCACGACCAAGACCCAGAATGTCGGCGCTCTTGTCGATCGAGTAATGACATTGCTCCGACGCGTAGATGACCAGATCTCCCGGCGCCGTCCGCACACCGCGATCCTTGATACTCGCTGCAACAGCATCTCGAGCGCACTTCAACGCGATGAGGTTCGCTTCAGAACCACCACTCGCCAACGTGCCAAAGCTCTGTGGACCATAATCCAGCAGATCGCAAAGCCAGCGCATGACGCGAGCCTCGATCATTGCCGACGTTGGACCATTGCGCCACGCGCCCGCGTTTTGATTGAGCATCGAAGCCAGGGCATCCGCCCAGACGCCGATCGGCAAAGGTGTCGGGTTGAACTGTCCGAAGTAGCGCGGGTTTGGAACGCCCATCGCGTTCGGCGCGATATCGTTACGAAAACGCGCAAGTATCTCCTCGATCGAGATTCCCTGCTCCGGCAAAGGTTCGTCGAAGAGTTTTTCGAGCTGCGCGACGGTCGCTTCCGGAGTCACCCTGCGGTTCGCAAGTCCGGCGACGTGCTCGTTGATAATTGGTGGGACGGCAGTTCCCAACAAACGATGCTGCTCAACAAAGTCGTCAATCATGATCTATGCTTCTGATATGGATACGTTCGAGCGATCTTTAGTTTCAAACATGGGGAGCTTCGACCTGGATCTCCCTGCCGAAACCGTAACACGGCTCGGCGATTACTACAGTTTACTCACACGCTGGAACGATCGCCTACATCTCGTGGCGCCGTGTTCGCCCGAGGAATTCGCGACGCGACACGTCCTCGAATCGTTGCTATTACTCAAGCACCTGCCCGACGGCGCAAAAGTAGCAGACATCGGCTCGGGCGCGGGACTGCCGATCATCCCCTGCCTGCTCGCACGCCAGGACCTGCAAGCCACGTTGATCGAATCGTCGCAGAAGAAGTCCGTCTTCCTTCGCGAAGCCCTGAATCAACTCCGGCGGCCGGCGACGATCATCGCCAAACCCTTCGAGGACGTTCCGCCGCCCGACGTGTCATTTGTCACCTGCCGCGCACTGGATCGATTCATCAACAAGGTGTCGCCGTTGATCGATTGGGCTCCACGGGGCAGCACTCTGCTTTTGTATGGTGGGGAGAGTTTGCGTGAGCAGTTACAGCGAACAACCGCAAACTTCAAAGAATTCCTGATTCCGCTGTCACAGCAAAGATTCCTGTTTGTAGTACCTGTGGACTAAGACGGCTCTTCGCGCACGACCTCCTCTGGCTTTTTGTCCTGACGCAGACCCTGAAACGACGGATGCCGAATAATCCCCTCGTCAGTCCACTCTGAAAACGCAACTTCGCCGACGAGCTTCGGCTCCGCCCAGATCGCGCGCCGCAAGCCGGGGTCTTTCGGGATCTGCTCGAATGGCCGTTCTTTCCGCGCGATACGGTCGAGTTGCTTCTTCAAGTCTGCTCGCAATTGGTTGCTGAAGCCCGTGCCGGCACGACCCGCGTAGATCAATTTTCCCTTGTCATAAAATCCCAGAATCAGCGAGCTGAAAGGGATCCCCTTGTCCGAGAGCGTGTAACCGGCGATTACAAACTCCTGCCGCCGCAGGCACTTCACTTTTAACCAGTTACGGCTACGTGTAAATTCATACACCGAATCGCCACGCTTTGAAACAATTCCCTCCAGTCCGTACTTGCAAGCCTCTTTGAGAAATTCCGCGCCGTTTCCTTCGATGTGGTCGCTGTAACGCAACAGTCCCTTGTCGCCCAGCGGTTCAAGAAGTTCCGCGAGGACGCTCTTTCTATCACGCAACGGCGTCTTAACCAGACTGTAACCGTCGATATAGATCAGATCGAAAATGTGATAGAGAAGACCCGCACTACCGCCCTTGTTGATCGATTGCTGTAATTTTTGAAAACTCGCACGGCCGGAAGAATCCAGCGCGACGACCTCACCGTCGAGGATCGCCGTCTTCAAACGCAGAGATTTTACGGCTTTGCCCAGTGCAGGAAATTTTGCAGTCCAATCATTCTGATTCCTGGTCCAGAAACGAACGTGCCCATTATCCAAATGGGCCAATAGCCGGTAACCATCAAGCTTCAATTCGTGAAACCACTCGTCACCCGAAGGCGGTTTGTCGACGAGTGTGGCAAGTTGCGGCGGCACGAACTCGGGCATCGCGGTTTTCCGCGCACCCGGAAGATTTTTGATCTGCTTTAGATTCATTTGTGTCTGATTCTAATCAATTTTTCGGCACCCCGATTGCTCGTAAATGGAATAACGGAGTTGACGTATTGAAAGAGGTCAGAGGGAATAGGGGTTTTGATTGTGATTCCCGAGAGTCAAAACAGCAGTAACCGCGCACCCAGGGATTTACATGGTTCTGCCCGGCAATTTCATGCCATGTACGCGACGAGGCTCATAACTGAGATTTACCACCTGGTCCAGCCGAGCGGACAACACACGTTGTGTGGTTTAAGAATCAGTCGCGTAATGTCGGAACGAAGGGCGAACACTCTACAACTCCTCAATGACCTAACTGAAAACCTCACGATCTGCAAACACTGCGAGCGAATCAGAAACCAGGACGTCGTGAAATGATTTAATCAGGAAATCGGCGGGGGAAAACTCAGCCACAGATTACACGGAAAAATCGGCGTAATCTGTGGCTGTTTTTTATCAGAGGAAAGTTACTCTTCTACTTCCGGACCGGCAACGACGTCGCCGTCGTTCGAAACCGGCGCCGGGACTACCACGGGCTCGCGTGGAGGCATCACGATGTCGTGCCCGCCGACAATGTCGGGGAACTCGTCGAGCTCGCGCTCACGCGCCTGATCGATCGTTTCATCACGTTCGATATCGACGTTTCGATAGTATTCCATACCCGTTCCGGCAGGAATCAATCGACCCATGATGACGTTCTCTTTCAGACCACGCAGGTAATCCACGCGTCCGGAGATCGCAGCTTCCGTCAGCACGCGAGTAGTCTCCTGGAACGAAGCCGCCGAGATGAACGAATCGGTCGAGAGTGACGCCTTCGTGATACCAAGCAACAGCGGCTCTGCCTGAGCAACTTCGCCGTCTTCCTGTCTGACGCGCTCGTTCTCGTCCTGGAAGCGGAAACGATCGACCTGCTCTTCGAGCAGGAATTCCGTGTCGCCGACTTCCTTGATCTTCACCCAGCGCAACATCTGACGAACAATCACTTCGATGTGCTTGTCGTTGATGTTCACACCCTGTAGACGATAGACCTCCTGGATTTCGTTTACGAGGTACTCCTGCAAACGACTCATACCCAGAACACGCAGGATGTCGTGCGGGTTCAATGGTCCATCCATCAGCGCTTCGCCCGCTCGGACTCGATCGCCATCCTGCACGTTGATGTGCGTGCCGCGCGGGATGTCGTACTCGCGCTCTTCACCGTCGTCGCCCGTGATGATCAGTTTGCGCTTACCTTTAGAAATTGCGCCGAGCGTCACGGTGCCGTCGATTTCAGACATGACCGCGGTTTCCGCAGGACGCCGTGCTTCGAAGAGCTCGACGACGCGCGGCAAACCACCCGTGATGTCTTTCGTCTTCGTCGTTTCGCGCGGGATCTTCGCGATGATGTCGCCCGGCTCGACTTCCTCGCCGTCCTGCACCATCAGGTTCGCACGGACGGGCATCTGGTAAGTCTTCAACACCTTGTTGCTGGCGCTGCGGATTTCCAGACGCGGTTGTTTCTTTTCGTCAGGCGAGTCTTTCACGACCATGCGCGACTGACCGGTCACTTCGTCGACTTCTTCATCGAACGTCACGCCTTCCTTCAAGTCCTGGAACTTCACGTGTCCAGCGACTTCGGTCAGGATCGCGAACGTGAACGGGTCCCACGTCGCCAGGAGCTGATCCTGTGAGACGCGGCTGCCGTCTTCGACGAGAATGTGCGCGCCGTAAACGATCTGATAACGCGCGGCTTCGCGACCACGATCGTCGATGATCGTCAACGAACCGTTGCGATTCATCGCGATGCGCTCGCCCTTGCGGCTCTTGACGGTTTGCAGGTCGAGATACTTGACCGTGCCGTCCTGACGTGCTTCGTGTTTGGACGACTCCTCGAGACGCGCGGTACCACCGATGTGGAACGTACGCATCGTCAACTGCGTGCCCGGTTCACCAATCGACTGCGCGGCAATTACACCGACCGCTTCGCCGATCTCGACCGGACGACCGGTTGCGAGGTTACGCCCGTAGCATTTGATGCAGCAGCCACGTCGCGATTCGCAGGTCAACACCGAACGGATGCGAACACGCTGCACACCGGAACGCTGAATCTCGGCAGCGAGGTCTTCGTCGATCTCCTGGTTCGACGCCACGATTACGGATCCTTCAATTGGGTCCTGGACGTCTTCGAGCGCCGTGCGTCCGACAATACGATCGCGCAACGACTCGATTTCCTCGCCACCTTCCACAATCGCACTGGCGGAAATTCCGCGCAGCGTGCCGCAATCTTCTTCGCTGATGATCACGTCCTGTGCGACGTCGACGAGACGCCGCGTCAGGTAACCGGAGTCAGCGGTCTTGAGCGCCGTGTCAGCCAAACCTTTGCGAGCGCCGTGTGTCGAGATGAAGTACTGCAACACGTTGAGGCCCTCGCGGAAGTTTGCCTGAATCGGAGTCTCGATGATTTCGCCCGACGGACGAGCCATCAGACCGCGCATTCCGGCGAGCTGGCGAATCTGCTGTGCGCTACCACGAGCTCCCGAGTCGCTCATGACAAGGATCGGATTGAGCTCACCGCTGGAGCGTTCGCGATCATCCATCGCCTTGAACATCTCTTTCGCGACTTTGTCGGTCACTTCCGACCAGATCGCGATCACCTTGTTGTAGCGTTCACCGTTGGTAATGACGCCGTCGAGGTATTGCTGCTCGACTGCGATCACGTCTTTGTCGGCCTTGTCCACGAGCGGTTTCTTCGCCGACGGTGTGACGAGGTCGTCGATGCCGATGGAGATTCCGGCCTTCGTGGCGTAGAGGAATCCGAGGGTCTTGAGATCGTCAAGCATCTTGACGGTCATCTCATGACCCAGGCGGATGTGCGAATAGTTGACCAGCGACTGGAGACCTTTCTTCTTCAACGTGCCGTTGATGAAGGGCAGTCCGGCTGGAATCGAGTCGTTGAAGATCACGCGTCCGACTGTCGTGTTGATAACGCGACGGACATCGTCCTGGACTACCGCCCGCAGAATGTCCTGCGGATCGTGTTCCTGGACCAAATCGATCAAGTCGCCCTGAATGCGGAGCTTGATTGGCGTTTGAGTTGTGACCTCACCTGCATCGAGTGCAAGCAACACTTCTTCGAGTGAAGCAAACACGCGCCCTTCACCCTTGGCACCCGCACGATCGCGCGTCAGGTAGTAAATACCCAACACGATGTCCTGCGAAGGCACGGCGATCGGCTGACCGCTGGCAGGGCTCAGAATGTTGTTGCTCGAAAGCATTAACACTGCTGCTTCGATTTGCGCTTCGGGGCTCAGAGGAATGTGTACAGCCATCTGGTCCCCGTCGAAGTCGGCGTTGAATGCCGTACAAACGAGCGGGTGGATCTTGATGGCTTTGCCTTCGACGAGCACCGGCTCGAACGCCTGAATACCAAGACGGTGCAGTGTCGGAGCGCGATTCAGAAGCACCGGATGCTCGCGAATCACCTCTTCGAGAATGTCCCAGACCACCGGCTCCTGCCGTTCGACCATCTCACGCGCCTGTTTGATCGTAGCGGCGTGTCCCTGCTTTTCGAGCTGGTTGTAGATGAATGGCTTGAACAGCTCGAGCGCCATCTTCTTCGGCAAACCGCACTGGTGCAGTTTCAGCTCCGGCCCAACGACGATCACAGAACGTCCGGAGTAGTCGACGCGCTTGCCGAGCAGGTTCTGGCGGAAACGTCCCTGCTTGCCTTTGAGCGTTCCACTCAGAGACTTGAGCGGGCGGTTGTTGACCCCACGCAGCACACGTCCACGGCGTCCGTTATCAAACAACGCATCGACAGCTTCCTGTAGCATGCGC
>DATNCH010000210.1:0-6004 GCA_035571655.1 Pyrinomonadaceae bacterium
TTGTTTGAAACTCCACGAAGTCCTCCGCGAGCAGCCACGGTTCACGATGTAAGAGTTCAACGAACGCGGGTAGGTCGCTGTCGCCGCGTGGATTCTTCAGCGAGCTCTCGCTGCCACTCCAGGAATAGACCGCCCGGCTGACGTGCTCCATTACAAACGCCTTCCAGAGCCCGATCTCAGTCGCGTGCCTGGGACGGTTGTCGATGAAGTACCTCGCGAAGGCCAGCCGTCCTATGCTTCCGTCGATGTGTGCGCCGAGTTCGGGGTCGAGGGTGATGACTCGGTCCAACAAGAGTGACGCGATCATCTCGTGCTCGAAGCTGGATGCGATCGTGAACGCTTCGCTGACCGCGGGCAGATCGTTCCCGTTTTCATCGAGCGCAGTGCGGACGGCGTCAATGTCGGCAAGCGCCGCAAAGAATTTGAGGATGCGAGGGAGCAGACCTTTACGCTGGAACAGGTGCAGCAGCCCCCTGGCGCGAGACCTGAGGAGGTTCTCGCACACCGATGGCATCACAACTGCGCCGGCGTCGATCAGCAACTCTGCGCACGTCGCGCGGGTGAAGTGCTGTTCGTTGACTGGGTTGAAGCTATCGCCATAAGAGTCAGTCGCGATTCCCAGGAGACTGCTCTCGGCGGTTTCACCGTGCCAGGACAGCAGCGCGGGGTACTCAGCCAACAGTTGCTTCAGATGTTCGACGTCGTTGTCATGAATGACGTGACGAGCCTGCGTTACGGCCCACTCCAACCCTTTGTCTAGACGTTTGCTTACCTCAGCAGTGAGATCCTGCCAGCCGGCGTAGCCATACTCACGCGCGATCACAAGCTGCGCGTTGCGCTGCGTCAAGGGCAGCTCAACATGTGGCAGTTGAACTCGCGCACGTTCGATCGCAGCGGCGTCGCCTGCGGCGATCTCGCGAGCCAGTTTCTTTGCCTGTTTACGGAGAGATTCGAGAGACGGACGATCAGGAAGAGACTTCGAAGTGGTCATTGCGACCTCCTTTCATTTGCATCGCCTGTGCCCGCTGAAACCAGGCTGAAAGAAGGTGCAAAACGCACTCGACTCAGACCGAACAGGTGGGAATCTTTCCCTTGCCGCGGGTTGGTGGCGCCCTGTCAGCGCGCTACCGGCAGTATCAAGGCACAGCCACTTCGATGTCAACACGGCGAAGGCGAGACTGATTCAGTCTTTGACTGACCCTTTCGCTCAACCTAACGCAAACAAACCAAAAGGCCGACACTGAGATCGGCCTCTCGGTTCCCCTTGAATCCAGGCACCTTCACAGACCCGGCGAGGGCGTCGGTGTCGGCCCAGATGCTGGACAATCGCCTGGCGGGTCCGGCCAGCAAGAGCACAACTGGATTTCGCACTCTCTCTGCTGCCACATACAATCACGCATGCAGGAAAAATGTCCGGGCTCGCCTAGCGCCGGACAATTCTCCATACACGCAGTAGCGTAACCTTGACAGGCCGTGCAAAACGGATCGCTCATCGGATCGTCGGCGTGAACAATTTTGCGCGTCAGGTCAGTTGACGTGAGAAGCAACGCACTTACCATAGTTGTCAGGATAATAAGCCTGACAAGCAGGTTAACCACATTTCGTTTTAACATTTTTTCCTCCAAACGTAACCATTGCGCTTGGGAGCGCCACGGGTGAGCCGTTTATTTGTTGGTCATCGTTGTGTGAGACCGTTGAAGTTAAGTGAGATCGTGAAGTTTATGTGGGGAACGACGAGGAGCCTCGTCAACAAAACCTCGTGAGTGGGCGAAGCATACTCCTGGTCAACGCGGCGAGTCAACGAGTTCTTAGTTCAAGACAAGATTCACGAATTAGATCACTGTCATACTAAAAAAGTCGTCAGTGATAAGCCTGCTATGGTCACGTAACGCGAGCAGTCTCGCAGGCGTGCAGCGATAAACTGGCCCAGCTACTCTATGGCTCCTGATCGTCGGCACTCGCACACTATTCGCACACCAAAAGCAAAGGGCAGCCACTTCGATTACAGAAGCGCTGCCCTAATTCATTGATTTTGATGGTGAGCCGAGCAGGACTCGAACCTGCGACCCACTGGTTAAAAGCCAGTTGCTCTACCGACTGAGCTATCGGCCCATCTACGTGCAGAGAGCACGCATGGGCGTGCTCTTGGAGGGACGCGGGCATTCTACAGAACGTGCCGCCGATTGTCCAAAATGGTTTTAGCCACAAAAAGAAAAAAAGGAACAAAGCAGTTACACTTCACGCATGACTGATGCTGAAATCATGCGCGCGGTGCTGATTGAAGGAGCGATTGGTGGCGCGGTGTTATCACTGCTCGCCTTCTTGCTGTCGAGGTTTGTGAGGGATGTTTTTGGAAGGACGCTGTTGGCGACGGTGCTGTTTGCTGCGGCGGGGGCTTATTTCGGATTTGCCGTGGTTGCGCGGCCGCCGGCGCTGTGGGGGTTGGCGGAGTTACTGCAAGTCGTGGCTTTTGGGACGCTCGGTTTGTACGGTTGGCGTGGTAATGCGAAGTGGCTCGCACTCGGATGGGCGCTGCATCCGTTTTGGGATTTTGTGGTCCATTACGTTGGACCAGGACGCGCGTTTGCGCCGTGGACTTACGCGATTGCGTGTATCACGTTTGATTGGGTGGTGGCGGCGTATATTCTTATTTACTATCGCGGAGCCAGCCGCCTAACGCCGAGTCGTGAACGATGATCGTTTGTGAGCGTTCCGGGCCGGTGGAGACGAGGCCGATCTGCACGCCGATCTGTTCAGAGAGAAAATCGACGTAACGGCGCGCGTTGGTGGGAAGGGTACTCATCTCAGTCATTCCCAGGGTCGAACTCTTCCAACCCGGCAGCGTAGCGTAGACGGGTTCGATGAGTCGCAGATCCTGCGAAACTGCCGGCAGCGATTCACACATCTTTCCGTTGAGCTTGTACCCGGTGCAGACTTTGACTTCATCGAGCGTGTCGAGCACGTCGAGCTTTGTGAGCGCCACAGACGTGAAGCCGTTGATCTCCGCGGCGTAACGCGTCGCGAAAGAGTCGAACCAACCACAGCGTCGAGGCCGTCCGGTCGAAGCTCCATACTCACGACCGCGCTCGCGAATCATCTGGCCCAGTTCCGCTTCGCCTTCGAGCATCTCCGTTGGAAACGGACCCTCGCCGACGCGCGTCGTGTAAGTACGCACGATACCCAATACACCCGTCAATCTATTCGGCGCCAAACCAGTACCGATGATCGCGCCACCCGCGACAGTTGTTGACGAAGTAACGAACGGATACGTGCCGTGGTCCACGTCAAGCAAGGTCGCTTGTGCGCCTTCGAGAAGAATCGAGCGACCCTCGGTGGCGGCGACGTTGAGATAGTGAGTCGTGTCGGCGATAAATGGTGCGAGTCTCTCCGTCAACACAGACATCTCTTTGAAGATCTCATCTGCGTCGAGACGCTCGCCACCGTATGCTTCGATGATGCGGTTCGCGTCTTCAAGATTTCGTTCGATGCGCGAACGGAGTACGTCTGCAACAAGCGCGTCGGCAGTGCGAATACCACGTCGCCCAGCTTTGTCTTCGTACGCTGGTCCAATGCCGCGCAAGGTCGTGCCCACTTTTTCATTGCCGAGTCGCTCTTCGCTGGTATGGTCCAAAGCGCGGTGATAGGGAAAGATCAGATGCGCGCGTGAGCTGATCTTCACACGCTCTGGTGAGACTTCGATGCCTTGCTGCGTGAGTCGATCCGCTTCGACGAAGAAAGCCTTCGGATCGATGACCATGCCGTTCCCGAGCACGCACGTCTTGCCGCGATGCACGATTCCTGAGGGAAGTAAGTGCAGAACGAATGACTGATCGCCAACCTGAACGGAGTGTCCGGCGTTGTGCCCGCCCTGGTAGCGCGTAACGATCTCGAACCGCTCCGCGAGCAGATCGACGATCTTGCCTTTACCTTCATCGCCCCACTGGGCGCCGATGACTGCGATTACCTTAGACATAGGATGCACAGATTACACAGAACAAACCAGATTTACACAGATCAGAACTTCGAGATTTCCTGGTATAACTCGATGTACTTCTTCGCCGCAGCCGCCCAGGAATTATCGAGTAACATTCCGTTGTGCTGAATCTTTTGCCACTGTTCGGGCCGACCATAAAAGTAAAGTGCTTCGCGGATTTTTTCAAGCAACGCGCCAGCCTCATACGCTCCAAACTTGAAGCCGGTGCCCGTGCCGGTCGACGGATTATATTGCTCGACCGTGTCGTCCAGGCCGCCGGTCGCCCGCACAATCGGCACAGTGGCGTATCGCATGCTGTACATCTGATTCAAGCCGCACGGTTCATAAAGCGAAGGCATCAGAAACATGTCGGCGCCCGCTTCGATCTGGTGTGCGAGCGGCTCGCCCGCGTAACCCTTGTAAATACCGACTCGATGAGGCGCGGCGTCGTGCCAACGCTGTAGGAAATCTTCATACTCCTTCGCCCCCGCGCCGAGTGCGATGAAAAACGATCCGGTTTCGAGAATCGACCCGGAGATCTGGCGGATGAGATCGTATCCCTTCTGACCGACCAGTCGCGAGATAATCGCGATGATCGGTCGCTCCGGTTCTTCGGGCAGTCCGAACCGTCGCAGTAGATCGATCTTACAGTCACGCTTGCCTGACAAATCACCGGCGGAAAAGTTTGCCGCGATGTGCGGATCGGTTTCAGGGTTCCACACTTCGTAGTCGACGCCGTTTGTGATTCCGACCAGGCGGTTGCTGCGCGCTCGCAACAGCCAGTCGAGTCCATGACCCTGTTCGGAGGTCTGAATCTCGCGCGCGTAACGCGGGCTCACGGTCGAGAGCGCATCGGCGGCGATGATTCCCGCCTTCAACGCCGAGGCATGACGCTCTAACCGAAAGTCATCGCCTTCAGGCGGATCGCCGAAGCCGAGCCACCATAGATCGCCTGCGTCAAACAGACCCTGATAGCCGACGTTGTGAAGTGAAAAAAGACTCCGGGTTTGTTGAAAGAACGGTTCGTGACGACGACGAGCGCGTAGCTCGGCCATTGCGAATCCGCAAGGCCAGTCGTTTCCGTGAACGACGTGCGCTTGCCAGTCGAGTGACTTGAGCAGCGCGAGCGCGGCGCGCGAGAAGAAGGCGAAACGAATGTGGTCGTCGTTGTAACCGTAGATGTTCGGACGCGCGAAGAACGCCGGCGCCTCGAGCAGGTAAGCCGGCGCACCCGCGGCATCGCTATACCAGAAACGAACGTGATGAATCTGACCGCGCCACTCGACGCGGACGTTCTCCATCGAGCCGCCGTTCAAAAGCGCGCGATCGATCTGATCGTAGAGCGGGAGAATGAGCTTGGTGTCGACGTCTTGTTCGGTGAGTGCTTTGGGTAAGGCGCCTGAAACGTCCGCCAGCCCGCCAGTCTTGGCAAAAGGCATAGCTTCAGAGGTCAGGATAGCGATACGCATAAAGAGGATGGCCACAAAAAAGCACAAAATGATTCACAAACCATTTTGTGCTTTTTGTGTACTGGTTCAGCCTAGCTTTGCATCGACGCGAGAAACTCGGCGTTTGACTTCGTCTTCTCGAGTCGTTCGAGCACGACCTCCATCTGTTCCACGGGTGACAGCGGATTCAACACGCGTCTCATCACCCAGATGCGATTGAGATCTTCCTTGCTGATCAGGAGTTCTTCCTTGCGTGTGCCGGAGCGTTGCAGGTCGATCGCAGGGAAGAGACGCTTGTCGCTCAGGCGGCGGTCGAGGTGAATTTCAGAGTTACCGGTACCTTTGAACTCTTCGAAGATCACGTCGTCCATGCGCGAACCCGTATCGATGAGCGCGGTGGCGATGATCGTCAGCGAGCCGCCTTCTTCGATGTTGCGCGCCGCGCCGAAGAATCGTTTCGGACGCTGCAAGGCATTTGAATCAATACCGCCAGAGAGAATCTTGCCGCTTGGTGGTACGACGGCGTTGTGCGCTCGGGCGAGACGAGTGATTGAGTCGAGCAGAATTACCACGTCACGCTTAT
>DATNCH010000211.1:0-12366 GCA_035571655.1 Pyrinomonadaceae bacterium
GCGGGCGCAGGAACGCAGTTGTGAATCACTCGCAACGTCTGCAACGTCTGATCGATCCGGTCATACGCGGTGACGATTGCCGAGAGACTCATATACAAATACGGTCGCGAAGAATTTTCGCCAGCAGACCGGCGCCGGCTGCGTTCGGATGAAAACTATCGCGATAGAAAAACGCGCCGCGACTTCCATTCGCCGGCAGAAGCGAGCCCCAATCGAAGAACTCGGCTTTTTCCGCCTGCGCGACCTGCTTGAGCCGTGCGTTTACCAAACGGAAGTGTTCCGGAGAGTCCGGGAAGCGCGCATGGTCCACCGGCAACAGTCCGAGCACAACAACGCGCGCATCCAGATCGCGCAACCGGCGTATCAGTTCCGTTTGATGTAATGCGAGCGTCTCGAGGTCCATCAACGGCTTGCCCGGACGCACCTTGAGAAGCTTCAGTCGCAGATTCTGTTTCAACGCGTCGAGCGACGTCTGCTTTGCTTTACGCCACCACGTATTGCTGAAGTAGCAACGCGGATCCATCGCCGCGTAACCACGCCACGACGCCGGAACCCACCACGGCCATCCACCCTCGCGCAACATCGCCGGGCGGATAATACTTTCCAGACTTCCTCTGAAGATCACTACCAGCTCGGGACGCAGCGCCGTAATCAGCGGCAACCAATTAAAGTCAGACTCGATCGTCTGTCCCTCACACGCGAGATTCCACAGCCACACATCAGATCCATTCTGCTGCGCGTTAACATTCATAAAACCCGCGACATTGAAATCTATGAAGCGGTTGAACGTGTGTGTCTCGATGTGTCGCAGACGAAACTCATGAACGTTCGTGTTGCCTCCGGCGCGAAGCTGTGCTGCCAGTTCTCCCACGTGGCTGATGCGTTTGGAGCCGACGCCCTCAGTCAGACTATCGCCGAGAAACACCCAATTACGAGACACCGTTTGTCTTCAACCGCGCCAGCACCGTTTGATGGTCGTGCCAGAATGGATACCACGATTTCTGCCGTCCCAACGCGCGTCGCGCCGGCTCCAGCAGATGCACTCGCCACCACGCAAACACCCCGGGACTCGAAGGATGCTCGCAACGGCTCCAATCGAGAATCTCAAAGCCATGTCGCTGTAACAGCTTGCGCAAGCCCGTTTGTGAAAACACGGAGATGTGACCGCACCAGCGCAGGTAGGACCACTGCGGACCAGCGATTTTTGCAGGATAAGAATCAGCGTCGCCGGTAAGTAACAGGACCACGCCGCCTGGACGGAGATGGTGCTTGAACGAGTCGACAAAGTGGTGCGGATCGATCACGTGTTCGATCACGTCGAGCGCCGAGATCAGATCTGCGTCGTATCGCCTGGGTGCGTCATGTAATCTACCCTGCGCCACATCGAGATTTTTCTTCCGCGCCAGAGTTGCACCCGACGCACTGGGTTCCAGTCCCTGCTTGGACCACTCGTCAGACATGCTCGTCAGAAAAATGCCATCGCCACAGCCGACGTCGAGGATCGACCGACCGGAGACGTGCTGTTTCAACAGCCGCTCCAAACGATCGTAAAACGTGGTGTATCTCGGATCGTTTTCCTGTGCGTCAAAGTAAGAATGGTCCACGCGCTCATACGCTTCCGCCAGAACTCGGTCATCCTGGCGTGCGTCGTCCGCCCAAAGACAACCACACTCAGCACAACGCCGCAGTTTCAACTCCGGCAACTGCTTTCGTAACGTCGCATCGAGAAACGGTTCACTCAAGTCGTCGGTCGAGACGCGCAGGAATGGATCTGTTTCGTTACCGCAGATCCGGCAGTTCATGGATGTTCACGCGAAGGCCGCTTGAAAGTGTGCGGCGAGCCGATCGAGATCGAATTCTGTGTGAAGGGCGTTTCGCGCCTTTTCAGCTTCGGCGCCATTGTGATGCGCACTGGTCCACGTTTCGACAAAGGCATCGAGCGCAGCCGCCTCGATGCTCGCGAGTCGCGGCGTCAGGTCGTAGCGCTCCGCAACACGAAAGACAGCCGACTCCTTCGGCGCATGAAAAAACACGCTCTTGCCCGTCGCCAGATACTCAGGCAGCTTTGTCGGCAGCGAATAGAGCGAAATGCGAGCCGAGCGTTTGCAGAAAGCAAGTGGCAGATAAAGCAGATCCGCGGTTTTCATCGCGTTGAGACACTCTGAATGCGAACGACGGCTCAACAAGCTGACAGAGCGCAGACTCGTCAACGCGGATTTGTGCTGCTCGGCGACCTCGCCCATAACCGTAAACTCGATCCCTTGTCCACCCCGACGGTTGTGACGTTCGATCGCTTCTGCGAAAGCGATCACGGCATCGAAGCGAAACACGTTGACGTCGCCCGCAAGAAGCACCTGTTTCGGCTCTCGCCGGCCATTCGTTCCGTTCGTTAACGAAGCTTTCCGAACTCCGTTGTGCGCGACGAGCCACGGCTTCCCGTAACGTTCCTCGTAGTGTGCGGCCATCTCACGAGAGACCGCGAATCGCACGTTTGCTCGTGTGATTACTTCGGAGAGCAGGCGCTGTCGCCAGCGCGAATACGGCAGTTGGTGACACTCGTGATGTCCCTGCCAGTCGTCCATGACATACACGACGAGGTTCAGCGACGGATGTTGTTTGTGCAGCGCGAGTGCCGCTGAAAGAATCCACGGGCTGACAGGCACGACGAGCAGGTTTTTGATCGAATTCTTTTTGACGACGTCTGCGAGGAGTTGCACAGTCTGTCGAGACGCGACGAACTGTTGCGCCTTGAGCAAAGGATAGTACGCAAGGGAGATCTGATTCGGCAGCCACGGAGGACGCGACGGTGATGGCAGAATTACGGATTCGCCCCTTTGCTTATCTTTGACCGGTGCATTGTGGCCCGGGTGCGCCGTCCAGAGTTTCTCGTTTGGAAATCCGCTGAACAAATTGTATAGCGTCTCGCCAAAGCCGCTCGCGTACCCGATCGCATAGTCGGCTATGACGAGAGAGTTTTTTGTGCCTCTTTGTGGCTGATACACGATAAAAATCCACGTAGCCGCCCGGACCACGCTCGCGGTAAGTCAGGCCGCAAGAGCCCATGTCGCAAGCTTGCGATTTCACTTAAAAACTGGACCAGCGCCCACAGTCCGATATGTCCGAGCGCTGCGTAACGATTCTTCCGCATCGTGATCGTCAAAATTCCAAATCGCGATCGCATCGAAAGGTATTGGTGCCGGTTTGTCTCTTCGCGCCCGCTCGGCGCCTGGTGGTGAATGCATTTCGCGGAAGGCACGTAATACACCTTCCACCGCCGGCTCAGACGATATCCGAGATCTAAATCCTCGCCCGGAGAACTGCCCGCGAAGAAAGACGCGAACCCGCCGACAGACTCGAACGCCTCGCGCCGAAGTGCGCTCGCGCCTCCGCCGATCCACTCGCACGGAATCGGCGTCTGAGCGGTTGTTGGAAATCCATTCGGGAGAGCGGCGCCGATCAACCGGCCGGGTTCGAAACCCTTCACTCTTCCATGCAACACCATCCGGTAAATTCGCCAAAACAGCGTGGGCATAGCCATCGGTTGATTGACCAGGCTGCCCATCGTCGCACCCACTTGCGGATCGGACCAAAGGGGCGTGAAGAGCTCTTCAACCCATCGCGGATCAACTTCGACGTCGTCGTCCACCAGGAGAAGATTGTCGTACTTTGCGCGCTCGATGCCGAAGTTGCGCTGTTGCGCACAGTTCCTTTCCTGATAATGGAAGTATTGAACGTCCATGGCAGCTTCCGTCCAGCACGCGTCCTGCGTCACAGCGAACGTTCCCGTGTCGTCTCCGCAATGAACTACGACGACTTCTGAAACGTGAATCGTCTGTTTCACAAGACTCTCGAGTGAGAGTCGCAGCAGTTCCGGCCTGCCGACGGTTGCGATAATGGCCGAGATCGATTGCGAAGTCATTCGACTCGTTTCATCCAGAAACTCGACGATGTCGCGGTATTGGGCCAGACATGCGCCGCCTCCTCCTGGTGGTCGAGGCACATCCAGTAGTTTGCTAACTGTGGCGAGAACGTTTTGTTGAAAGCGAGGAACGCCTCGAGCAGGTATTGCTCGTTCAGAGCGAGCCGCCGGTTCAGCAGCCAGTCAGCGGGATAGTCGTGCGGAAAGAAGATGTCGTGTACGTGAATCCACACGCCCGGATTGAGACTCGGCAGGATTTCGAGGAACTCGTAACAAACGTCACTGCCGAATTTGACTGTATGACTCGAGTCGATGAAGAGGATGTCGTTCGCTTCGAGAAATGAGAAGAAACTCAGATCGATCTCTTCAACTCGTTTGTCGACTATCTCGATGTTGAGTTGTGCTTCGAGCAGCCGGTCTTCGGGGTAAGGTTCGATGCACGTGAGCGTCCCCTTCTGATTCCGGGCCAGCGCTGTGTCTGCGATGCGTGTTGAGTAGCCGCCGCCGATCTCGATGATTCGCTGTGGCTGCAAATGACGAATGAGGCAGTAGTAAACAGCCGCGTCGAAGCCGTTGAAAAAATCGTTCTTGAAATCGAATCCGGTGTCGAGGAGTTCGTTGCGATATTTCGTAAGCTTGTGCAGTAACGCTAGTTGATCTTGCCACTTGAAATCGATCGCAGAATAGCTGCGCCGGCGATTGACCTGTTCGGCCGTGATCGAGCTGAAGTCGGGTAGAGGTTCGTAGTAGTGAATCGGGCGAATGTGATAGCCCCAGCGGTCGGAGATAGCCGGCTGGCTTTGTGCCAGAAACAACAGGTGATGTGCGGCGCGTGAGGGGACGGTCTTGAACAACGCGAGTGCTGTGCGATCCAGCAGAGATTTCACGACTGCACCGATAAAGCTTGACGAAAAACTTCCTGCACACGCTCGTGCCGGAAATACTGTCGACCAACTTCGAGCGCGCGTTGTCCGAGTGCCACGCGAGTTAGCGAATCATTGGCGAGTCGCTCGACTGCGTTCGTCAGATCCGATTCGCTTTCGACCACTTCCGCAACGCCCTCGTTCTCGCGCGCCCATGCGACAGCGGAACAGTAAGGTGGGCCATAGATCAGAAGCGGCACACCTGTGGCAGTGTAATCGGCCAGCTTGCTCGGGAACGCCATTTCCATGTTGTCGCGGTCAGAGGCGTCGAACGACATCGGTACGAATAGCGCGTCAGCTTCCGTGCGAAGACGCGTCAGCAAATCCGTAGCGCTCAGCAAGCCACAGACTTGTGTGTTTGGATGGTCCAGACCAACCTGGCCCGCCACGTCCGGAGGCATTGGTCCAAACAAGAGCAGCCTCCCGCCGACAGCCTTTAATGCGTGTTGCAAGACTCTCAGCGCGTGAATGTAGCCGTTGGAGTTGATCGTGCCCGCGAATGCGATGCTGAACGGTTTGCCGTTGTGTGAGAGGTGCTCGGGTGGTGTTTCAAACTCAGGACAATCGGGCGCTCGTGTTGGGTAAATGATCTCCGCCGGCTTGCCGTATCGTTCGAGATACGCGCGGCACATTGCAGGTGAGACCCCGAAGCGCGACTGCGCCTGACGATAGACGCGCGCGAATTGCGCGTCGAGCCAGTTGCGAAAACGGGGAGCGATGTCTGCCGCGCGAGGCCAGTCGTCGTGGACGATCAAGTGCAGCGGAACGTTTCCGCGGCTCGCAATCCGTGCGGCTGCGAGCCAACCAAAGCCATGCGCCACGGTCAACACGCCTTCAAAGTCAAATCCGTTGACCGACTGCGCGATCTTCGGCGCCAATCGAGTCCCGGCCTGTGAAAACCATGCCATCGCGTAAGGATGAAATCTCGTGTTCAGCAACCGCGGATTGCCGATCGGATACCCGATGTATTTAACGTTCGGAAGTCTCCTCAACGCGGATGATCGCGTCGCGGTTTCGATAATCGTCAAATGATCACGCGGATAGTCCGACAACAGTCGATGCAACAGCGCCGATCCGTGGTACGAAGCCTCAACAGGTACGTCCCCGACATACAATAACTGCGGCCACAGAGTGCCGCCCTTACAGTTGATACACGCCACGCATCCAGTCCGCCGTGAGTCGCATTCCTTCTTCCAGGCTGTACGAGTTCCTGTGGGCCAGGTCGCGCACGGATTTCGACGTATCCACGCGCTTGAGTTTCGTCGTCAGGATCTCCGTCTCCTGGTGATGCACGAGCCTCGGATCCGCGCCACTCACCTTCAGCACCACGTCCGAAAGCTGTTCGATCGAATGTAGATCCGTGCCACCAACGTTGTAAGTCTCGCCTGCTTTGAAATTATTCGTGATGTTCGCGACTGTCGTAACCGTGTCGGCGAGGTAAGTGGAAGTTCGCGAATGCCCGCGAAAGACGGTCCACGGCAGCCCGTGCAGGGCGCAGTAGAGAAACCTGCAATTCACCGATCGATACGGACTGTAATACTCGCCGGGACCATACGTATTGAACAGTCGCACCACCACGCTCTCCGTTCCGTACTGCAACGCCGAGTTTCGGATTTGCATTTCGTTGACCCACTTCGTCATCGCGTAGTCGTTCAACTGTTTGATCTCGTATTCATCCATTACCGTCTCGACCATCAGGTCGGGCCAGTCGCCGTAGACTTCAGACGACGAGAAGTGGATGAGGCGAAACTTGAGTCGCTCCTGTAACCGGATGACGTTCTTCGTGCCAATCGCATTCGTGCGCCATAGCGTTTCGTAAAAATCTTCGCCGTTCCAGCGACCGAACTCAGCCGCGCAGTGATAGACGTAATCAAATGGACCACAGCGCTCGAACACGCGCTCGAGTTGCCTAAACTCGCCGACGTCAACACGCGCGTAGAGTGGCACCTCGACGTCTGTGCGCAGGCTGAATCCGATCTCGTCAGGCTGATGGGCCAGGTCGCACGAGACGACGTGATGACCGCGACTGCGAAGCTCTTTGATGAGGCCCGCTCCAATTGTTCCGAGTCCGCCGGTTACGAGAATCCGCATATCTAATGACCCGCCGCTTTCCTGTACATGTCGATGATTTGTGGGCGCAGTTTCTCCTGGTCCAGTCGCTGATCTGCGATCGCAGAGTTGAGTTCGGCAGCGCGTTCGACGAGTTGGTCGTCAGTCAAAGCACGTTGAATCGCGGCGGCGATTGTTTGCGGTTGCTCGGGAGGAACGAGCAAACCGTTTTCACCGTCGCGGATCCATTCGGTAGTCGAAACTGTGTCTGCCTGAATCGGAAACGCGCCCATGATCATCGCTTCCAACAGCGATATCGGGCTGCCGTCAGTCAGTCCGATCCCGATCGCGATTCGTGCGCGGCCCATGAGTTTCGCGATCTCATCGCTCGGGCTCGGCGGAAGAATGCTGATCCGAATGCCGGTTTGTTTGGCGAGACGTTCAGCCGCGGATTTAACCTCGCTCGTGGCGGAAAATATGACCGCTTCAAATCCGCGCAGATGCGTCGCGCTCAATCTCAGCGCCTCGAGTGCATTCAAAGCACGGCCGCCCCACTCTTCGTCCTGGTATCCCTTCAGCGCGATCACTTTGCGTGAAGAGACAGGCACGCCGAAACCAAGTTTTCGCATCCGTTTTAGATCGAAACCACCAGTCGCGGGGAACACGCCGAAGACCTCGCCACGCAGACCAAAGTCTTTCGCAAGGTGCACGTCACGCTCACAATCTGCGATGAAGTAATCACAAGCCGCGAGGACCTCGCGGATCTTCGGCTCATGATCGGGACGCCGGCCAAAAAAGAAAATGTCGCTTCCCCATGACGAGTAAATCCAGGGCGGCAAGCGATCGCCGTTAAGCTGTTTCCGACTCGCAAGCGTGAGGTAGCTGCAACGTTGCATCTCGAGACTATGGACCAGATCCGGTTGCAATTTGCGGATCACGCGGGCCAGACGCGCGGGCTGCTTGAAATACTCGAGGCGCTGAAGAGCCGCCGTGGTTTTGCGCCGGCCGCGCGACAGCGGCCAGGTCAAACCGGTCTGACGAACAGTGTTTACACCTGGGCGCTGCACGAGCGTGTGGAACGTCAGGTTTTGAAGTTCGGGGTGAATTCCGTCGTACGCGCTGTGTGGAAACACGTGAATGTCCCAGCCCTGACCCGCCAAATGTTTTATCCAGCGCGCGGCGTGAATGCTCTCGCCTAATGTGACAAATAGAATTCTCAAAGCGGGTGACGCCAGGCGGAGATGAGCAGGTACTGGTCAAACTCGATCTTCGGTGTGTTCGCGGTTTGATGAAGAAGATCCACCCACGGGCCGTAGGAACAAACTGAAACGTGGAATTCCTGGTCTGCCAATGTTTGGAGTGTACGTGCGAGTCCATGAGGCCGGGAATTCGTCAGATGAAATTCGATGACGAGGTTGTTGACGTTGCGCAAGGTATCGCCACAGTCGAAGATCACGTCGGCTTCCGCGCCTTCAATGTCGAGTTTCAATAAGTCGAAGCGTGTGCTCGCAAGGTGATCTGCCAGTCGCACCGTTTCGACGTCGCAGTGTTTGGCCATAGGCGTCAGAGAAGTGAGTTGTTCGATCACATCGTGTTCACCGACGATTCGATTGGCATCTGCACCTTCAGAGAAAAAATTCGTCCGGCCGTTGCTCGTCCACAACGCCTTTTCCACGATCTCGACGTCACGGATGTTGTTTGCAGCGAGGTTTCGCCGCAACAAGTCACACGCGCGCGGATCAGGTTCGAAGGAAGTAATGACCGCATCGGGAAACAGTTGTTTGTAGTGAATCGCGCTGATCCCGATATTTGCTCCGCCGTCAAGAATTACCGGTGCTTTCTGGTCACAAAGAAAGTCGTTCCAACGCTTCACGACGACGACGTCAAACGCCGACAGCAACGACGCTGCGTCCGGATAGTGCAATTGCCAGTTGCCCGCCGTTACAAAGCCGGGCCGGTAACGCGGTACACCTGCCAACTTCGCCTGCAACTCGCGATAAGTAGTGAGATCCTGGTTCGCTCGTTCTCGAAGCCTGTTCCTGACGACTGAAAGTACGCTTCTCATGCCGAGGTTTTCTCTGCGGTCTCTGCGTATCTCTGCGACCCTCTGCGTTGAAAGGTCATTAACGCAGAGAACGCAGAGATACGCAGAGGGCCGCAGAGGAATGATCTTCGACTTTTTGCGGGAAGGCTCTCCAACGGAGTTACACAGCGTCGTACTTCTGACTGTAGTAGTTCTGGTAATAGTAATAATCGTGTGACTGAAGATTCACGTTGTTGAGAACAACGCCAAAAATCTTCGCGCCCACGTCGTTCAGCAACTGCTTCGAACGGCGCACAATGTGACGCGAACTTCGCCCGCCGTGAACGACCAGCAACACACCGTCAACCATCGTCGAAATCAATACGCCGTCGGTGAATGAACTGACAGGCGGCGAATCGATCACCACGTGCGTATAACTCGCTTGCAGCGCCGCCAGAAGTCGACGCATCTGATCCGACCCAAGCAGCTCTGCCGGATTCGGCGGAATCGGTCCCGAGGTCAACACATTCAGACCACTCGTTTCGTCATTGCCGACCATCGCCAACATCCCGGCTTCTGAAACGTCGGACGACAGGATCGAACTAAGTCCTTGCTGCCCATGCATTCCGAAGATTGACTGAAGACGCGGCCGGCGCATGTCCGCGTCGATGATCACGACGCTGGCGCCAGTCTGGGCCAGACTGATCGCCGTGTTGACTGCCGTCGTCGTCTTCCCTTCACCCGGAAGACTCGAAGTCACCAGCAAAGACTTCGGCGCACGCCCCGCCGTTGACAGCAGCACCGAAGTGCGCAGATGTCGATAAGCTTCTGCAAGCGGCGAACGGCCGTCCACGTTCATCAGTAATTCAGCATTCCCGTTCCCGTTTCCGTTTGTGTGCTTCTGTAGCGCGCGGGTGCGCGCTGTCGTACCTGGTAGAACGCGGCGGCGAGCGGCCGCGCCAACCGAAGGAATCACCGCTAATGCAGGCAAGTGCAACACGCGCTCGACTTCCTGCGTCGAGTGAACTGTGTCGTCGAGATATTCAAGAAACAGCGCGAGACCAAGACCGAGACCGATCGACAGGAAAAACGCAAGGATGACCGTCCGTGCGCGGTTAGGACCAACCGGACTGTCGGGCGTCAACGCATAATCGACGATCGAGATGTTGTTTGGCTTCCCTGCCATCACCACATCGTTTTCCTTCGCGCCTTGCAACAGGCCTTTCAGCAGAGACTTATTAGTTTCAATCTCCTGTTGAATGATCTTGTAGTTGATCGCAGCTTCGTTCTGCGAAAGCGTCTGCGCACGTTGCTGTTCGAATGCTTTGCGCAGCGACTGCTCGCGCTCGAGCGTCTGTTGATAGCGCGTATGCAAATTTGTCAGCAACGTGTTTGACTTGCGCGCGCGCGACTCTTTTAGCTGGCGCTCGAGTTCGTCGATCTGCTGGTCCAGCTCTTTTACTTCCGGCGCTTCTTCCGTGGCGTCCACGAGCAGTTGAGCGCGCTTCTGCCGGAGGTCAACAAGCTTCGATTCGATCTCGCCCGCTTGTTTTGATTCAGAGTCGACCAGCGCGTCCGCCGCATTCGGGACTTTGGCGGCGTTGTAAGCAGCCTCCGCTGTTTTCCGATCGTTTTCAGCTTCGAGCAGTTGCTGGTTTAGTCCAGCGAGTCGCTCGACCACCGTGTTTTGATTCGCATCGAGCGAGATGATCTGGTTGTTCTTGGCGTAATTCACGAGCCTTTCTTCAGCGGAGCGAATCTGTTGTTGCAGCTCCGCAATTCGCTTCTGAAGAAAGTCGCCGGTTGTGCTGTTGGCTTCGGTGCGCTTTTCGAGGTTCGAGAAAACGTAAGTCTCCGCGATTGCGTTCACCACCTTCGACGTGACATCAGGAACCGTGTGAGTGAACTTGATGTCGATCAAACGGGTCTCCTTGTAGTAGCCACGCGTCTCTTTCACCGGCTCGACTTTGAGACCGCCGAGCACGGTGTTCACGTACGGCGCGAGACGCTTCGCTTCGTTCAAATCTTCGCGTGCTGTTGCTTCCGCGACGGTTGTCGTGAGCGGCAACTGATCCTGCGGCTTCGGTCCTGTCTCCTGCTCCTGTTTTCCGAATCCAACCATTCGCCGCATCGTTTGCCAGGTTGATTGTCTCTGCGCGGGATCGCCTTTGAAGAAATCGGGATTGTGTTCGAGGTCGAGAGTGCGTACGACGCGCCGCATCAGTCCGGGGCTGACGAGGATTTGGAGCTGCGTGTTGAAGTAGATGGGATCGTCGGCTGGACCATAGAGCGGTCGAGCGTTGTTGACGATGCCGCCGGTGTCCTCGAGGTCCACCTGCACTCTCGCCTGCGCCTCAAAGAAATCGGGCTTGCGCGCGACGTACACGACGGCCAGCATCGTGACCAACGCAACGATCCCCAAAACCAGCCACAGGCGTTTGCGAATCGCGCGCCAGTAGTCGAGCAGGTGGACTTCGTTATCCGCGTTGGGATCGACGCCGTAGTTATACGATTGCGGCGGCTGGATCGGCAGATCCAGAGTTTCCGCGACGGCCTCACGCTTTGCTAGTTCTAGGGAGGGTTTCATAGATTTGTGACGGCTTTAACGGTCAGGGCTCGACTTTGGGCAAGGTTATCTTCTCTGCGGCCCTCTGCGTATCTCTGTGATCTCTGCGGTGAAAACGGCTATTGATCGCAGAGAACGCAGAGATACGCAGAGGGCCGCAGAGAAGATGACCTTATCCACGTCGACTTCGTTTTAAGGAACGACTCTCACAGGCAGTTGTCCGACGCTGGGCACGAAGCCCTGGAACAAGCCTCGTAGAAAGCTTTTACCCGCTGAAGTCGGCACGTCGACGATGTCGTTGGGCAGCAGTGCTAAATCTTCAGAACGCTTCTTCTCGATCGCGGAAAGATCCACGATGATCTCTTTTCTGACCGGCGTTCCAGGCTCCTGTCGCAACACACGTATCTTGTCTTTACTCGTGTCTTGCTTCAGCCCGCCGGCCATCGCGATCGCGCGCGTCAACGTTACGGGCTCGCGCAGCGGAATCGTGAGCGGCATAAAAACATTTCCGACAACGTAAACTTGATCCGCTTCGGGCACCGTGACGATATCTCCAGCTTCGAGATATGGATTCGACTTCGGATCGCCCTGCAGAACGTCACTCAACTTGTAGCTCGAGAAAGCCGCCGCATCACTTTCATCAACCTGTTTACACGGCGACGAGGCACTCGAGTGCACGACGTTGATCGTCTGGCCCGCCTTCGTCGACGGTCCCTTCGCGAAAGTGAGTAACTCCAACAAGCGAATCCGGCGTTGCAATTTGAAGCGACTCTGATCGTTGACCGCGCCGATCACGGCGACCTGCTGCGATTGATACTCCTTGATGAAGACGTCGACCTGGAGGTTCTTGTAATACCTCGCATAACGGATCGAGATCTCTTTCGCC
>DATNCH010000212.1:0-14432 GCA_035571655.1 Pyrinomonadaceae bacterium
CCTCACCAAGCCTCAGGTCCGCCGACCTGGTGGGACGGATTGGCAAGACATCTCGTGGGACGACGCGATCAATGAGATCGCCGGGTTAGTGAAGAAATCGCGTGACGAGACATTTGTAACCAAAGACCCACAGGGGCATACGGTAAACCGCTGCGAAGGGATTGCGTTCATCGGTGGCTGCACCGACACGAACGAAATGAATTACCTCATCGTGAAGAGTATGCGCAGCATGGGGGTCTGCTACATCGAAAATCAGGCAAGGGTTTGACACGGCCCGACGGTCTCAAGTTTGGGACCAACGTTCGGGCGCGGCGCCATGACGAATGGCTGGGTCGACATCAAGAACACCGACATGATGTTGATCATGGGCGGCAATCCAGCCGAGAACCATCCCTGTGGCTTCAAGTGGCCAGTCGAAGCCAAGAAGACACGGAACGCAAAAATGATCGTGGTCGATCCGCGTTTCACGCGCACGGCTGCGGTTGCCGATCTCTTTCTCCAGATTCGAGCCGGAACTGATATCGCGTTTCTCGGCGGTGTGATTAATTACGCGATTCAAAACAATCGGCTCGCCAAAGACTATCTCATCAACTACACAAACGCAGCCTTCGTTATCAAAGAGGGTTTCAAGCTTCCGGATGACGGTTTGTTTTCGGGCTTTGATGCTGCTCAACACACGTACGACAAGTCGTCCTGGAACTATGAAGAAGGTGGAAACCTCGGCCCAAAAACCGCGGATAGCTCTGCTGTTGCCGCAGGCGCCGCGGGGGGCTCCAATGAGAGCACGGGTAGCCAGGGTAAGACAGGATCGGAACCTGCGAAGAGTTTCGAAAAGCAGTCGCCGCAAGTTAGTTCAAGGCCATCCACGTCTCCGCAAGCCGGTGAGTCTCAAGGTGGTGGACATCAGGCGGCTGGGCCAGTTGGAGCTGCTGCCCAGGGAGGTTCTAAGCCTCCGCCAATGCTTCCCCAAAATGTTGCCTATGATCTGTCGTTGCAGCATCCGCGATCGGTCTTTCAATTACTGAAGCAGCAATACTCGCGCTACACGCCGGAGATGGTTGAGCGCATTACGGGTATCCCGAAAGATCAATTCCTCAAGGCAGCCGATCTCTTTACCTCCATTCGTAAAGATGGTGACATGAAGAAGGCGGCGACGATTATCTACGCAGTCGGGTGGACGCAACATACTAGCGGTACACAGATCATTCGCACAGCCGCTATTCTGCAATTGTTGTTGGGCGATGTCGGTCGTGCAGGGGGAGGCGTAAATGCGCTGCGTGGTCATTCGAATATTCAAGGCGCCACCGATATGGGTGGCGTGTTCGATATTTTTCCCGGCTACCTCAAGATACCCGCTCCGACAGATACCGACCTGGCAACTTATCTGAAGCGGACAACCCCTACAGCGTCTAAACCGACAGAATGGGACTCCTTTAACTACTGGTCGAACACTCCAAAGTTTGCAGTCTCATTTCTGAAGGCTCTCTACGGTGATTCGGCAAAAAAGGAAAATGACTTTAACTACCACTATCTTCCCAAGATCGATCGCAAGTTTTCCTGGACGGAGATGTGGGATGAGATGTACCAGGGTAAGGTCAAAGGCCTCTTCGCGTTCGGCATGAACGGTGTCTCGATTGGCCCTAACTCGCGCAAAAACATCGAGGCTTTGAAGAAAGCGGATTGGCTGGTGGTCTGCGACCTCTTCCCGGAAGAGACAGCCGAGTTTTGGAATTCTCCAGGCATAACGAAAGACGATATGAAAAAGATCAATACGACGGTCTATCGTCTTCCGGGCGCCGGTTTCGCTGAAAAGGATGGGACCTTCGTTAACTCGGCCCGCTGGCTCCAGTGGAAATATGTGGCCGTGCCACCCCCAGGCGATGCAAAAGTCGATCAGGAGATTGTGGCGCGGATCTTTTTGAAAGTGCGTGAGCTCTATCAAAAAGAAGGCGGAAAGTTTCCGGATCCGATTCTGAATCTCACCTGGCCTTACATTAATACGCACAATCCTGCGCTTGCTGACCTGGCAAAGGAAATTAGTGGCAGAGCACTTGCCGACCTGACGGATCCCACGCAGCCCGGTGTAACAATCAAAGCAGGACAACAAGTGCCCGGCTTTGCCTGGCTGCGCGATGACGGAACCACTGCCTGTGGCAACTGGCTTTATTCGGGTTCATGGACGGAGGCAGGCCCTCAGATGCAGCGCCGCGGCACGGAAGATCCCTCAGGTCTGGGAATCTACCCAAACTGGGCCTGGTCGTGGCCGGCCAATCGTCGAGTGATGTACAACCGCGCTTCGTGCGACCCGTCCGGCAAGCCCTGGGATCCGGAACGGAGACAGGTTTGGTGGAATGAAGCACAACAAAGGTGGGTCGGGAACGATGTGCCTGACTTCAAAGCTGATTCAAAACCGGCCGATCATATGGGACCATTCATTATGAACCCGGAAGGTGTAGGACGGATCTTTGGTCCTCTGGCGGCCTTCGCCGATGGTCCATTCCCCGAGCATTACGAACCGGTCGAAAGTCCGATCGCGAATCCATTGCATCCGCAGCAGTCGAATAACCCTGTCGCGAGGATCTTCAAATCAGACATGGATAAGCTGGGCACACCCGCGGAAGGCTTCAATATCGTCTGCACGACCTATCGCTTGACCGAGCATTATCACTACTGGACCAAGAACAATCCGATGAACGTCCAACTCGTGCCTGAGCCCTTCGTCGAAGTGCCGGCACAACTCGCGGATGAGATGGGAATCACGGGAGGCGAAAAGGTCAAAGTCACCAGCGCCCGTGGTGTTTACGTCGCGAAAGCGATGGTGACCAAACGCATTAAGCCAATGATGATTGACGGCAAGAAGACTTATCAGATTGGCGTACCCATTCACTGGGGCTATCGCGGTATAGCGGAAGATGAAGGGAAGACATCGCTGACTCCGGCAAATTCGCTTTCGCCCGCCGCGATTGATCCAAATGCTTACACACCAGAGTTCAAAGGTTTTCTTGTAAAACTCGAGAAAGCCTAGAGAGGAGGGCGGAGATGAGTAATCCACGAACATTTCAGATTCAGGAGATCTCGGCCCATCCTGGACCGATTCCCGGCCAAGGCACGCGACGAGAGGAAGCTGTTTGCAAGTATATCGATGTAACAACTTGTATTGGGTGCAAGGCGTGTGAAGTAGCATGCGTCGAGTGGAACGATCATCCATTCAGGGAGACGACATTTGATGATACTTACCAAACGATGCCATCAACGGAATGGAACTACTGGAACCTGATCAAATTTGCCGAGGACGAGCATGATGGTAATTTGATGTGGCTGATGCGCAAGGATCAGTGCATGCACTGCGAGGATCCAGGTTGCCTGCGGGCGTGTCCGGCCGACGGCGCCATCATCAAATACGAAAACGGCATCGTCGACTTCCAGCAGGACAATTGCATTGGTTGTGGTTACTGCATTTCTGGATGCCCGTTCGATATTCCTAAGTTCAACCTGAAAACCAAGAAGGTTTACAAGTGCACGCTTTGTTCAGATCGAGTAGGCCAGGGACTTGAGCCGGCCTGTATCAAGGCCTGTCCAACCGGTTGTCTTCACTTTGGTACAAAGAGCGACATGGTTCAAATCGCGGGGTTGCGCGCGAAGCAACTACGCGAAGTATCGGGCTTCGCGAATGCAGGCGTTTATGATCCGGCTTCGATCAAGGGAACTCACGTCATTTATGTCTTACACGACATCAACAATCCCGAGCGTTATGGACTGCCTAAAGATCCGGTGATACCGCCGAGTTATACGATCTGGAAATGGTTAGCGAAACCGACTGGATTAGTAATGGCCGTGCTGGGTATCGGAGCAGTCTTCTTCCATCGAATTGTTTATGGTCCGAAGTTACCTCAACCAGCCGGACCGGAAATTCGAACTGGTCCGCGTGAGGAAATCGAGGCTGGCAGAAAGGAGCAGCCATGAGCGTAACCGCCAAAGGTTTTGACGAAAAGGCAAGAGGAGAATTTGCTCGGATCGGCACGACCAGAATCAGGCGCGGTGAACTCTTGCGCCATCCTGTCTATACGCGTTTCCTCCACTGGTCAGTAGCGATCTTTTTTATTCTCTCGTTACTGACGGGGTTCGCAGTCTACTCACCATGGCTGTATCGATGGCTTACTCCTTTGTTCGGCGGCGGAGCGTTAACACGGTTCCTGCATCCGTGGTTTGGTCTCGGATTCGAGGTGTTCTTTCTTTTGCAGTTCGTGAACTGGTTTGTTCCGATGGCCTGGACCAGCGCCGACAGCAAATTCGTTCGCCGGTTGAAGGAGTACGCGACCAATACGGACGTCGTCGAACCAGAAGATACCGGATTCTTCAATGGCGGCCAGAAACTGTATTTCTGGGTCATTGCGATCAGTGCGGTGCTGTTTCTGATTACAGGAATCTTGATGTGGTTCGATCATGTCTTTCCACGTATCTCGGTGGCGATCAGTTATGTGGTGCATGATGTCGCCGGACTGGTAATGCTGGGTGGCTTCATCATTCATATCTACGAGGGCACGGCACACCAACCCGGAACGTTCCGATCAATGATCGATGGTACGGTAACTGACAAGTGGGCCTGGACTCATCATCCTGCGTGGTACCGGGCTGTAACAGGTCGCGACCCTCGTGAAAGTTATGAGCGTGAGAAACGCCGGCAGGCTGAGCGGCAAGACGTAATTGAATCTTTTGAGCGCGAAGAAGATGCGGGCGAACGACCTCCGCAAATACGTACACCCCCAAAGCCTTGAAACACTGTTTCAGGAGACAAATCGAGGACCAATTCCATGTGTTACAACTGCGGATGTGGGATGCCAAATAATGACATGGGCAACCCCGAGAATATTACCAACAAAACATTTGAGGCTGCGGCCGAAGCGATGGATCAGCCGGTAAAGGATGCGAAGAAAAACGCTCGTGAGCTTCTGGACAAGGTTCTTGCAGCCAAGGAAGAGAGTCAGGACAAGAATTGGAAGCCTTGAGAAAGATTGTTTTCCAGAAGTCGTTCAAAGTGATTCCCCTGTTCATATTCTCTGACCAGAAGGGCGAATAACACCTCCTTGCGTTTCAGGAACAATGAACTACGATAAAACTGCCATTGCCGATTCGGAAATACCACGAGCTTCAGCTCTCATCTTTCAGCATTTGCTGAACACTTATGCCAGCGAAGCCAACAAGCTAAATTCTGTGTGGCTTGAATTCACGGCCGACGAACTTTCGTTTCGACCGCATCCGCGTTCAAGTACCGTACGCGAGATCATGGAGCACGAGTTGCTGTCAGCTCGTCGCTTCTTTGGCGAGTTTCTGGGACTGCCCGAGCCGCCCGCGGCCGCAGTGTTACCCGAGAGTCGCACCCCTGAGGATCTTGCTGCGCGCATGGTTGAGCTGGTCCACCCACGTTTGATGTTTCTTGCCAGCCAGAGCGAGCAGTGGTGGCTGGAGGTGATGCCTTTCTTCGATGTGGAGCGCGAGCGGATCTGGATTTTCTGGCGTCGTGTCTTGCACACTTGTCATCATCGCACCCAGCTTACCGTTTATCTCAAGTTGCTTGATAAGAAAGTGCCTTCAACCTATGGTCCAACCGCGGACGTTACCTGGGACGGAGCCGATCCTACTCTGAGCGTTGCGGCAGCAAGCAGAAAATAGACTGGGCAAAGAATGACTTCGTGATGCAACTAAAAGCTCAAAAACCAGGAATTGTCGCCGTAAGCGGCTTTTCATCCAACGTATGTTATGCGAGCTCATATTAAGCTGGGACGCATCTTCGGTATTGCGATTGGGCTCCATTACAGTTGGATCATAATCGCCTTGCTGGTGACACTATCGCTTCGTAGTCAATTTGCAGCAGTGCATCCTGACTGGAGTAATACGACGACATGGACCACAGCAATCATTACCGGACTTCTTTTCTTTGTGTCCATTCTGCTGCATGAGCTTTCGCATGCTGCCGTTGCAAAACTGCGAGGACTTCCAGTGCGCGCTATTACTCTATTTGCGTTGGGAGGAGTAGCGCAGATCGAGAAAGACGCGGCTGACGCCAAGACTGAATTTTGGATGGGAATTATGGGTCCCGTCGCGAGCGTCTTGATCGGAGTTATCTGCCTTGTGCTGGCTTATATCTTAGGCTGGAATCTTGCAGACGAACCCAACGGGCCCATCGCAGCGATGTTCATGTGGCTCGGTGTCATTAATATCGCCCTCGCGATCTTTAATATGATTCCAGGGTTCCCTCTTGACGGTGGGCGCGTGCTTCGCGCGATCGTTTGGTGGATAACCGGAGACGCTAACCGTTCGACTCGGATTGCTTCAGTGGTAGGCCAGTTCGTAGCCTTTGGTTTTATCATGATCGGAATTTTGCGTTTCTTCGGCGGCGCCGGGTTCGGCGGTTTGTGGCTGGCGTTTATAGGCTGGTTTCTGCTCGATGCGGCGCGCGCGAGTGGCGCGCAGGTTGAGATTGCCGAACGGCTTAACGGTGTGAGCGTAGGTGACGTAATGACGCGACAGTTCCCGGTCGTAGACGGGAACTCAAATCTTGAGACGTTTGTGCATGACCACCTTCTCCCCAGTGGTCATCGCTGTTTTGTCGTTCTGGAACAGGGCCGCCCCGCCGGTATCATTACGCCGCACGAGGTTAAGACGATTGCGCGGGCCCGCTGGCCATATACAACCGTGAGCGATGTAATGCGTTCGCTGGAGAGTTTGAGCACAGTTGGACCAGAGCGGCCGGTAACGGAAGCGCTTGAGCTAATGGGCCGTGAGGACGTGAATCAGGTTCCCGTAGTCCAGGGCGGAGCCCTTGCCGGAATCATTTCACGAGGGCACATCACGCGACTGCTACAAACGCGTGCCGAACTCGACGTCTAAATCTCTTATGCAATTAATCCAGTGAATTCGTTGGCGGCACTGTAACCACCGGCGACATGAGAACCAGAGGTCTGCCCGAAGGACGACCCCAAATCTTCATGCCGATGCGCTCTTATTTTCGGCTTGGTGAAGCGGATGGGCTATTAACACCGGGCACCGTGCTTGACGCAGGACCCTATCGACATTTGATCCGAACAAAGTACGTATGCCAAAGCCGGTACCATGTGCACCCATTGAGATCAGATCGATTTCATTCGTTTCAGCGTACGCCAATATTTCCCCGTAAGGCTGACCATACTGCACCGCATGTTTGACCTTGGACCACAAATGGACTTCTCCGGAAACCGCTTCCTGAAGACGGCGCGCAGCCTGATGATAGGGAGTGTTTGTTTCGTCACCTACCCAGGCAATCTCCGGTTCATCGACGATCGGGGGCGGCAGCACGTGTAACAAGTGCAACTCTGCCTGATATAGCTGCACCAGGTTCAACGCGTACTGAAGGGCCACTTGCGAGTAACGCGAAAAATCATGCGCTACAAGAACCCGGCGAACTGAAATAGCACCGGTCGCACTGTCGATCCACTCGCGTTCATCTGCGTGCATTACCAGCACAGGGCATGGTGCAACGCGTGCAACCGCTTCAGCAGTCGAGCCAAGCAACGCGGCTGCAAGTGGGCGACGTCGTGAGCGCATTAAGATCAGGTCTGCCTGCTGCAACTCTGCGGCGCGTGTGATGATCGTTCCAAGATCCGAACCATCGAGCAACAAGCTTTCCCAGGCAACCGGAGCAGCACTGTCAACGTTCGCGCCTGGAGCTGTTTCACCCGCCGCTACGAGTTCCTTTATTTGCTGTAGCACTTCCTCCTCATCTGCCTGCGCTTTTGGACGGTGGCAAATAAAAAGCTTCGCACCCGAAGCGCGTGCCAGGGCTACTGCATACCGTAGAGTACGTTCGGCATCTTCAGACAGATCGGTTGGACAAAGGATTCGCTCGAGTGTGATCATGAATTATTCCTTCAAAGTAAAATACTCCAGCGAGAGATTCAATGTCACGCCGTACGGCTACGCTCAAGGCCGGATGCTATTGTTAACACTAAAGTTTGACAGGTGTTAACACTTATCCTGCGCCGTGATGGTTAAAGCACGGTGAAAATACCTGCCATGCACGCGTGATAACACGGTTTCGTGCTCTTTGAATTCACCTTATGCTGGTAATTGAGAAATGGGAAAACGAAGGCGGCAGATGAGTTGGTCCATTCTGAACGCGGAAGCACCGCATAGGAGTGCACCATCAAACAAAACGCAAAGGGGATTGATTCAATGAGACACCAGGAAAAAATTAAAATACAGAGACGTCGTCGTCGAAAGCTCTTTCGGCTATTTGCGGCGGCTGCGGTTCTTGCCTTGTTGTTGGAGGAACAAGCCGCTGTCCTCTACGTGCTTTCGACCCTAGCAGTAGGCGTACTGTTCGTGGTGCTAGCGTTTTCGAATTTGGTAGCTGGAGTGGCGAAGACGCAGACCGTCGCCATCAGAGAAGCCGCTGACGGAATGAATATAAACTCCAGGGCGTTGGCGAGTGCTACCTAACGATCAGAATCCTACGACATGGTCAGTCATAATGGCTCCTCCGCCGTGCTCCTGGAAGGAACAGCTTCAGCAACAGCATTGCTGACGATTGTCTGTGCTTCATCCAAAAGGCGCTGAAGGTGCTCCGTTCCCCGAAAGCTTTCTGCATAAATCTTGTAGATGTCCTCAGTACCGGATGGACGAGCCGCGAACCATCCGCTCTCTGCCATCACCTTCAGACCGCCGAGGGGTGCGCCATTACCCGGAGCATGCGTGAGGATGTTTTGGATTTGTTCGCCGGCAAGGTCTTTCAAGCGAACTTGCTGCGGAGAAAGTCTCCTTAAAATCTCTTTTTCTTCGGCCGTGGCAGGAGCCTCCGTGCGAATGTATACCGACTTTCCGAACTCGCCTGTCAGTTCCTGATAGATCTGTCCGGGATCGCGGCCCATACGTGCGGTGATCTCCGCCGCCAGCAAGGCCGGAACAATTCCATCCTTATCGGTGGTCCAAACAGTGCCGTCGAGACGCAGGAAAGACGCACCCGCGCTCTCTTCTCCACCAAAACCCAGCGTGCCGTCGAGCAAGCCATCCACGAACCACTTGAATCCGACCGGAACCTCGTAGAGCTTACGGCAGAGTTTTGCTGTAACGCGATCGATCATTTGACTGCTCACAACGGTCTTACCCACGGCCGCTGCGTTACTCCATTTGGGTCGGTGTTGGAAAAGGTAGTAGATGGCGACCGCCAGATAGTGATTGGGCTGAAGCAAACCAGTTCGAGTGACAATTCCATGCCGATCATGGTCCGTGTCACAAGCGAAGGCAATGTCGAAGCGATCCTTCAGTCCGATCAGATTTGTCATGGCGTAAGCAGAGGATGGGTCCATGCGGATCTGACCGTCCCAATCCACGGCCATGAAACGGAAAGTCGGATCCACGATTTCGTTTACGACAGTAAGGTCTAGCTTGTACTGATCAGCAATTCGCGCCCAATAGTGGACGCCTGCCCCGCCAAGCGGATCCACTCCCATGTTCACCTTCGCGCGGCGAATTGAATCCATGTCAATAACATTTGCCAGATCGTTTACGTACGCGTTGAGAAAGTCGTGCCGGTGTGTAGTGGAGACGCGCAGAGCCTGCTCGAAGGGGATCCTTTTAATACCTTGCAGCGCGGTCTCGAGAAACTTGTTCGCCTTTGCCTCGATCCAGTTAGTGACGTCAGTTTCCGCAGGCCCGCCGTTTGGGGGGTTGTACTTGAAGCCGCCGTCGTCAGGAGGATTGTGCGATGGTGTGATCACGATTCCGTCGGCGAGCCCGGTCTTTCTCCCGCGGTTGTAAGTGAGAATTGCATGCGATACAGCGGGTGTCGGAGTGTATTCGTCTCCTTCGGCGATCATTACTTCCACGCCGTTTGCTGCCAGCACCTCGAGCGAACTCGTAAACGCCGGTACAGAAAGGGCGTGAGTGTCCATTCCAAGAAACAGTGGACCATCTGTGTGCTGCAGTTTTCGATAGAGACAAATTGCCTGCGTAATGGCGAGGATATGCCACTCATTAAAAGCCTTTTGTAGAGCCGAACCACGATGACCCGAAGTGCCGAATGCGACTCGTTGTGCGGGGATCGAGGGGTCAGGCACATCCGTGTAATACGCCGTGATCAACCTTGGGACATTAACCAGCATCCCTGCGTCCGGTGGTTTTCCTGCGGCTGGACTCACTTTCATAGATAAATACCTATTCCACCCGGCGCACCACAACTTTGTCGAGCAAGATCGACAGATCGCAATTAACCAGGTCGCCTATATGCTCGACTGTAAGGTTGGCAGCGGGATACGTAGCAACATTGTAGGGATCGAGGGCGTAATGCCCCTGGCGTGGAAAGATGGTTGTTAGCCTATTTCCCCAAACCTTTTTCATCTCTGCAAGGATGCGGAGCTTGTCGTCGACCATTACGTAGTGCTGGGCCGGATACCGCTGTTCGACGTCATCAAGCATACTTTCTTTATGAATATAGATAAGCACTCGACCGTCGACCGCGTTCCATAATCCCGAGCGCTGGATCTTGTGGGGCTGAAAAACCACATCGCCATCTGACAGAATGACTGTTGGTCCATACTTACCAAAATGCTTGATTGCCTTAAGCGACCCCGGATAGAGTCGATCAACGAACGGATAGTCAACGAGAAATGAAGACATTTTGAGTAGACGAGGATCGTTATTAGCGCCGAGCCGGTAGCGTTGCAGTGCACCCAGATAGTCTGCGTAACCCAACTCCTTACGCAACGCCTCAAAGATTTCGAAATAGCGGTCTCGGTTCTCAGCGCCAAACTCGCGTTCCAGATGATCTCGCAGATCTGCCACCACGTGATCATTGTCGAGCAGCGTATTGTCGCAGTCGAACAGGGTGACAATGTCAGATGGGGCTTCCATATACTCTAAATCGCTGTATATGATCGGCTCGGCCAGACCTTTTTACAAGTCAACTCATGCGCTTTACAATCGTACAAAATGACCCCGACGAGTTGCTCTTACGTGAAGATCATGAGTGGCGGACTGTGACATAGGTCCCTTCCAGGTTTGAACAAATGAGTAAAAGTCATCGCTCAAAGCAAAGAGTAGATATGGATGTGCTGGCCGGAAAAATCCTGGCTATGTTTGGGTCCTTCAACAAGGAGACGCTCGATCTGCACGTATTGTTCGAGGCAGGAGGTAATGATCCTGATGCTCGCACTGCTGTGCTTGATACGGTCGAGCATCTGGTTAAGGATGGATTGTTGGAGGAGCGCGGCAATGATTTTTATGCCTTGACGCAAGCAGGCCGGCTCAATGTCGGACTAAGGGAGAAAGAGTAAAGAGGTAGAACTCAATTGAGGTAGATATGAGTGACGATTGAAACACGGCTCAGGCCTTGACGAACTCAACGTCTAAGGATATCGCTACCTCCTCACCCACCAATATCCCGCCAGCTTCTAGTACGGAGTTCCAGTTCAGACCAAAATCCTTGCGATTGACACGAGTGGTAGCCGAGAGGCCAATTCGAGTGTTGCCCCATGGATCTTTCGTTGGCGGACTAGGACCTTCGACCTCAAAGACTACCTTGCGAGTTACACCACGCATCGTGAGATCGCCTTCTACAGAAAGTTCGTTCTCACCGTTTTTCGAAATCTGAGTCGATTTAAAACTGAGGTTCGGAAATTTCTCAACGTCCAGAAAGTCGGCACTCTTCAGGTGAGTATCTCGATCCGGTTCTCGCGTATTGATAGTCGTGGCGTCGATGAAAGCCTCAACCTGTGACTTTGTGATGTTAGACTCATCCAGCACCAGTTTTCCGGTAATCTTTGTGAACTCACCCTTCACATTAGAAATCATCATGTGCTTGACTTTGAACTGTGCTGTTGAGTGAACGGGATCGATATTCCAGGTGCTTGTCTTCGTTGAAACAGCTGTGCTCATAACGTAATCCTCATCAATCAAGTCTTGTGGACGACACATCACAAGTCGCCCAAAGGATACTCACAATTTGTAAACAAGTCTATGCGCAAACTACCGACCACTACTGCCCGAGAGCACTGCGTCCTTGCTTAATGATTCGTAATTGACTACAGGCTATGCCCACGGTGAGAGGAGTAGTCCACGCGCACGGGCAGTTGTGCATGTCTGCCGGCATCAATAGTCGGAAAGCACGCAAGCCCTAAGAGGAAAGCACCCGAATCTTTCACATTCCTTACCATCGGGTAAGTCGTGTGCTGTTATTTTGGGCCACGTATACCGGGAGGAATATCAAATAGGAAATTCCGCTCAGATAATCGTCAACAACATCTCCATTCCTGAGTTCTGTCTCTCAATTCCTCAACACACAATTTCCACATAAATTTCTGTAGAAATTTTCTTGACTTGCCCCCAGGTACGGAGTAGAGTGCGCCCGCTATCATCCTTGGTTATACCCGACATTTTAGCAATCTCATAAAGCCCAGAACTTAGCGAGCACACCTCCGTCATCGAGGCGCGTCTCTAGTCAATACTGATGGGCTGGAAATGCTAATTTTGCCTTCCAAAGCATCCTTCGGCCGTATTAGTAAGTAGTACTCAATAACTAACCTCGCATGAATAAGCTCATCTGACTTGGCGATGTAGTGTGCTTGCCGAGTCCCCTACAAGGAGAACGCTATGGCCAATATTTCCAAGCGAAATCGGCGGCGAGAGAGAGAAATACGCAACGCTGCGAAAAACCGCCGCGAAATAATCGCAGCACGCTTGAACCGCCGTGACATGATTAAAGCAGGCTTGTTAACCGGCGCCGGCTACCTGATACAGAAAAACGGTTTGAGTGCTCGAGCTCAGTTCAGCGGTGGAGGCAGCTTCGGCAGCGACTGCGACCGCAGATGGTGGGATGGCTCCGGCGGAAACGGAACGCCGGTAAGTCCGCCAACCACTCCGTTTGTCGAGCCTTTGCCAATCCCGCCAATCGCCCAATCCGTCGCGTCACTTAGTCCAGCGCCGACAGTAAACCCAAACACAGCAGCGGGCGAAGCACGCACTCGGCCACACCAGGCGTTAACGACGTTACCGCCGCAGAAGTTTTACGAGGTCCACGAAAGAGAAGCGTTGATCAGCATGCATCCGGAACTGCCGTTGCAACGACTTTGGAGCTTCAACGGTTCGGTGCCGGGTCCGACCTACGTTGCGCGCTACGGAGAACCGATCCTCGTCAGAAACTTCAATGACCTTCCCGCGAACAATGGAGGTTTTGGACTACAGTCAGTTTCGACGCACTTACACAACGGCCACACACCATCAGAAAGCGACGGCTTTCCATGTGACTTTTTCGGCGTGGGTAAGTGGTACGACCAGCATTATCCGAATGTCCTGGCAGGATTCGCCTCAAGCCACCCACCCAATGGGGACATCAATGAGTCGATGAGCACGCTGTGGTATCACGATCACCGCGTCGATTTCACGTCGCAGAACGTCTACAAGGGCCTCGCCGGGTTCTACCTGCTCTTCAACCAGTTTGACACCGGCGACGAGACGACCGGATTTCGTCTCCCGAGCTTCCCGCAGTTCGACATTCCGATGATGTTCAACGACAAGAACTTCGATCCGGACGACGGGCTGCTCGCCTTCGACCTCGCAAACCGCGACGGCATTCTCGGCGATAAGTTTCTTGTAAATGGAAAGATCCAACCCTTCTTTGAAGTGAAACGGCGGCGTTATCGTTTCCGCTGGCTCAACGGCGGGCCGTCACGTTTCTATCGGATGTACCTCACGAAGTCGGATCTCACAAACCATCCCTTCTGGATCATCTCGAATGACGGCAATCTACTGAAGAATCCAGTACAAACAACTAGTGGGTTGATGATCGCCGTCGCCGAGCGCATGGACGTGATTGTCGACTTCTCATCGTTCGCCGCAGGCAGCATCATTCACCTCGAAAACCGTCTGGAACAATGTGACGGTGCAGGACCAACAACCAACATTCTTCCCGCGGGACAAGGCAATAAAGTGCTCCAGTTCCGAGTGGTCTCTGATCCCGTGACCGATAACAGCGTCAATCCCGCGACTAACCCGACGTTCTATCAGGTGCCCACGAGAGTAACTGAGCGCATCCAGCGGTGCTTCAAGTTTGACCGCAATAACGGGCAATGGGTCATTAACGACAAACTCTTCGACTGTAATGAAGTCCGTTTCAGAGTTAAGCGCAACACGGCAGAGATCTGGAACCTTGAAGGTGGATTCGACTGGTCGCACCCAATACACATTCACTTCGAAGAGCACCAGGTTCTCAGCCGCAACCGCAACACTCCGACATTGATCGAAAGGGGTCGTAAGGATGTCATCAGGCTCGGCGAGAATGATGATGTCAGTATTTACTTCCGTTTCCGAGACTTCACCGGACGTTATCCGATGCACTGCCACAACATCATTCACGAAGACCACGCGATGATGTTGCGGTTTGATATTGATGACGTCGGAAACAA
>DATNCH010000213.1:0-4065 GCA_035571655.1 Pyrinomonadaceae bacterium
AATTCTTCTGTCGATGTGACCGTACCGATTTTTCTTAAGTTCCCATATTTCACTAATTACGTCCAACGGTGTTAAATTCCTTACAAAAGTCACGCCCTTCTCACGGTTGAAGCTGGTTGAAACCGTGTGCTAGCCTCCCAAACGAATCGCGAACATTTACTGGAAGTAACCGTCGCTTTTCGCTTTATCTAATACAGACAATCAGATCTTTTCAGCGCACCGCATCAAGGATGCAAGCCCCCAACCTCGGCTGACTACATGAGACTCCTAGAGCCAGGGGACGAGTCATAGGAAAGAACGGACTCGCGCAGGACGCTGAAGAGTAGAAAACAACATCGGACAGGAGACCCGAATTTGAAAGTTCATTCTATCTTTAGCGGAAGTGCGCTGATCGCATTTGCACTTCTTTCCGGTTCTTTGATCTTTTCTGCCAGAACTCTCTCGGCGGAGACTCTTTCTTCCCAAGCGCAAAAACTAATTCCTCCAATTTCTTTACCCACGGGCAGCGTAGGTGAAAAGATAGCTGTTGAAGAGAAATACGAAGTTGCTCCGGCAGCATACGTAGCAACTGCGTATAGCCTTCGCGGACGGACTGCGAGTGGACGCATGGTTGCGAAAGGCTTGATCGCCGCCGACCCGAGGCACTTACCTTTGGGTTCACGCGTTCGCCTTGAAGCCGGCTCGTACAGTGGCGAATATCTCGTCGCAGATACTGGTTCGATGGTGCGCGGCAAGCGAATTGACATCTGGACACCGACATCGCGCGAAGCGATGCGATTCGGACGGCGCACAGTGAAGTTGACTGTGTTGAGTCTCGGCCGCAAGAAGAGCTAAAAAGTTAGCCACAAAAAGGCACAAAAATCACAAAAAATCAGTTTATGTTTTTGTGACTTTTGTGCCTTTTTGTGGCTAAATACATTTTAAATGTCCCAGATCCCAATTGCCGAACCACTCGTCGAAGTCAGACGCGGATCGTTAACCGAATCTCGTCACCGCGGCCACCTCGTCGTCGTCGAGCCTGACGGAAACATCGTCAACTACTTAGGCGCTCCATACACTGTCACCTTTCTCCGTTCTTCTGCGAAGCCGTTTCAAGCGTTGCCGTTGTTGACCTCCGGCGCTGCTGAGAGATTTGGTTTCACGGATCAGGAAGTCGCGCTTGCCTGCGCTTCACACAACGGCGAACCGATGCACACTGAGCTCGCAGCATCGATGTTGCAGAAGATTGGTCTCGGACCGGAGGCGCTGAAGTGCGGCATTCACGAGCCGTACAGCCTCGAGGTCGCGGGCAAGCTGCGTTTGGAAGGCCGGGCGCCAAACGTGCTTCAGAACAACTGTTCCGGCAAGCACGCGGGAATGCTCGCGGTGGCTGTTCACACCGGCGCGCCGGTCGAGAATTACAACAGCGCTGAGAACCCCGTGCAAATCGCGATTGCCGATGCGTTGTCGCAATTCTCGGATATTCCGGTGACCGACATGGTCGTCGGTATCGACGGCTGCGCTGCTCCGATATTTGGAATTACCGTCCGGGCGATGGCGCTCGCTTACGCGAGATTGGCTTCACCGCCGCTCACGTTCGACAAAGCTACACGCGATGCGTGCAAACGAATAGTTCGCGTGATGAGTTCCTACCCGGAGTTGATCGGAGGCACCTCAGAGCGCCTCGATACGGAGGTCATGCGCGCCGCACAAGGGCGTTTGGTCTCGAAGGTCGGAGCGGAGGGAGTTTACACCGCCGGAATCCTGCCGTGCGAAGAATGGCCGAAGGGTTTGGGCTTCGCACTGAAGATCGAAGACGGCGACGACAAGCGTGCGCGACCGACGGTCGTCGTCGAGGCGTTGCGTCAACTCGGCGTGTTGCGCGACGAGTCGCTCGAGGCGGTTTCGCGTTACGCGTTCTTTCCCGTGGTTAACCGGCCGGGCGATGTCGTCGGCGAAGTTCGTGCCTCGTTCACGTTGAAAGCGCCTTCCGTAGAGATTTGATTTGTACATCGAGGTTAAGCAATGACTCCCGAGGTGCGTGCGCTTTTTCCACTCGCTGAGCGTTCGATCTATTTCAATCACGCAGCCATCTCGCCTCTGCCCACGCCGGCGCTTCGCGCCATCGAGGCCCAACTCAGGGACGTTCACGAACACGGTTCAGCCAACTACCATAGCTGGCTCGCTGTAAAAGAGAAGGCGCGAGCGTTACTCGCAAACTTTCTCGGCGCTCGTCCCGAGCAGGTAGCGTTCATGCGCAACACCTCTGACGCCCTGTCCACCGTTGCAAACGGATTGAACTGGCGTGCCGGCGACAACATCGTCACTTTCAGCCGCGAGTTTCCTTCGAACATCTATCCCTGGCTGCGCATTCGGGACGCTTACGGCGTCGAAGTGCGCATGTGTGAAGAGCGTGACGGACGTATCGATCTAGCTGCGCTGGAAAACATGATAGATAACAACACGCGGGTCGTTGCCCTCAGTCACGTGCAATACGCGTCAGGTTTTCGCATCGATCTCGAACGACTCGGCCGGAGGGTGCGACAACACGACGCCTTGTTCGTCGTGGACGCAATCCAGGCACTCGGCGTCATGCCGATAAATGTTGAAGCGGAGCTGATCGACGTCGCTGCCGGCGCGAGTCACAAGTGGCTGTTGGGTCCGGAAGGTGTCGGTTACCTGTACCTCTCGGATCGCGCGCGCGCGAGAGTTCAGCCGACGCTCGTGGGCTGGGTGAGCGTTCCCAATCCGGATGATTACCTGAATTTCGACCAGGGCTGGAACCGTGGAACACTCGCGTGGGAAACAGGCACGGGAGCGTCCGCGCTGATTCACGGCCTGAAGGCCAGCCTGGAGCTTCTTGAGACGTTTGGCGCGCAGAAGATAGCCAACTACCTCGAAGAGCTAACGGATTACTTGTGTGACCGTTTGAACGAAAAGAGCTACGAGGTTGTGAGCTCGAGAGCGCCCGGAGAGAAATCTCACATCGTCTGCATCCGACATCCGGGTGGTCTGTCTCCAATGCATCTCTATCATCACCTGGCTGAGAGAAAGATCATCACTGCCCCGCGCGGCGATCGACTGAGGCTCGCTCCGCATTTGTATAACACCTCACACGAAGTCGACGAGCTTATCAAGCACTGCCATAGGACCACCGAGCGATTATCGTTCGTTAGTACGGTGGTGTTGTACGGAAGCCTTACAAGTATCGCGAAGGTGTGTTCGCTTGCGCACAAAGCTGTCACCATCAACAAACACGAAAACCCGAGCAAAAATGCAACTGTGGTGTTTTGGGTGACTTACGGCGTGTGATGGCACGGTCATTGCCAAAAGGAAGACCAGAACAAGAAGGGTAGATAAGGGTAAATCGGGTCAGGCTCTGAAACTGCGGTGAGTGGAGGCTTTGGGGGAGGCATCCTCTCGCGAATTAAAAGCAAGCGTTTGACTCTTTTGGGGGAACGGAGTGGCGCTTGTGACGCAGTCAAAGAGCAATAAATAGCGGAGCTGCTGATTGACGTCTTGAAGGGGCTTGGGGGAGCCTCCCAGGAAAAGTCAGCAGCCCGCAATTTTTTTGGCTCGGTGCAGCAAGAAGGCACAAAAAGCCCAAATTCAATTTGAGCTTTTTGTGCCTTTTTGTGTGTCTAGTTTCGCTCGCGAAGCAGGCGCGAAGGATCTGTTTCCGCTGTTAACTCGTCGAGGTTAAGTCGCAGCATACCGCCCGCATCAGAGAAGGTATCGGCCTTTTGTTGCGCGCGTCTGTAACTAAACAGCAGACCGCCGATCAACCCGCCCATGCCGAGACATGCGATGAGCGCGTAACCGGAAGCTTTCAGGACTGCGATGAGGACGCCGAGCGTGGTGTTTACGTAATACTGTTCGGCTTGTTTGTAGACGTTTGGGTTCTCGCCAAGCCATTGGACCACCTGCTCGTATTTCACCTGACTAATCAGTTGCTTCGCCGTTTGGTCGTCGGGCGCGTCGAAGACAAACACTAAATAGTTTCCCACTCGCTTGTAAGCCGTTGGCGCTGGTTGACCGAGTTTCCAGAGCTCCTGGATACGCGCGATTGTTCGCCGGTCGTTGTCG
>DATNCH010000214.1:0-19266 GCA_035571655.1 Pyrinomonadaceae bacterium
TCTGAGGAACTTAGGCGCGGAGGCCGCGATAGTTGTAAAAAGAAGGGCGCGTTGCGGCAAGCTAAGACCGGCGACCCAATGGTGTTTGAGAAACCCGTCTGAAAGCATGGTTTCGGGATTGGCGATCATCACATTGGTGAAGACCTGATTATCGAGTCTATCCCGTTTAGGAGATTTCCCAACAATCGCTCCCGAGCCGCAACGCGACCAACTTCAACGTGGAGAGGATGCTATGCGGAAACCGGCTCAGAAGCAATCGCGAGTGGTGAAACGAACGGAAAAAAGTGGCTTACCAATAATCACGGCTGATGCGGCCGGAATCGATGTGGGAGCACGGGAGCACTATGTGGCCGTGCCCGTCGATCGCGATCCGCAACCGGTCAGATGTTTTGGCGCCTTCACGCAAGAGCTGCATAGACTGGCGCAGTGGCTGTTGCAGTGTGGGATAAAAACGGTAGCGCTGGAGTCCACTGGAGTTTACTGGATTCCGTTATATCAAATACTGGAAAGCTATGGTTTGCAGGTGAAGTTAGTGAATGCCAGACATGTAAAGCACGTGCCCGGACGTAAGACTGATGTGCAGGACTGTCAATGGTTACAACAACTAGAAAGCTTCGGCTTGTTGTCTGGTTCTTTCCGACCGGAAGCAAAGATCTGCGTTTTGCGCAGCTATATGCGACAACGGGAAATGCTGATCCGCGCTGCTGGTCGCTATATCCAGCAGATGCAAAAGGCACTGACGCAGATGAACCTCAAGTTGCAGCACGTGATTAGTGACCTGAGCGGACAGACGGGGTTGCGGATTGTGCGGGCCATTGTGGCGGGCGAACGCGATGGGCTGAAGCTGGCGGCGTTGAAAGATCGACGCGTTAAGAGCGATGTTTCGACCATTGCCAAGGCCTTGGAGGGAGACTATCGCGCGGAACATTTGTTTGCGCTCAAACAGGGACTCGAACTCTACGACTACTACCAACAAAAGATCGCGGAGTGCGATGCTGAAATCCGCCAGGAGATGCAAAGGTTGGAGACCCGCGGCAGCGCTAGCGCGGTGCTAAAACGTAAACCGCGTTCTCGCCATGCGGTCGGCTTTGACAGTCAGGCCGAACTTTATCGAGTGCTGGGAGTCGATCTTACGAACATCGATGGAGTTAATGAAAGTACGGCGCAGTTAATAGTATCGGAGTTGGGGCTGGACATTTGCCAAAAATGGCCCACTGAGGCGCAATTCACTTCCTGGTTGGGGCTTTGTCCCAACAATGAAATCAGTGGTGGTAAGCTGCTGAAGAGAGGCACGCGCAAAGTTGTGAATCGAGTGGCCAACGCCTTGCGCATGTGCGCGCAGAGTTTATTAAAGAGCAAGAGTGCACTAGGTGCTTATGCGCGCCGGATGCGCAGCAGAAAAGATACGCCTGTGGCCATTACCGCTACCGCTCACAAGTTGGCGCGACTGATCTACCGCACATTGAAATACGGGCAAGCGTATGTAGACGCAGGCTGCGACCTTTATGAAGCTAAATACAAGGCCACGATGCTCAAATCACTGCAACGTAAGGCTAAGTTACTGGGCTACCAACTCGTCAGCTATCAAACTCTCGATGCGGTAGTTCCTTAGGAGGGTTGGTATCGCACAGGCCTAACGCTTTCAGCGTTGTTTTTGATTTTTTGGTTTAGATCCCAGGGTTGGAGCGAAGCGACAACCCTGGGTAAACGCAAGACACCTCCGTTAACCCTGAAAGGGTTGGTATCGCACAGGCCTAACGCTTTCAGCGTTGTTTTTGATTTTTTGGTTTAGATCCCAGGGTTGTCGCAAGCTCCAACCCTGGGCTGAAATTAGCGAACGCCTTCGGCGTATTAGTTTCAAATTCGAAGCTCGTAACATCTCAGTCTTCAGGAAAAGAAAATGACACCTCAGATCCCCTTTAAACGAAACGCCGTCGAACCTGTGCAATGCATCAAGGATGGATGGGCGCTGGTGAAGGACCAGTACTGGTTGTTTGTCGGTATGGCCCTCGTGGGCACGTTGATCGGCTCAGCCGTCCCGATGGGAATTCTGATGGGACCAATGATGTGTGGATTGTATTTGGCGTTCTTCAAAAGAAGACGCGGCGAGCCGATTGAATTCGGCACGTTGTTCAAAGGCTTCGATTACTTTGGTCCAAGTGTCATCGCGACGCTGCTTCACATGGTGCCGATAATCGCGATCGCGATTCCTGCTTACTTCCTCTTCTACGTGAGTCTCATACTGTCGATGGCGGCACAGACCGCAACGAACGAACCTAACCCGGCGGCGATGCTTAGCGTGTTCGTCATGTTCGGCATCTTCTGGGTGGTCTTTCTGGCAATCGTCGTCATCATCTCCGTCGGCTTCACCTTTTCTTACCCTCTCATCACCGATCGAAAGATGCAGGGCTTCGATGCGGTGAAACTGAGTTTCAAAGCGGCGATGGCAAACTTCTGGCGTATTTTGGGAATGATGATGCTTAGTATGTTGCTGAATATCGCGGGGGTTCTGCTTTGCTACGTCGGCGTGTTTTTGGTGTTTCCGATCAGTTATGCAGCAATAGCTTCGGCGTACGAGCAGGTGTTTGGTTTGCACAACTCGAACGAGGTGGTGTCGAACTTACCACCACCTCCTCCGGTGTTTGAATAGGACCGCAAAGGGCACAAAGTTAAGGAACGACTGTGAAGTCGAGACTGCGCGAGAGTGTTTGTTTCTTCTTGTCAGCCAACGTGTCGGTGATCACCACGGTCAAGGTGTAACGACCGGGTTGCATTTTTGAGACTCCGAACTGCCCGATCTTCGCGTGCTGGTTGCTCGCAATCGATTCCACTGGTTGTTCGGGTTCGCGCAACAGAACTTTCCCGGCCTGGGTGATGATCAACTGAGACGTGAGTTTGGGTTGACCGTCTTTCAGTTTCGGGTTGTAGATCAGGACCGCATAGCGCACGTCCTGTGTTTGCGAAACATTTCTGATAGCAGTCAATGGCGCCGGCTGATTGTTCTTATCGACTGCGAACAGGAAAAGACTGCTCAACGCCAACGCGTCTTTCTTTGAGAGATCGGGAATCTCCAGATACTTTGCGAAAGTACCAAGCCCGCCCGAAGAAGCCTCGCGCACTACAGTCCGAAGCTGGAAGTAGCCCGGTGGTAAATCGATTGCGGCCGTGTAAATGATCCCACTCTGAGCCTGGTCGTAACTCGCCTGCGTCAAATTCAGGTTCAAGGTCTCACTAAACCCACCGCGTTGCTTTCCGAGTTCGTCCAAAACAAAGCCGACGACATCCAACGAGGTGGTGTAATGGCCATTCGCCTGGGTGAAGTTCAATTTCTTCGGGTCGATCAGGACGTGAACCTCCACCGCGGCCTTGTTAGTTTCCGGTGAGAGTTTTAAGGCGATGGTTGGAGCTATCTCGATGTCTCGTTTTGCGAGCGGCGAGCGTGCGGCTGCCACTATCAGCTCTTCTTTCGTGCGCTCTGATTTTGGGCGGTCTTCTCTGGCCGCGTAACCTTCGTGATGAAACACACGAAGATCCGGTCTTTTTACTTTTACCTCGAGCTTATGGTACTTGCGGTCGAACTTCTCGCGCGGCGTGTAAGCCAACATGTAGTATCCCTCACTGCGCGACAAGATCTTATCGAGTCCTGAACCAAAATCGTTGGTGTTTGCCACCGAAACGCCGCCGGTGAGTTTTGCGACGGTGTTCAAGCCTAAACGCTCTCCCGCTCCCGCTAGCAACGGACTGAGCGTAGCCTGGTCTGCTATGCCCCCGCGTCCGAAGCCGGTGCGGGTGCCCATAATTTCCGCTTGATAGTTTGAGCGACCTTCGGTTTCGGTAAAGCTGACTGCCCCTGGGGTGGCGCTGAGTCCCCGCGGATCCAAAGCATTAATGGTAACGCCAGCTCTGAGAGCTACGTCGCTCAGACGCTGTAGCAGATACGTCACATTTGAGTATACCGTCTCGCCGGTATCGGTGTTATTCGCAGTAAAAATCGGAATGCCACCCGAAATAATCACCATATTCTTATGGCCGGGAATCTCCTTGAGACTATCGATTACATATACGGCTGTACTCAGGGTCGAGAGGCCACGAGCGTAGCGGTTTGCCTCATCATTGGGACTGAAAAACTCCGGTTTGTCGTCCAGTTCGCCGAATTGCTCCGATAAATCTTCTGCACCCGTAGTAACGGCCCTCGCATTCCCGAGTGGTTTGGGTTCGGGCCCACCCACCGTCGACAAAGGATGGGAGATCGGCTTGATTGCAGCAATCGCCTTTTTCAAAAGCGTCCGGTCGCTGGTGAACTGTTGTAGCAGTCCTTTGCCACCCACCACACGCACGACAGTGACGAGATCGCCGTCCTGCATTTTATTGTTCACGAAATCGAGCAGCAGATTGCGAATACTGGGCAGGTCTTGAATTGGAATCGTCAAGTCGTCGATGACGAAAGCAATCACTCGCTTCACTTCTTTCGCAGATACGCCTTTGATGTTTTCGTTTTCGATTGCCGAGGCCGGAACGTCCGAAGCCGGACGGTTACCTTCACGACGCCGCTCGCCCGCTACGCTGACGAACTCGAGGAACTTCAAATCCTGTTTCTTACCGTTGTCATAAAGTTCGAAATCGGCCAGCGTAAGGTCTTTAACGACGCGATCCTTGCTATCGACTACGACCACGTCCGTTTGCACCAACTGAGTAGTGATTCTGACAACGTCATCTGCGCCAACCTCTTCCTGGGGCTTCTGAGGCTGCTGTGTCTGAGACAGGGCAAGCATAGCGCAGAGAATCACCATGAGCGGAGTTCTGATCAAATATTTCATGACTCGGATCCCTTCAGTTTGCTGCGAGTATCGACTTGGGTTGCGGGGAGATTATATGGCAAGGTCCTGCAACCCGAAAAAACTTTGCACCAGTATAAATCAAGGGAGATTTGTTGGAAAAAGGGGAGAGTTCAAAAGAACTCTCCCCGAAAGAAACTGTCCTGACGAACGGTTTCGGTTAAGTTAGAACTGAAGTTTAAATCCGACCTGGATGACGCGATTCGCCATTACCATGTCACCATGTTCGGCAAACCCTACGCCCGGATTTCCTGCATTTCCGACATTGATGTTGGGCAGGTAATCAGAGTTCGTCGCAGGGACGCCGAATCCCGGGTTCGGATGATTCAACACGTTGAAAGCCTCGGCTCGGAGCTGCAACGTCCAGTTCTCCCAAATCTTGATATTCTTGAACAAGCTCATGTTGAGCTGGTTCAACCTTGGAGCACGCAGGTAGTTGCGAGGTGAATCACCAAACGGCGTACCGAAGATCCTTGCGGCCCCCGGACCGTTGAAGATGAACCGAACATCGTTGGGATTTACCGAAACGCACTCGCCGGCACTATTGATTTGGTTCATCGAGTAGAAACCGTTGATGTTGGTTAAATCACACCCAAACAACACCGCTGCATCAGGCTGGCTGATGGCCACCAGACGCTCATCGGCATGGATGTTGCCAATGAACGGACGGTCGCCGGAAGTCAGGTACGTATTACCAAGACCAAAGGCTCCGTTGAACGTTTGACCTGGAGTATAGGTGGCACCGCTGGTCAGGACATACTGACCGTTGATCTGCCATCCACCCACGATATGTCCGGCCCAGCCACGCTGCTCAGACATCCACGGCAGTTCGTAGATGAAGCTCGCAGCGAAAGCGTGTGGACGATCAAGCGCCGAAAGCGAACGTTCGCAATTATCGATACAGAATGGATTCTGAGCGTTCGGAGAAATGATGTCCGCGAACGCAAAGATTTCACTCGCTGTGTCGATAGTCTTACTCCACGTATAAGCAGCCTGGACCGTCAGCCGGTTGCTCATGAAGCGACCGTTATAGCGCGTCTGTAATGCGTGGTAGTCGGAAGACGCCGTGTTTTTTCGGTCAGTGATGCCGGCCTGCTTAAATTGACGTTGATTACATGCATCTTCGCGATCCAGTGTAGCCGGGTTATCAGTACAGGTTTGGAACGTGGTTCCCGGCGGTAGCAGGTTTGCGAATGACGGCATGTTGATGCCGGTGCCAAACCAGTTCGTTATTCCAGTAACTAACGGTTTGATAAAGAAGTTACTGTTAACGTTCTGGAACAGGTCGCGACCTTGGGTTCCCACATAACGAGCTTCGGCAACGTGGTTTCGACCAAACTGACGCTGCAGACCAAATGAGAACTGCCGCGAGAATGGAGAGTGAAAGTCTGGAGACACTCTCGTTTGTGCCAGGAACAGCGGATTCAGTACGCCAACTGGCAGAATGCCCGAAGCCTGAGCCGCAGCGCGAACTACGTTACCGAACGGGTTAGGAGGCAACGGAGCTGGCGAGTTCGTAGCCGGCAACGACGATACTGGAATAGTAAGGGCAACCGAGAACGGCGCCGCATTCTGAACATTCAGAAGAATATTGTAGAAAGCGGGGTCGTAGGCGAGTGAGAATCCGCCACGAATGACGGTCGCATCTTCGCCAAAGAAGCTCTTCCAGAAGTGTGGCGTGTAGGCAAATCCGAGACGTGGCGCAAAATTGTTCTTGTCAATTGCTACCTTCGGGACAGTGCGAATGTCCAAGGGCAGGTTTGGATTGAAGAACGGGTGGGGCCCACTTTCACGCGCCACGGTTACATCGTGCAGTTGGTTGATCGGCTGGCCCGTATACTCATAACGGACGCCGAGGTTCAAGGTTAGATTGGGACGGATCTTGAAATCGTCCTGAGCAAAGAAGTACCAGTCATGCTCTTTGAACGCCAACAACGGATCACCCAACGTAATCGACTCTGCCGAGGGCGCGTTGTTCAGGATGCGGGTGGCCGAGTTATACGTGAAGCTGCCGTTGAAGTTTGGAAGAAACGGAACGAGCGTATCGAGGTACTTGTACTCCGCACCGAAGATCCAGGAATGAGTGCCCCTGGCCCAACGGACTGTATCCGCAAACTGATAGACCTTACCAATGCGTCCCTGAGGAAGATTGGTGGCCGGGCCGATTGTCGGAAGCGTGTTGCTCTTCGTAAGCCCGACCTGTGCCGTGAAAGCGATGTTTGCAAAAGCGACGTCAATTTGATCTGGTCCGGGAATGCAGCCGGGCGTCGACGGATCGCAACCTCCGCCGAACTCAACGCCGATTCGCTGGTAATTGGAGCGGAATTCGTTAACCAGCGACGACATTGTATGCGTCCAGGTAGCATGATAGTGCTTACTGTTAGCAGGAATGTCGCCGGTAAAACCGCTGGCAATACTCCCAATGAAATTCTGGGAGGCACTTTCCTGGCGGATATGACGCAGCGTGATATTGTCATTATCCGTAACCCGTAAATCTAACCGAATCGTCCAGTAGTCTTCATTGAAGCCGATCGGTCGAGTACGTTGATACTGCGCCGTCTGGAACAGTTGTGGAGCACCGGCAGTGCCGAGGTTGATTGTATCGAATGGACCACCAGTCATGAATGGCTGACCAGTCGACGGGTTGATAAATGTAGTGTACGTGCCACATCCGGCAGGAACCGCGGCAGCCACATTGAGTGCGCGCGGGCAGCCTGATGGAGGCACCAGGTTGAACTTGGTCGGAACTGGGGTGCCAGTAATGCTGTTATTGAGCTCTGCCCCAGGAATGGCCCACGGGCTAAAGTTAACAATGGTGTTGATTACATTGTTACCCGGGAAGGTGCTTTGCAGCCGAGCGAACTCGCCCGGAAGGATACCCAGGCTAGTCGACCGCGAGAGGAAGCTCGCTGGATTTCGAATTCCCTGATAACCGAAGAAGAAGAAGAAGCGGTCTTTGCCGCTGTACAGTGCCGGGCCACCCTCACCGAAACGTGGCAGCGGGAACTGTCCACCAATGGTGCCTCCGAACACGTTATAAAGGCTGGCTGGGTTTCGTTCGAGGCCGGAAGCCCGGTCAATATTACTGAGACTGTTGAGAACAGCCGCATCCTGGTGGTACAAGAAGCCGCTGCCATGAAAATCGTTTGTGCCTGACTTGCCTACGATATTTACGACCGCGCCCTGATTCCGACCATATTCGGCGGAGAAGTTATTCGTAATGACTTGATACTCCTGTACGGAGTCTTGGAAGTCCACGAACAACGCTGGCCCACCGACGCTCAGGTCGTTGTTATCAGCACCGTCGATCTGAAAATTATTCGACCGCCCACGATTACCATTTACCGACAATCCGGTACCATTAGTGTTGGTACCACCGCCTCTATTCGCGATGACTCCAGGTGCGAGCAGGGCGAGAGTATCAAGACCATTGCCAGCACCATTCGATGGCAGATCCTGAACTCTACGAGAATCGATTGTGGTAGAGATTTGAGATTGATCTCGAGAGATTACTTCTTCACCTGAGCTCGTGACGGTGACGGTTTCGGTAGGAGCACCGACTGCCAGTTGAATCGGCATATCGATCGTCGTTCCGATCGTGACGGTCACGTCCTTAACAGCCTTCTTGCTGAAACCAGTAGACTCGGCTGTCACGGTGTAAACACCAGGAATCAGGTTTGAGATACCGTAAAGACCAGAGTCGCTCGTGGTCGCCGTGCTTTCAATACCTGTCCCCTGGTTCTTTGCTGTCACTGTCGCACCTGAAATGGCCTGACCATTCGGGTCAGTAACAACACCGCGTACATTACCTGTGGTAGCTTGTCCAAATACGGAAGCACTAAAGACAAGCAAGAGGGAAGAGACCGTCAACGCAAAGCAAATAGCCTTGAACAGCGGTCTCACTTCTGGAGATTTATTCGTCATAAAATGGTTCTCCTGGTGTATTTCTGAATCTGAGTTTGTTCTGACCAGCTGGATTGGAACCTGTTCCTACGCTATTCGGGTCAGCAACTCGGCTAAGCGGGAGTCGCTTTTGCTGACCGAATTTATTTGTACTTAAGACTGTCCAGGCTCGTGTTCTCCCGGGTGGGGTCTAATCCGTCGGTCTGGAGCGGCAACAAACATGCCAGTGATCCAAAAAATCGTACATGCCAATAATCCTCACTAAAAAGTGGAAAGCGCGAACGCGGACAGCTGAAGGACATTGTAAATTTTGGATTCTTGTACAAATCCGTGAATGCGGATGGATACGAATTTTTGTAGAAATCGGGGATTATTCGTACGAAGAGCGGTTGCAGCGGCTTTGCACAAAAAGTGGCAAAATCTGATTTGTTTCTCTGCGGCCTCTGCGTATCTCTGCGACCCTCTGCGTTGAAAGGCCTATTAACGCAGAGAACACAGAGATACGCAGAGGGCCGCAGAGGAAAGACTTCCATCCCAACTCGATTTTTTGTGCAAAGCCGGTTGCAGCGTGAGGATTGAAGGTTACTTGAGCATCGCGATCATCTGTCTGACGTGAGCGGCGTTGGAGGCATCGGGAGATTCCTTTAGATACTGTTGGAATGCGTTGAGCGCTGCCTGGCGTTCTCCACGATTGAAATAAAGCTCGCCGAGATGAAACAGCGCGAGCGCATATTTTGCGCCGCCGATGTTGTAAGCGGTCTTAAATTCTTTTTCGGCATTGATGGAATCTTCCGTGCCCACCAGCGCGAGACCGAGATAGAAGTGAGCTGAGGCGGAAGTGGAATCCGACGATAGAGCCCTCCTCAACTCATCGGCGCCTTCCGCAAAGTTGTGTTGCTTGACGAGCACCATGCCGAGGTTCAATCGAGGATTGAACGCTTTGGGCTCGATCGCTATCGCCGCGCGTAGCTCTTCAGCGGCCTCGTCCAACTTTCCCAACGTCATCAATTGCGCTCCAAGATCATTTCTCGCCATCAGGAAGTTGGGGTAGATCGCAATTGCTTTTCGATAGTGAGTTATTGAGAGCTCGATTTTTCCTTCCTTCGAAGCGGCTGAAGCGCGGTCAAATTCCTTTTGTGCAGCGGGTGGGACCTTCTGACTCAATTCTCCGGCGCTGATGCTGGTTGCCTTCTTCGCAGGTTCGGGAGTTCTCAATCGCACCATGAGTGTCACGATTGAGGGAGCATTGGGAAATACTTCGACAGTCAGGTTTCCGCCGTCCTGATGATTATCGCCATCCACGACGACGTAATAAATGCCGGGCATGACATTAAGGAAATCGAACTGTCCCAGATTATCAGTGAACGCCGTTGTTTTAGTGCCGCGAATGTTTTCCAGCCTGACCAGCACAGCGCTGTTGAGAGGATTACCATCCTGCTGGACCACTTTTCCGCGTATGCTCCCCGGGGGCGTAGTTTGTCCACTCGCCCAGACTGCCGGCAAGCAGGCGATGGTCGCCAGCAAACCAAATATGCGGAGAGATCGAAGTGTTTGCGGCATGGCAAGAAAACGACTTTGCGGTTGCCTTAACTAAAACGGGTAGCGTGAGAGTAGTCCAAGAATTTGAGCTATGTCAACAATCTCCCAGGTCGTAAGATATTGAGCATGCAGGTTCCAGATCTCATCATTCGTGGACCACGAGTTGTCCTGCCTGACGCAGTTGGTCCACGTTCGATCCACATCCATGACGGCAAGATTGTTGCCATTGGCGAGTACGACCTGCGCACAGTCGATTGCGACGTGATCGAAGCAGGCGAAGAGTCAGTGATCATGCCGGGGCTGGTTGATACACACGTTCATATCAACTCGCCTGGGCGCACTGAATGGGAAGGGTTTCAGACCGCAACCACTGCCGCAGCCGCGGGCGGAGTTACGACGCTCGTCGACATGCCGCTCAACTCGATTCCGCCCACGACGACGCTTTCAGGCTTGCAAACGAAATCAAAAACTGCGGCGAACAACTGTTTCGTGGACGTAGGATTTTGGGGAGGTGTGGTGCCGGGAAATACTTCTGAGCTGGCGCCGATGTTTGAAGCAGGTGTTGTGGGTTTCAAATGTTTTCTCGTGCCGTCAGGTGTCGATGAGTTTCCACATGTGACCGAAGCGGATTTGCGCGAGGCGATGCCTGAGCTCACGCGGCTCGGTGCGATGTTGATCGTGCATGCGGAGCTGCCTGGTCCAATCACGACAGCGGGTGTTCCGCCTGACAGCTATCGGACGTTTCTGAGTTCTCGGCCACGCGCTGCTGAGAATGAAGCAGTTGAATTGATGATCGCGTTGAGTCGTGAGTTCGATACGCGCGTACACATTGTTCACCTTTCATCGGCGGATGCGGTGCCGCTGTTGCGGCGCGCGCGTGCCGAGAGTGTGAAGATCACTGCCGAGACGTGTCCGCATTATCTTCATTTCACGGCGGAAGAGATCGCGGATGGGGCGACGGAGTTTAAGTGTTGTCCGCCGATTCGTGAGCGGGAGAATCGCGAAGAGTTGTGGGGTGGGCTCGCGGATGGGACGATCGATTTTATTGTTTCCGATCACTCGCCGTGTCCGGGGGAGATGAAGCTGCGTGAGAGTGGTGATTTCATGCAGGCCTGGGGTGGGATTGCGTCGTTGCAACTCAGGTTGCCGGTTGTTTGGACCGAGGTGCGGCGACGGGGGTTCTCGTTGCGCGAGATGGCTAACTGGCTCTGTGCAAATCCGGCCAGGCAGGTTTCGTTTGAGTCGCGGAAAGGCGCCATTGCGGTTGGCCGCGATGCCGATATCGTCATCTGGAAACCGGACGAGCAATTCGTCGTCGACGCCCACTCCCTCCACCATCGCCACAAGCTCACTCCCTACGCGGGCGAGACGCTCAGTGGCGTCGTGCAAAAGACTTTCCTTCGCGGGAGAAAGATATATGATGGTCAGCCACGGGGCGAGATCCTTTTAAGATAGCCACAAAAAGGCACATAAAGCACAAAAGAAAGGAAAGAAATGAATACCGATCCTCACAACGGTGATATCTTCACGCTGTGCAACACAATCAGGCAAACGAGTTTTGACATACATAAGTATTTGCGTAACGGACATCGCGAACAAATCTACGAAAACGCATTGGCCCATCGACTGAGAAAACAGGGCATTAACGTAGAGCAACAAGAGGAAGTTAAGGTCTTTGACGAAGACGGAACGTTTCTTGGAACGCTTAGAGCTGATCTGTTGGTCGAGCGGCGATTGATTTGCGAGATCAAAGGATGTCGAGCACTAATAGACGAACACGTAGCGCAACTGCTTGGGTATCTGCGAGCTTCACGAATCGAGCACGGCTTGCTGATCAACTTCGGCGGTCGGCGCCTCGAGATTAAGAAGTACGTTTTGAAGTAATCTATTTTGTGACTTTTGTGCCTTTTTGTGGCTAAAAATGGACTTTACAGATCTAATCGATCTAGCGTCGGAGCGGCTGGGTGGGGCGGTGCTGATCGCCAACGACGACTTCTTCGCGCCTAAAGAGAATTTGCTCAAGGCGAGTGAGCCGATTTTTATCGAAGGCAAGTACACCGATCGCGGCAAGTGGATGGACGGCTGGGAGAGTCGTCGCCGCCGCACACCGGGCTTCGATTGGTGCATCATTCGTCTCGGCCTCCCGGGAATCGTCCGCGGCATCGTCGTCGACACCTCCTACTTTCGCGGCAACTACCCCGAGCACTGCTCTCTCGAAGGCGCCACATTCTCCGGCCTTCCCACCGATCAAGAGTTGACGAGCGAAAACGTCCAGTGGATACCACTCCTCCCGCAGATGGCGCTCGCCGGCGACAGCAAGAACCCTTTCCCAATCAACTACGACGAACGCATCACGCACCTTCGTTTCAAGATCTATCCCGACGGCGGTGTCGCGCGGCTTCGCGTGCACGGCGAAGTGATCCCTGACTGGGACCAACTCCAACGCGCCGGCGGACAAATTGATCTCGCGGCGGCTGAGAACGGCGCGCTCGTACTCTCCTGTAGCGACATGTTCTTCGGTCACCGTCATAACCTGATCATGCCCGGCCGCGCAGCAAACATGAGCGACGGTTGGGAAACAAAACGGCGACGTGGTCCAGGCCACGACTGGACCATCATCAAGCTCGGCCGCCCCGGACAAATCCACCGCGTCGAAGTCGACACGTCTCACTTCAAAGGCAACTTCCCCGAGAGCTGTTTACTCGAGTCGTGCAACGTCGAATCTGGAGACGCAGAAGCGCTGACCAATCTCTCCGTCCCGTGGTCCACCGTCCTGCCACGCACCAGGTTGCAGGCACACACACGTCACTTCTTCGATCAGGAGTTGTCAGATACCGGCGTCGCTTCACACATTCGCTTCAGCATCTTTCCAGATGGCGGTGTGAGTCGTTTGCGCGTCTACGGAACATTTGAGTGATCGATGGATCTCGACGAGAAAACGTTATTGCAATGTTGTGGCTCGAAACGTTGGGCGCGAGAGATGGCCGGGCCTTATGAAAACGTCGAGACTCTGATCGCAAAGGCCCACGACACCTGGTGGTCGCTCGAGCCCGCCGATTGGCTCGAAGCGTTTCGCAGTCATCCAAAGATCGGCGAGAAGAAAGCGGCCGCACCGGTTTCCGATCAATCACGCCAATGGTCGGGACAAGAACAAGCCGGCGTGAGCAACGCACCTCAGGAAACAGTCGACGCGCTCGCAGCACTCAATCAGGCTTACGAGCAAAAGTTTGGCTATATTTTCATCATCTGTGCCACCGGAAAAACCTCGGAAGAGATGCTCTCCGCGTTGCGGCAACGGCTCGACAATGCTCCCGCAGACGAACTCCCCGTCGCCGCGGCCGAGCAAAGCAAGATTACCGAGTTAAGGTTAAAAAAATTAATAAGTTACCCGTAGTTCGCGGTACACTAGCGCCCGACCATGAGCACCATCTCAACGCACGTACTCGACACGTCAAGAGGAGCTCCGGCGAGTGGCGTCGCTGTTTGTCTCGAGATTCAGAACACCGACGAAAGTTGGACCGAGTTGAGCCATGCATGGACCGACACCGACGGGCGCGTCAAGCCGTTCTTTCTCGTCGATCGCCCAGTGAGTAACGGCACTTACCGCCTGGTTTTTGATACTGAACCTTATTTTTCTTCGCTTAGCGTCTCCTGCTTTTATCCACAGGTGACAGTGGTCTTCAACGTTGACGACGGATCCCAGCATTATCACGTTCCACTTCTGATCAGTCCTTACGGCTATTCGACTTATCGTGGGAGTTAGTACTTTGTGCTCGAGTCCGGATTACGAAGAACTAAGCTCAAAACACAAAACGAATGATCCTCGACCCAACTCTCAGTGAGTGGCTCAACCTGCTCTTTCGCTGGACACACGTCTTCGCCGGCATCATGTGGGTCGGCACGACTTATTACTTCACGTGGCTCGACGCGCGTCTGACCGAGGAAGAAAAAGCCGCGCTTAACACCGGCGTCACACCGCAAGTCTGGATGGTCCACAGCGGCGGCTTCTACGTTGTCGAGAGACGCAAGGTTCCTGACCTTGCATCGCGCACGTTGCACTGGTTTCGTTGGGAAGCGGCCACGACGTGGCTTAGCGGTTTCGCTCTGCTGGTCCTTATTTATTATCTCGGCGGCGGCGCGTTGATCGATCGCGATGTACGCGACATCGGCGTCGGCGCGGCCGTGGCCCTCGGTGTCGGCGTGATCGTCCTGTGCGGTGTTGTATACGACGTGATGATGATGTCGCCGCTGGGCCGGAACGAAAAGGCTTTTGCCGTGGTCGCGTACGCGGTGATAGTCGCCGTGGCGTTTGGATTGACGCACGTCTTCAGCGGGCGCGGAGCTTACATTCACGTCGGAGCGATCTTCGGCACCATCATGGCGGCGAATGTTTGGATGCACATCCTGCCGTCGCAAAAGAAGATGATCGCGGCACTCAGGGAAGGTCGGAAACCTGATGAGCGGCTTTCCGCGCGGGCAAAGTTGCGATCGAAGCAGAACACGTTCATGGCTGTGCCGGTAGTGTTCATCATGATCAGCAACCACTTTCCGGGTGCGACCTACGGGGATCGTTACAACTGGCTCATCTTATCGATACTCATCCTGCTCGGTTGGATCGCCGCGAAGTTCATTCGACGAGCCTAGAATGAACGTGCCGCGTGCCCACACAACTCACCTGCTGGACCAACTCGACGACGTCAAAAATCAGTTTGCGCCGAACGTCGCACGTCGCGTTGAGCGACTGCTGAACCAGCTCGCGCGCGTAGATTTTACCGACACAGATTCGCTGGTTCGCTATCACGAGCTCCTGCTGTTTCTCCGCGCGTATCCACATAACGCGTCCCTTGTCCGACTAACAGAAAAGGAACTGCGCGGCTTCTCGCGGCGAGTCGCGTGGTTGCGCGATCAGGACGTCGACATTTCGCCACTCGAGCATCCGGAAGTCTCAGGCATTGCCGGAACTTCGGTTACGGATACGTTGGGTTTCTACATCGTTCGCGCGCTTTTGCAAACGCACCCATCGCAGGTCGCGCTTGATTGGGAGTGGTTTGAGGACGAGAACCGCCTGGCAGAGACGTGGCCGCGCTTCATGCCATTGCTGGAAGAAGACGCAATGGTTGAAGCAAACGTTCCTTACCGCGAATGGTTACGAGCGGCACGGGGCAACCGTCCGGAGCTGGCGTGGCTGATCGAGCGCTTCAACGAACTGCCACGAGACGAAAAGGAACGCGCGGAGCTCTTCGACTCGCAAAAGCTCTACGTGCGTTGGAAGCCCGGCTATAACTCGACGCGCACAGGCATGCGCCTCGCGAGTCGAAAGCTCTTCTATCATCATGGTCCATTGATCCAGCGACGCGAGATCGATCTCCGCAGAGAGCTGGGGCTACCTTCACCGCGGTTGCAGCGGTTATCGCTGCGAGAAGGTGAAAAGGCTGCGGACATGGCGCGCGAAGCGTCGACGATTCGCTATCGCGAACTCTATGGTTTTACGCACGCCGATGCGAAGTACGTCTACAACGCAGAGTTGGGCCGCGGTGTTGAGCTGTTTCTGATGGGCGTTCCAGCGGAAAAGCGTCTGCCGTTGCGCGCGTATCATGCGGCGATGATCTACAAGAACGGTGTTCCGATCGGTTACTTCGAAGGACTCTCGCTCTTCGAACGCATGGAAAGCGGATTCAATCTTTACTACACGTTCCGCGACGGCGAGACTGCGTGGCTCTATGCGCGCACTCTCAATGTGATGCGCCACTTCGCCGGCGTCACGACCTTCTCGCTCGATCCCTATCAGATCGGATTCGAGAATGAAGAAGGTATCGAGTCGGGAGCGTTCTGGTTTTATCGCAAGCTCGGGTTTCGACCCACGCGCCGCGATGTACTGGAACTGGTCCAAAAGGAAGAACAGAAGCTGGCGGCGCGAAGCGGTTATCGCACGTCAGCACGTACGTTGAGGAAGCTGGCGGAGAGTCCGATGGTGTTTGAACTCAACCAGGAGCAGGCAGGTGATTGGGATCGTTTTGAGGTTCGGAAGATCGGGTTTCGGGCACAGCGCGAGAAGCTTACCAGGTTGCTTTCCCGAATCATGCGGGCGAAGTCCGCGCCTGAAGAAACGACGTACCTGGAATTGATGCGGCGCGACCAGCGTTTACGAAGAGACATAATAAGACTTGGATCTTCATCCGATATTTAGCCGCAGATTTACGCAGATCTGCGGCTAAATACATAAATCGATCTGGTGCTCGAGGATTTTGGCTTCTGAGTAGTACGCGGCGGCTGGATCCATGGCGGCGCGCGGGACGAGTCCAACGATCTCGGTGCCTTCAATTTCAACACCTAGAGCGTCTGCTTCGCGACGCACAGCTTCATAGGCGGCGGTCATCCCGGTCACTTCATAATTCACGAGATTCATCGATACCTGGACCAGGGCGCGTGTGTGCAGGCGAAAGCCGAGGGCCTTCACGAACGGCAGGCCGCCGTTCCGCGCTCTGATTTTTCGCGCGACCTGACGCGCGACAGCAATGTCCGTACTGCGCAGGATCACGTTGAAGGCGATCAGGAAGGGACGCGCGCCGACCGCGATCGCGCCTGCGGTCTCATGCACCTGCGGCAGACCGGCATCGGGCGCGCGCTCTGGATTGATTGTGATCTGTTCGCGAAGCAGTTCGAGCGCACCGCGCCGCACATCTTCGAGATTCACTCGATCCGCACGCAATGCAGCCTGCTCATAGTAGTAAACAGGAATGCCGAGTTCGTGCGCGATTATTTCGCCGGCCTGATGAGATATTGCAACGCAGTCGTCCATCGTCACGCCGCGCACCGGAACGAAAGGCAAAACGTCTGTGGCACCAAGGCGCGGATGTTCACCCTGGTGCGTGCCGATGTCGATAAGCTGTGATGCACGTCTCACCGCGTTCACAGCCGCTCGGACGACCCGTTCCGGCGTTGCTACAAACGTGATGACGGAACGATTGTGATCGGGATCGATGTGTGTATCGAGCACACACGCCGAGTTAACCGCCGCGATCGCCTCAGCAATCAGCCGCACCGTCTCGAGGTTTCGTCCTTCGCTGAAGTTTGGTACGCACTCTACAAGGCTAGTCATGGTTCGATTCTAAGATTAGCTTGACAGGATTTACACGATTATTCAGGATTTGCAAGATGCCTACCGACCGGTTCATCACTCAACGCAAGACCGCCTGGCAACGCCTCGAGGATTTGCTCAAGTTGCTGGATAGCGCGTCGCTCGGCCGGCTGAACAAAGACGAAGTTCGTGAACTGGGCCGTATCTACCGTCGCACCGCGTCGGATCTCGCTATCGCACGTGCGGAGTCGCGCGATCCGCGTCTCGTGAATTACCTGAACAGCCTGGTGATTCGTGCGCACGGGCGAATCTATCGTGCCGACGCGCAGGGTGGCAAAAGAATTCGCCTGTTCTTTACTCACGAACTGCCGCAGACGTTCCGGCGCACCTGGCGCTACACACTTCTTGCCTTTCTCGTTTTCACAATCTTTGGGGCGCTCAGCTTTGTAGCTACGCACTACGATCCGGAATTTTCCGAACTGGTTGGCGTCAACCCCGCCTTTCGTGAGACGTTCATCGAGACGAAGACGCCCTGGTGGGAAGACCTCAACGAGTCGAACCAGGAAGGCGCCAGCTTCATCATGACCAACAATATTATGGTCACGATTTACACGTTCGCCTTCGGCGCTTTGTGTGGAATCGGCACTCTCTTCTATCTCGCTTTCAACGGAGCGAATATCGCTTCCGTGCTCGCGCTCACTTATCGCGCGGGGTTCGGCAACGATCTCGTGACGTTCATGGTGGCGCATGGAGTGGTCGAGTTGTCGTGCATCTTTATCGCCGGCGGCGCCGGATTACTCGTCGGCAGCGCGATTTTAATGCCTGGGGATCTTACTCGTGCGGACGCACTCAAAACGCGCGGCATGGAGGCTGTTCGCCTGATGATCGGAGTGGCGCTGCTGCTGGTCGTCGCGGGAATTATCGAGGGATTCGTCTCGCCGGCGCCGATCGATCCGCGAATCAAATACAGCGTCGCCGCGATCACTGGAGTGGCGCTCTATTCTTATCTGCTCTTTGTAGGTCATCGCGAATAGGTCCTATAGGACCAATTACAACAGTCCGCGTTCTTTCACCCGCAAATACGTCTCCAACAAAGCCGGCGCTAACGCAGCCGCGGTAACGTCCAGCGCCAAACCTCCGATCGATTCAACCAAACGTAGCGCCGCCTCGCGATGGTGGATGATCTCTTCGGCGACCGATTGCGTGAATAGATCGCGAACCGACTCCGGCGTCTGGCGCACGACGGCTTTCAAATCCCGATCCGCGATCGTAACCACAAGCGGTAAATGGCGCGGGCGCAGAATGTGAAGCGACGTCAACAGCTCTTTCGAGCCTTCCTCATCGACGAGATCGGTCAACAACACAACCAGCGCTCGCCGTTTACTGTTTGCCGCGATGAACTCGAACGCATGTGGATACGAAGGCTCGATCATCTCGGGCTCAACCGCGTACAGAGCCTCGAGTGCCGCTTCGATATGATCGCGTCCACGGCTGGGTGCGAGATAACTCTTGATCCGTCGACCAAACACGACGAGTCCCGCATTGTCGCCAGCTCGCCCCGCAGCCGAAAACAGCGCGAGCGTAGCGTGTACTGCTGAATCGAGTTTTGTTTCCTGTTCGATGCGAGCGGTCATCAGCCGCCCGGCGTCCAGTGCGATCAGAATCGTTTGATCTCGCTCGATCTGATACTGCCGCGTCGTGAGTTTTCCGCGACGCGCAGTGGCCGTCCACGAGATGTGTCGCAGCTCGTCGCCACGCACATAGTCGCGAAGCGATTCAAACTCGCGGCCCTCACCGCGCCAGGAAGTTTTGCGATGCGACGAAACAACCGATCGCGCTCCGAGTGCTTTCAACTCCGCCTCGCGCGCGCGTCGCATGTTTGGGTAGACCTTCACCGCCACAGGCTCGTGC
>DATNCH010000215.1:0-2600 GCA_035571655.1 Pyrinomonadaceae bacterium
GGGCATTCTTTGTTGGCAGCGCGGCTGATCTCCCGCGTGCGCACAATGCAGCAAGTGGAACTGCCGTTACGCACGCTCTTCGAAGACCCAACCGTCGCCGGACTCGCCAACTCAATCGAGAAGTTGAAACAACAGCACGCTGTCAAAGCACCTTCCGCAATCCCACGCAGAAGCAGAACGATCGACCAGCAGCTATTCGAACTAGAACTCGTCTCTGTGTAACCTTTGTGCCCTTTGTGTACCCTATGAAAGATTACCGCACACTCATCGCCGAACTTCCACGTGAAGCACGCGAGCGTCTGGCTGACAGCAACCCACTCTCATTCTCGCAGCAGCGTTTGTGGTTCCTGGACCAGATGGATCCCGAAAACGCGGCCTACAATATCCCGGCCGCAGTCCGACTGGAAGGCCCGCTGAACCTCGAGGCGCTGGAACGAAGTTTCAACGAGATCATTCGCCGTCACGAAGTGTTGCGTACCACGTTTCCTTCCTTCGACGGAAGACCGCTGCAACTCATCGACCCCGCGTACGAGCTGCCCCTGAACATCATCGACCTGACCGGCTCCCCACTCGAAGCACGTGAAGCTGAAGCGACGCGTCTCGCTATCCAGGAGATCTCGAAACCTTTCGACCTGACCCAACTACCCCTGATTCGCGTCCTTCTGCTCCGGCTCGCGGATGACGATCACATCGCAGTGGTGACGATGCATCACAGCGTCTCCGACGGTTGGTCCGTCGGGATCTTCATCAAAGAGATGGCGTCGCTATACAACAGCTTCTCGCGCGGCGAAGAGTCGTCGCTGCCTGAACTGCCGATCCAGTACGCCGATTTCGCGCAGTGGCAAAGAGACTGGCTTGCGGGCGAAGACTTCGATCAGCAACTCGATTACTGGAAGAAGCAAGTCGCCGGCGCCGCGCCTGTGCTTGAATTACCAACCGACTTCGCGCGCCCGGTATCGCAGACCTTCAATGGCGCTGAATACAACTTCGAACTCTCTACCGAGTTGAGTGCGGCCGTTAAATCTCTCAGCCGCCGCAAGCAGACGACGGAAATCACTGTCTTGATGGCGGCTTTTATCGCGCTCCTTCACCGCTACACCGAGCAGCGAAACATCGTGATTGGACTGCCCGTTGCTGGTCGGAGCCGCGTGGAGCTCGAGCAGTTGATCGGCTTCTTCGTGAACACTCTGATCATACGCAGCGACGTCTCGCCGGAAGTCACGTTCAGCGAGTTCATTGACCGCGTTCACGAAACCGCGCTCGACGCTTACGCGCACCAGGATCTTCCGTTCGAGAAGCTCGTCGAACATTTGCAGCCGGAAAGAAACCTCGGCACGACGCCGCTGTTTCAAGTGATGTTTGTGCCGCAAAACTCTTCGAGCGAAGCCGTGAACCTGAACGGTCTAACGCTGTCGCCGCACAAGATCGACAATCGCACGGCGAAATTCGACCTGATTCTGTGCATGGGCGAGACGGAGCGTGGGTGGTCTGCGGCCCTCGAGTACAACACGGATCTATTCCGGTCGGAGACGATGGAGCGCATGGCTCGTCACTTCCAGACTCTGCTTGCGCGCGCCATTGAGCACCCGGAACAGAGCGTGATGCGTATCGCGATACTCGACGACTCCGAGCGGCAGCGGTTACTCGATTTTAACGAGCGGGATCGGCACTTTGCGGGCAGCAGCCTCATTCACGAGACGATCGAACACCAGGCACAAATTCGTCCCCGCGCCACAGCCGTCGATTGCGAGGGATGGGTTTTGAGTTATGGCGATCTAAACCGGCGCGCGAATCAGTTGGCCCACTACCTGATCCGGTTGGGCGTTGGTCCAGAGACGCCAGTAGCAGTCTATCTGCAACCGTCGCTGGATATGGTGATCAGTCTGTTGGCGATTCTGAAAGCTGGTGGCGGTTACGTGCCGTTGAGTCCTGCGTGTCCGCCGGACCGTCTGTCGTTCATGCTCGAAGATACGCAAGCGGCGTTGTTGCTGACGCAGGAATCATCGCTACCGCAATTGCCCGAAAAGCGCCCGGAAGTAATCTGTCTCGACACAGAGTTTGACAGCATTGCGAGTGAGAGCCAGGAGAATCCGGCAGTTGCGATGTCGCCCGACAATCTCGCTTACGTGATCTACACCTCAGGCTCGACCGGCGTTCCGAAAGGCGTGATGGTCACGCACCGCAACGTCTCACGACTCTTTGAAGCCACGGAGCCCTGGTTCAGTTTCGACGAGAGCGACGTCTGGACGTTCTTCCATTCTTACGCATTCGATTTCTCGGTGTGGGAGTTGTGGGGCGCGCTGCGTTACGGCGGTTGCGTAGTGGTGATTCCATTCTGGATGAGCCGTTCACCCGAGACGTTCTTCGAACACATCGTGGAGAAGAAGGTGACGGTGTTGAGCCAAACACCCTCGGCGTTCAATCAGGTGATGAGCGTGGACGAGAGCGAAGGCGGCGGCAGCGATCTGGCACTGAAGACGGTGGTGTTCGGCGGTGAAGCACTGAAGCCGGGTAATTTGAGTGGTTGGGCCGAGCGACGTGGACTCGAGAAGCCGCGGCTGATCAACATGTACGGCATCACGGAGACGACGGTGCACGTG
>DATNCH010000216.1:0-3693 GCA_035571655.1 Pyrinomonadaceae bacterium
GCTTTTTGTGGCTTCACTCAATCGAGAAGTATTTTGCCTGCCTGTGGTGAACAATAATAGCCGAAGTCGACTGCTCAGGCTCCAGTTGAAACTCTTCGCTGAGCTCAACGCCGATGCGGGCGGGATCGAGCAGCGTGAAAAGCTTGGCCTGGTCTTCGAGGTCCGGACACGCGGGATATCCGAAACTGTAGCGCGACCCCTGATATTCCTGATGGAAGAGGCGTGACAGATCCGGCGAATCCGCGCCGGCAATTCCCAACTCCTCGCGAATGCGTTTGTGCCACAACTCTGCCAGTGCTTCAGCGCTTTCGACGCTGAGACCATGGAAGTAGAGATAGTCGGAGTAATTGTCTGACTTGAACAATTGGTGTGAGTACTCGCTCGCGCGCCGGCCAACAGTTACAAGGTGAAAGGCGACGACGTCCATCTTGCCTGACTCTTTCGATGCGAAATAGTCTGCGAGACACAGGTGTTTCCCCGCGGGTTGGCGTGGGAATGTGAATCTCACTTCCTTGTCTTCGTCGTAGACGACAAGATCGTTCCCGTCGGACTGGCAGCGGAAGTAACCATAGACCACCTTCGGCACAAGCAACTCTTCACGCTTTGAGCGCTCCTTGAGCTCTTCGTAGATTGGACGCACCTTGCTTTGCACGAGCTTCTGATACTCGTCAATCGGCGTGCGGCCCTGTTTGAACTGCCATTGACCCTTGAACAGTGCTGTCTCGTTCATGAAAGCGAACACGTCGTCGAGCTTGATGTCGTCGACCACGCGTGAGCCGTAAAACGGTGGCGTGGGAATCGGAACGTCCGGATCGACCTGCGAACGAACCGTGTGCGTCGTGTTGCCAGTCGCTCTCATGCCTCTCGGTCGCGCCGGTTTGCGAATTCCGAGCTTCGCCTCTTCACCTATTAGGTCTTCCGGATCATCACCAGCTTCCAACGTCGCCGCGTCCGCGTGTCTCCCCGTCTCCGCGTCTCCCTGTCCATTGCCACTCATGAGTTGGTCCATCGTGTGCAGACCGGCAAACGCATCGCGCGCGTAGAACAGTTGCCCGTGATAGAGCGACTTCAGATCCTCTTCCACGTAACGCCGCGTCAACGCAGCGCCGCCGAGCACAACCGGCACCTTGATGCCGCGTTCGTTCATCAGCTCGAGGTTTTCCTTCATGATCAGCGTCGACTTCACGAGCAGACCACTCATGCCAATCGCGTCCGCTCCGTGTTCGTCGTACGCTTGCAGGATGCTCTCGATCGTCTGCTTGATGCCGAGATTCAAGACCTTGTAGCCGTTGTTGGTCAGAATGATGTCGACGAGGTTCTTTCCGATATCGTGAACGTCGCCTTTGACAGTTGCGAGCACCATCGTGCCCTTTGCCGTTGCGCCGCCCTTCTTCTCCATGAACGGCTCGAGGAATCGAACCGCGGCTTTCATCGCCTCGGCTGACTGCAACACGAAAGGTAGTTGCATCTGTCCGCTGCCGAAAAGATCTCCGACGACCTTCATGCCGTCGAGCAGGATATTGTTAATGATGTCGAGCGCTGAGTGCTTCTCGAGTCCGAGTCGTAACTCATCTTCGAGACCGATCTTCTCGCCGTCGATGATGTGGTTTTTGAGACGCTCCTCGACGGTTTCGCCTTTCGACGCCTTCTTCGTCGTTTTCGACTTCACGCCCTCGAAGAGTTTTGTAAATTCTGTCAGCGGGTCGTAGACGCAAACGTCGCCTTCAAACCTGCGCTGGTCGTAAATCAATTCGCGCGCGACTTTGAGTTCCTGTTCGCCGATGCGGTTGAGAGGTTCGATCTTGCTCGCATTGACGATCGCGGAGTCGAGGCCCGCTTCGACTGCATCGTGGAGAAACACGGAATTCAAGACGACTCTCGATGCCGGATTCAAGCCAAAAGAGATATTTGAAACCCCGAGAATCGTGAAGGCGCCGGGAAGTTCAGCTTTGATCTGTTTGATGGCTCCGATGGTTTGGAGCGCGTTGCGCCGGTCTTCTTCAATACCCGTAGAAATCGGCAATGCCAGTGGATCAAAGAAAATGTCAGACGCAGGCAGGCCGGCTTCCTTCGTCGCTTGATCGTATGCGCGCGTCGCGATCTTTACCTTGCCTTCGGCGGTGCGCGCCATTCCGTCTTCGTCGATTGTTCCGACAACCACGCTGGCGCCGTAACGTTTGGCGAGGTCGATCACTTTCAGGAAGCGCGGCACTCCGTCTTCGTAGTTCGTTGAATTCAGGATGCACTTGCCGCCCGCGTGTTGCAGGCCCGCTTCCATCTTCTGCCACTCGGTCGAGTCGAACATCAGCGGAATTTTGACGTTCGTCACCAGGCGCGACGCGAGCTCGTGCATGTCGGCTTCGCCGTCGCGACCGACGAAGTCGACGTTGACGTCGAGAATGTGCGCGCCTTCACGTTCCTGCTCTTTGCCGAGTGCGACCAGGCCATCCCAGTCTCCCGCGTTCAGCAGATCGCGCATCTTCTTCGACCCGCTCGCATTCACGCGCTCGCCGACGATCAGAAACGATGCGTCCTGCACGTAAGGCTGTTGGAAGTAGATCGACGATGCTGCCGGCAGGAGCTTCGCGCTGCGCTGCTTCGGAGTGATGCGCTGCATCGCTTCGACGACCAGTCGCAGATGCGCGGGCGTCGTACCACAACAACCGCCGACGATGTTGGCGCCAAAGTCATTTGCAAAATGGACAAGTTGTGCGGTGAAACTCTCGGGAGTTTCGTCGTAGTGCATTTTGCCTTCGACAACTGAAGGCAGTCCCGCGTTTGGCAACACAGACACGGGCAGCGGAGTGTTATCGCAGATGTAGCGAATACTCTCGGTCATGTGTTTTGGGCCCGTGCCGCAGTTCATACCGACCACGTCGATTGGGAATGGTGACAGTGCAGTCAACGCAGCGGCGATCTCGGTGCCGTTGAGCATCGTTCCAAACACTTCGATAGTGACTTGTGCAATCACGGGTACGCGCGAGCGTTTCTCTTCAAAAACCGAGAAGATCGCGGCGAGTGCGGCCTTGGTTTGCAGCACGTCCTGGCACGTTTCGACAATCAGCAGATCGACCCCGCCGTCGAGCAGGCCGCGCACCTGCACGCTGTAGGCGTCGCGGAGTTCAACGTACGAGATGTGGCCGAGCGTCGGAAGCTTGCGTCCCGGGCCCATCGACCCCGCGACCCATCTCGGCTTTTCTTTAGTGGCGTAATCAGATGCTACGCGTTTGGCGAGTTGCGCAGCGAGGACATTCATCTCGTAAGCTTTGTCGGCGATGCCGTATTCGGCAAAGTCCACAGGCGTTCCGTTGAACGAGTTGGTCTCGACCACATCGCAGCCGACCTCGAGAAACCCTGCGTGAACCTTCTCGACGGCGTCGGGTCTCGTCACGAGCAGATTTTCGTTGCAGCCCTCGAAGCGCGGGCCACCGAAGTCGTCCAGCGAGAGGTTCTGGACCTGTAGGTTGGTGCCCATGGCGCCGTCGAAGACGATGATGCGTTCTTTCAGTATTTCTAGCAGGTTCGGCATAGGTAATAACAAAGGCCCCGCGCTTAACAACGCGGAGCCTGAATAAACTCATCGAGCTGTTTAGCGGATTATTTTACGTGGCCGCAAGTCGCTTTAACTCACCACGTCAATTTGTCAAGGCACATTGAACCACAATCCTGCCGATCCTGTAAATCACCAAAGCT
>DATNCH010000217.1:0-2324 GCA_035571655.1 Pyrinomonadaceae bacterium
ACGAACCGACACAACTCATAACCATCGAGATTCGGCATCAAAGCGTCCGTGACGATCACGTCCACTCCGACACTCAGCAGGATCTTCATCGCCTCCAGCCCATCACCCGCCGTCAGCACCACGTATCCGGCACGTTGCAGCACGACCTCCAGGTATCGACGCAACGCAGGATCGTCTTCGACCAGCAGCACACACTGAGCCTCTGCTGGCAGTTGCGCCACAGGCGATGCGATGTCGAATTCTTCCTCTCTGATCATGCTTGTGAGCTGGGGAGAATCGAGGCCTTGTGAGGGCTCTCTCAGGATTTCGAGCCGGGTGGCTCGTGCCCTTGCAGATTAGACCGCGCAGACCGTGATTGTCAATGTTTTCACGCGTTGAGCACGGATTAGTCAAGGAAGGTGCGGTGCCAGAGTTCGAAACCTAAAAGCTGGAAAACATGTAAGTTATAGTCTTCGCGGCCGGAAAAGTTTGCTTCCAGAATTCGGTTGACCTCTTTTGGCCGGAAAATCCCGCGCCGCTTTACCGTGTCTTCTGACAGCAGGTCGCCGATCATGGGGCGTAATGCACCACGCAGCCAGGACCTGATCGGCGCCCCAAAGCCAGCCTTCTTTCGCCACACCACGTCCTTCGGCAAAACAGACTCGAGCGCCCGCTTCAACACGTACTTGCGCTTCAGCCCGCGGAGTTTCAGTCTCGGCGGCATGTGCGCCGCGAGGTCGATCATCTCGCGATTGAGAAACGGCACGCGCACTTCGAGATTTGCCGCCATCGACGTCTTGTCCGTCGTCAACAGGTTCAGACACGGCAGGAATGTTTTCAGGTCGACGTACAGAAGCTGGTTCAGAGGTGCAGCCTTGGCTGCACGTGCGAAGTAAGCTCGATGAGTGGCGTAAGGATCGTATTCGCTCGTGATGCTGCGCCATTCGTCGGAATACAAACGTCGCTTCATGTCGTTCGTGAAGTAAGTGCCGTAGCCGAGGTAACGATCTTCGAAGTCGAGCGCGGCGCTGCGAGCAAACTTCTTCGCATTGCGAAGTGTTGCGGTGAGTCTTCCCGGTAATCCACCCGGCAGTGCGCCTGCAACTGTATTCATCAAGGGCCGTCGCAAAAGATTCGGCACGGGATCAAACGCGGATGCGATCTTCATCGCCATCTGCCGCGGGTAACCGGCGAACACTTCATCGCCACCCATGCCCGAAAGCATCACCGTGAGCGTTTCGCGCGCCGCTCGCGAAACGAGGTAACTCGGAATCGCCATGTCGATCGGCGGCTCTTCCATGTGATACACGAGCTTCGGCAGTAGATCCGCTACCGAGGGCTTCAACATGATCTCATGGTAGTCGGTCTGGAGTTGTTCGTTGACGCGGCGAGCCCAGCGCACGTCGTCAGGAATGATGTCGTAGCGCAGGTCTTCGCTCTCGATGCCGGCGGTGTAAGTACTGATGCGACGGCCGTTGCTGTGGCGTTCCATCATCGCCACGATTCCGGAGGAGTCGATGCCGCCCGAGAGAAACGATCCGAGAGGGACGTCGGCAACCATCTCCATCTTCACCACGCGATCGAGTGTGTCGAGCACGCGCTCGCGCCAGTATGCTTCGTTCTTGCCTTCCTCGATCTTGTTGAAGGAAACGTCCCACCACTGCGTGACTTTGACGTTGTCGCCATGAACCTGAAGCATGTGGCCCGGTGGAACGGTCTTCACGTTTGCAAACAACGTGTTCGGATCGGGCGACCAGAGAAACGTCAGAAACTGGTGCAACGCTTCGGGGTTGAGTTCAGGCTTGGTTAATCCAGTTGCAAGGATCGTTTTGATTTCGGAGCCGAAGAGAAACGTGGCAGGTGCGTCGTTGCGAGGCGGTATGAACGTGTAATAAAGAGGTTTGATGCCGACGTGATCGCGAACCAGCGTCAACGTGCGCTCGTGATTGTCCCAGACGGCGAAGGCAAACATGCCGTTGAGATGGCCCACGGCATCCCAGCCCCACTCACCGATCGCGGCGAGTAAAACTTCGGCATCGCTGTCGGTGCGAAATTCGTGTCGGAGAACGCGGAGTTGTTCGCGCAGTTCGCGGTAGTTGTAGATCTCGCCATTGAACGTGAGGACGTAACGACCGTCGGCCGATAACATCGGCTCATGTCCGCCCGGACTCGTATCAATGATTGCTAACCTGCGATGTCCCAAACACGCACGTCGCCCATACTCATCAATCGGCTCCGAGACCCAAATCCCTTCGTCATCCCGCCCCCGATGCTCCACACTCTCGAGCATCGGGCCGATAAATCTCCCCGCGTCAACCCCAACAATTCCCGCAATCCCACACATC